>JAEZHZ010000310.1 GCA_023436745.1 Pseudomonadota bacterium | reverse complement strand
CCGCGAATGGTATCTCGAACAGGCAAGATCTCAGCTCAAGCCGGCCGAGCTCGCCTATCTCCATGCACGCATAGAGGCCATTCTGGAAAACGGCTATGAAATGGTCGAAGGTCGTTTGCTGCCCGGTGTCGTCGACATCAGCTTCCCGATACTGGACAGCAATGGAACGGCCCTGGCGGCAGTGACCGTACCCTATCTCAGCACCTACGGAACGCCCAAGCCGCTGGCGGAAGTCGTCGGCCTGCTCCACGAGGCGGCGGACACGATCTGCATGGCCATGGGCGGCCAGCTCGCTCCCCTAGACAAGCCGATCCCTGCCCCGGGTCCTCGCCTGGACCCGCAGTGAGTGCATCTGCCATGCCGACGACGCTGCACCTGTTCCGGGACATGTTCGAACGCGAGCGGCGACTGCTGCTGGAGCATGGGGAAATCCGCGTCCACGCATTCAGGTACGCTTCTGGCATAGAAGCGCTGGAGCTTTCCACGGGGACGGGTCTGTTCACTCTGCTGCCCTTCAAGGGTCAGCAGATCTGGGACGCCTACGCGGGCGAGCGGCGCCTGACGATGCAGTCGGTCTTCGATGCACCGGTGGATACGCGCGAGTTCCGAAGGACGTACGGCGCCTTCTTTGTCCACTGCGGAGGCACCGCCATGGGCTCTCCGCAGGCGGGGGAGCATCACCTGCCCCACGGTGAACTTCCCAACATCCCCTTTGAGCAGGCGTATCTGCGACTGGGGACCAGCAACGGCGAGCACTTTGTCGAGCTGGGTGGCGTGGCAAGCGATCGCGAAGCCTTCTCCCATGCGTTCGAGTTCCGGCCCACGCTGCGCTTCTTCGAGCGACGCGCTGATGTGCACTGCACGGTCACGATCGAAAACATCGGCGGCGACCACATGCCCTGCATGTACCTCGGGCATGTGAACTTTGCCCCGGTTCCCTCTGCGCGGCTCGTCGACCGCGCCGATGACGCCGCCTGCGCGTGGGAGAAGCCGGCTCTGCCGGAGACAGCGCCCCCGAGCACCCATGACTGGCACGATCGCGTCGCTGCCGACTTCAGGCAGCATCGCCTCGTCGGCCCCGACGACCGCATCGAGCCGGAATTTGTCACCACGCTAAAAATGCCCGCTGGCCCGGACGGATGGGCCCACAGCGCGCAGCTTCTTGACGATGGCAGCGCGGATTTCGTCAGCTGGCAGCCGGATGACCTTCCCTACGCCGTCCGCTGGATCACCCGGGCACCCGAACGGCAAGCCATGGGGTTCGCCCTGCCGGCCACGGCGGGTCCCGAGGGCCGGGAGGCTGCCCGGCGAAAGGGCGACCTCCTCCACCTCGCCCGCGGTGAGAGTTTTACAGCCACCATGCGGTTCGGCGCTCTGCCCCCCAGGGCTGCAGATGACCTACTCGGCCGGATAGCCGCCGGCCCGACCGACTGACCGTTCCTGTTCCAATGGCGAGAGATCAGGCCCGCTGGAGTCGCCGAACGCCCTTCAGAACGAGGCCTCTATGTAGGTGGCCTTCAGATAGAAGTCCTTCGGACGCGTGATGTGGCGAATGATCACTGATCCAAGCCGCTCCCCATCCCCGTTGGCGATGGCATCGATCATTTCGAAGTGCTCGGAGATGGCAATCTCGCGCAGCTCTTCGCTGGGAAACGCACGCGTCCGAATCGGGTGCGTGGCAAAGGTGTAATGCAGTATGGCGCTCGCCAGCTGCTGATTGCCGGCAGCACGGTAGAGCACCTCGTGGAAGGTGTTGTTGAGCGAGAACACCTCGGCAAAATGCTGCGCCCGCGAGGCATCGCGATGCCGCGCCGCGATGTCGGTCAACTGCTCGATGAACGCCGGATCGGCGGGCTTGGTGAAGCGTGACGCGGCCTGGCGCTCCAGGCACTCCCGAATCTCGTAGAGTTCCTCGATCTCATGGATCGAGTAGTCGCGGACCTGAACGCCCTTGTTTGGCTGGCGAACCACCAGCCCCATGCGCTCGAGTTCATCGAACGCCCTGCGCACGGCGTGCCGGGTGGCGCCGGTGCGGGCGATGATCTCGTCCTCCACCAGGCGCTCGCGTGGCCGGAGCTGACCAGCGATGATCTGGCGCTGCAGGTCGCGATACACCGCGTCCCAGCTTTTCGCCTGCTCAGGCAATGACTTGGCTGCTGGCACCGTGCAGTCGCCTCCATTGATTTGCACAGGCACAGGATAGCCGCAACGGCCCGCCCGCACAATCATCGTTGACATTATCGATAATCTTTCCGATGACTCTCACGATCACGGGAGGGTCATGGTGTTTCGCATAGGCAGTGGTGCTGGTTTTTCAGGTGACCGCGTCGACGCACCGCAGTCCGTCGTCGCAGCCATCGCTGCCGCCGGGCAAGGCGGGGCAATCATCTTCGAAACGCTTGGCGAACGAACACTCGCACTGGGGCATATCGCCCGGCGGCAGGACCCCACCCGCGGATACGAGCCCCTGCTCGAGGACCTGCTTGAGCCTGTTCTCGCCGACTGCGTCAGGTCCGGCATCACCATCGTCGGCAATTTCGGCCAGGCAAACCCGCCAGCCGCGGCGGCGGCCATCCAGGCGATGGCACATAGGCTCGGCCTCGGTTCACTCCGCATCGCGGTGGTTGCCGGTGACGATCTGGCGGGCCGCATCGAGCTGAGCGATGCGGAGCGCTGGGACGGGGACGGCCGCCTGCCCGGTATTGAGGGCGATGTCATCGCTATCAACGCCTATGTCGGCGCCGCCCCGATTGCCGAGGCCATTCAGGCAGGGGCACAGGTGGTGGTGACCGGCCGGGTTGCCGATCCGGCCCTTGCGCTTGGGCCACTCGTCGCTCATTTCGGCTGGTCGTGGCAGGACCTTGATCTGATCGCTGCCGGCACTCTGGTGGGCCACCTGCTCGAGTGCGGATCACAGGTGTCCGGCGGCTTCTTCGCCGACCCTGGCTTCAAGGATGTGCCCGACACCGCCAATATCGGATTCCCGATCGCCGAGGTTTCCGCCGACGGCAGCTTTGTCATCACCAAGGCCGCAGGCACGGGTGGGCTCGTTGACCTGCGAACGGTCAAGGAGCAACTGCTCTACGAGATTCACGACCCTGCTGCGTACCTCACTCCGGACGTGACGCTCGACATCACCGGCGTCGAACTCCAGCAGGTCGGCGACAACCGGGTCCGGGTCTCCGGTGCACGTGGTCGTGCGGCCCCGCAGCAACTCAAGGCCACCGTCAGCTACTTCGGCGACTGGCTCGGGGAAGCCGAAATCTCCTATGCCGGACCGAACGCCCTGGCGCGCGCCCGGCTGGCAATCACCACGATCAACGAACGCATCCTGCGCCGTGGCCTGCCGGTCAGGCATCGCGCCGACATCATCGGCACCTTGAGCGCCTTTGACTCGGACAATGGCGACCTGCTGCTCGACTATTCCGACGCCGGTTCGGGCGACTACCGGGTGCGTTTTGCGTTCGGCGCCTCCGAGCAGCGCGTCGTCGAGCGCGCCGTGCAGGAAGTCAACGCTCTGTACTGCTGTGGCCCTGCCGGAGGCGGTGGCGTGCGCCAGAGCGTAAGGCCCCGCGTGCGCACCCTCTCCTATCTCGTGCCTCGCGAGGTGGTCACGCCCAGCTTCCAGTTTGCCGAGACTGCCCAATGAACGGCCCAGTACGCACCACCAAGCTTCACGCCCTGGCGCATGGCCGCTCCGGCGACAAGGGCAACCGGCTCAATGTCAACGTCATCGCCTATGACCAGCGGCATTGGCCGCTGCTGAAGGATCAGGTCACGGCCGAACGGGTTGCGGCGCTGTTTGCCCACCGCGGCGTGACAAGCGTGCAGCGCTACGAGCTGCCGGGGCTCGGGGCCCTCAATTTCGTCATCGAGGATGCGCTCGAAGGCGGCGTCAATTCCAGCCTCGCCGTCGATACCCACGGCAAGTGCCTCAGCTATCTGGTGCTGGATCTCGACGTCCAGGTGCCGGTCACCCCTGGCAACGGCTTCGTGCCCGAACCTGCATTGCAAAACAGTCCGATAGAGGATCAAGGGAGGAATCTATGACACAGTTGAAGACCCTGCAGCGCATGCTGCTGGCCGGCGCATCGCTGGCCATCGTGGCCGCGCAGCCGGCCCTGGCCGACGAGTTCGAGCGCGGCGGCACGCTGCGAATCGGCATTTCGCAGATGGCGCCCTCACCCGACCCGGTGGTGACGACGTTCGGCGTGAACTGGCTCACCGCAGCGATCGCCTGTGAAGGGCTGTTCGCCACCGACGAGACCTGGACCCCCCAGCCCATGCTGGCGGACAGCTTCGAGTACAGCGAGGACGGCAAGACGTTGACCGTCACCCTGCGCGAAGGGCTGAAGTTCCAGAGCGGTGCCGACCTGACCTCGGCCGACGTGGTTGCCTCGCTGGAGCGGTTCCGTGAATCCGCCGGCATCGGCGCTTCGTTCAAGGGCGTGACGGAGTCGATCGAGGCGGTCGATGAACGTACCGTCCGGTTCAATCTCACCACCCCCACTCCCATCGTGCCCGGCATCCTTGCCGGCCAGCAGGCAGTGATCCTGTCCCAGGCCTCGCTCGAGGGCGCCAGCCCGACCGAAGCAGCGCGCTCGCTCGACTGTACCGGGCCATACGCCATCACCAGCTATATGCCTGACCAGGGCACGACCCTCACCCGCTGGGAGGACTACCAGGCCAGGTCCGAGCCGACCTCGGCTGCGGCCGGCAGGAAGCATGCCTATGCCGACACCATCCAGCTCCGCCTGATGCCGGAAGCCTCTGTCCGCCGCGACTCCCTGATAACCGGCGAGATCGATGTCGCGATGGAACTGCCCACCGACTTCTATGATGCGCTGCAGAACGACCCGAACACCGAAGCGGTCGTTGTGCCCAACAACCAGTCCCTGGCCGTTGTGCTCAACACCAAGGACGGCCCGATGGCCGACGTGAACCTGCGCCGCGCCTTCTTCTATGCCCTGGAGATGGAGCCGATCATGCTCGCCTCCGTGGGCAATCCGGAGTTCTACACCCTCGATCCGAGCTGGATCCCCGATCCCAACTCGTTCTGGTACACCACCTCCGGCGTGCCCGAGGGTTTCGGCACCCCGAACCCCGACAAGGTCAAGGAATACCTCGCCGCCTCCAGCTACAACGGCGAGCCGATCCGCTGGCTCGTCGCCTCGGAGCAGTACCAGAAGCACTTCCTGCCCGCGATCACGGCCTCCCAGCAACTCGAGGAATACGGCATCAACGTCGAGATCGTGGAGTCGCCCATGGCGAACTACATCCAGGCGCGCGCCGACTCTGCCCAGATGGATGCGTTCTCGAGCTTCCTTCCGACCTATATCGACCCAACCTCGATTGCCTTCCTCAACGCCACCTATCCGGGGTTCTGGACCGATCCCACCAAGATGGAGCTGATGGAGAAGATCGCATCGACCATCGATCCGGATGAGCGCAAGGCGATCTTCGAGGAGATCCACGCACTCGCCTACGATCAGTTCCCGTGGGTCAAGTACGGCACGGAAGCCAACATGTACGGCATCCGCGCAGGGGTCGGTAACCCGGCTCGCGTTCCGGCACGCAGCTACGACTTCTACAACGTCGCACCGCCGGCAGCGAACTGAGCATGAGCAACACTCAGGCGATATCTCCCGACCGCCTGAACGGTGGTGACGAAGAAGTCTTCGTCACCACCAACAAGTCGGTCTGGCAGCGGCTCACCGCGAACCCCACCGCAATGGTGTCCATTGGCATCCTGCTGGTCATCTCGCTCAGCGCGATCCTGGCGCCACTGCTGGCACCCGGCAACCCGCTGAGGGTGAGCCCTGCCGACCGTTTCACGCCTCCCGGTGCCGAGCACTTCTTCGGCACGGACAATCTTGGCCGCGACATGTTCAAGATGGTGCTGCATGGCGGCCGCACCTCCCTGCTCGTCGGCCTCGTGGTGACCATCATCTCCATGTCCATCGCGGTGGTGCTCGGCGCCATCTCCGGCTTCTATCGCCAGGTCGACGTCGTGCTCATGCGGCTGGTCGACGGCCTCATGGCCTTCCCCGGAATCGTTCTGGCCACTGCCGCCGCCGGGATCATGGGCCCCTCGATGACCACGGTGATCACCTCGCTGTCGATCGTGCTCATCGCTCCCTCCCTGCGCGTCGTGCGCGGTCAGGTGCTCGTGGTTCGCGAGTTGCAGATGATCGAGGCAGCCCGGTCCGTCGGTGTGCCCACGCTGCGCCTGTTCACGCACTACATCCTGCCCGCCGTGAGTTCGCCCATCCTGGTGCAGGCCTCCTTCATCTTTTCCGCCGCCGTGCTCGGTGAAGCCGGCCTCAGCTTCATCGGTGTGGGCATCGGTCCCAAGGAACTGAGCTGGGGCAATGCCCTGACCGAAGCGCGCAACTACATCGCCCAGGCGCCCTGGATCGTACTCTTTCCGGGTCTGGCGCTGATGTTCACCATCCTCGCGCTCAATCTTCTGGGCGACAGTCTGCGCGACATTCTCGATCCGCGCCTGGCACGGAGGCGCTGACATGCTGCGCTATCTCGGCAAACGCTTTCTTCTGATCCTGCCCACGATCTTCGTGCCCCTGATCCTCGTCTTCCTGCTGCTGCGCCTGTCGCCGGGTGACCCGGCCGGCATGATGCTCGGCGATCAGGCGACGCCCGAGCAGATCGCGGCGCTACGCACACAGCTCGGACTCGACCAGCCGATCTGGATCCAGTTCTTCCTCTGGCTCAAGGGGATCGTGACGCTCGACCTCGGGAACTCGATCTTCTTCCGCGAGCCGGTGATGCAGATCATCCCGCGCTATGCGGTCGTCACGATCCTGCTGACGCTGGTGGCGCTCACGCTTGCCATCATTATCGGGATCACCCTCGGGCTGATCTCCGCGATGAACCGCAACAAGCCCATCGACCGCGGCGTGGTGACCACGGCGGTCCTGGGTATTTCGCTGCCCGAGTTCTGGTTCGCACTGCTCCTCATCTTCGTCTTTGCGGTAACCCTGCGCTGGTTCCCCGTGGCCGGCTACAACCCTCCCGATGCCGGCATCATCGCCTTCGGGGCAACAATATTCCTGCCCGCGCTCGCGCTGGGCGTCCGCCAGTCAGCCCTGATGACGCGCATGATGCGCTCGTCGATGTTGGACGTACTGAACGAGCCCTACATCACCACCGCGCGTGCCCAGGGACTGCCGGAGAGGACCGTGATCGGCCGCTACGCCATGCGCACGGCAGCCATGCCGGTTGTCACCGTGGCCGGGTTGGCCGCCGGATACATGCTCGGCGGTGCGGTGGCCATCGAGATCATCTTCGCCCTGCCGGGTCTCGGCCGCATGCTCGTCGAGGCCGTAGCGAGGCGTGATTATCCGCTCGTGGAAGGCGGAGTGCTGACCATCTCGCTGGTGCTGGCGGTGCTCAACCTTCTCATCGACCTCATCTACGCGCTCCTCGATCCCCGGATACGCTACCAATGACAGCGCTTGTCTCTCCCATGCCCGGGGAACGGGTTTCGCCGGCCACCGACGCACCGGTGGTCCTCGAGGTCGACGGCCTCAGCCTGTCCTTCCGCAATGCCGACGGCCTGCTGCCCATCGTGACCGACGTCTCGTTCTCCATCAGGACCGGCGAAGCGGTAGCCCTCGTGGGCGAGAGCGGGTGCGGCAAGTCGATCACGGCCAGCGCCATCATGGGCATTGCCCCGGACAACGCCGAAATAGGCGGCACGATATCGCTGAACGGCCAGGTGATTTCCGGCCTGTCGCCCCGGGAACGGCGCAAACTGTGCGGCCGGCACATGGGGTTCATCTTCCAGGAGCCGATGACGGCTCTGCACCCCACGCTCAGCATCGGGCGGCAGATGACCGACACGCTCAGGCACAATCTGGGCATGGGCCAGCAGGAGGCCACCAACCGCGCCGCCGAACTGCTGGATCGTGTCGGCATCCCCCGCGCCCGCGACATTCTCAGGGGCTACGTGCATGAGCTGTCGGGCGGCATGCGCCAGCGCGTGATGATCGCGCTCGCCATTTCCTGCGGCCCATCGCTGATCATCGCCGACGAACCAACGACTGCTCTCGACGTCACCATCCAGGCGCAGGTGCTGGATCTGCTCGAGGACATGCGCCGCGAGCTGAACCTCGCCATGCTGTTCATCACCCACGACCTCGAAGTGGTGGGTGACTTCTGCGACCGTGCCGTCGTCATGTACGCCGGCGACGTGGTGGAGCGCGGCGCGAGCGCCGATGTCGTGCAGAGCCCTGCGCACCCCTATGCCCGGGGGCTCATCGACGCCGTTCCGGCTCACGACGACGGACGAACCCGGCTGACCCCGATCCTTGGCACCGTGCCGCCTGTGGGCCAGTGGCCCCAGGGCTGCCGCTTCGCCCCCCGCTGCCCGCGCGCCGACAGCAAGTGCCAGACACGCCCGCCCATCGATCGCGTTCGCAACACCGACGTCCGCTGCTGGTACCCGCTGGAGGAAAGCGCATGAGCCCCGAGCCGATGCTGACGGTCACCGGCCTCTCGAAGTCCTTCAGGGCGGTCAAGGCGGTGCGCGATGTGAGCTTCTCCATTCCCCGCGGCAAGACGTTCGGCCTGGTCGGCGAATCCGGCTCGGGCAAGTCCACCACCGCCCGCCTTGTCCTGCGGCTCGTGGAGCCCACCGCCGGCACCATCACCTTCCGGGGCCGTGACCTGGCCACGCTGTCCGCCGGTGACCTCAGGGCAGAGCGGCGGCACATGCAGATGATCTTTCAGGATCCCTTCGGCTCGCTTAATCCGCGGATGAGCGTCCGCGACACCCTGGTCGAGCCGCAATTGGTTCATGGCGTCGGCACCCCCGCCGAGCAGTTGCGGACCGCCGAGCGCCTGCTCGGCGAAGTCAGCCTGCCCCGCGCCGCGCTCGATCGCTTCCCGCACGAGTTTTCCGGTGGGCAGCGCCAGCGCATCGCCATAGCCCGCGCCCTCGCGACCAACCCCGAGCTCATTGTCGCCGACGAACCGGTGAGCGCCCTCGATGTGTCGGTGCAGGCCCAGGTCCTCAACCTGATGCGCGACCTGCAGGACCGCCACAACACGACGATGCTCTTCATCTCCCACGACCTGCGGGTCGTGCAGTTCATGTGCGACGAGATCGGGGTGATGTATCTCGGCGAAATCGTCGAGCAGGGCCCGCGCGAACGCATCTATGGCGCCCCTGCCCATCCTTATACCCAGGCGCTCCTCGCCTCCGCGCCCGGCAAGGGCGGCGGCCGTAGGGCACGGCTGAAGGGCGAAATCCCCAGTGCGCACGCCGTTCCCTCCGGCTGTGCCTTCCGCACCCGCTGCCCTCACGCCTTCGATCGCTGCGCCACCGAGAAGCCGGCCATGCGCGAGCTGGAGGGGGGGCAGAAGGCGGCCTGCCATCTTCTTGACCGGGCAGCAGTTGCAGCATGACCGGCACGATCGACGCAACCAGTCGCGAGGCGACCTACCGGGGGCTGCGCGACGGCACGGGAGACCGGTTCCTCGGTATCCGCTACGCCGAGCCCCCCGTGGGCCCGCTGCGGTTCAGGCCACCCCAACCCTGCGAGAACCGGGGGCTTGTCGACACGACCCAATTCGGCCTTGCCCCGCCGCAGGTCAGGCGCTCCATGCCGGACTGGGCCCCACGCGGCGATGGCTACGAGACCGGCGAGGACTGTCTCAATCTCAACCTCTATACCCCCGCCGCCGACGACAAGCGCCGTCCAGTGATCGTCCATGCCTTCGGTGGCGGCTTCCAGACCGGCGCGGCGCACGGCACGTTCCACCGGGACGCCGAGTTCGCCAAAGCCGGGGACGTGGTGCTGGTTCGCCCCAACATGCGCGTCGGCGCACTGGGATTCCTGGCGCTGGGTGAGGCGTTCGGGCCGGAGCGCAGTGCGGCCAACCGGGGCATGCTCGACTTCGTGGCGGCGCTCCGCTGGGTGCACGGGAACATCGCTGCCTTCGGCGGGGATCCGGACAACATCACGCTCGCGGGCATGTCGTCGGGTTCCTTCACCATCGCGGCGCTCTTTGGCGTCGACAATGTCTCGGACCTCTTCCGGCGGGCGTGGCTCATGAGCGGACCGGCGAGCCGGATCATCACGCCCGAGGCCGCGGCTGGCGTCACGGCGGATTTCCTCGAGCGCGCCGAGGTGTCACCGGGAGACGTGGATGCGCTCGAGCGGCTGCCGCTCGACCGGATCCTGTCGCTGCAGGAGAAGGTGCTGGCCACGCACCTGGGGGAGCGGAACGCGCCCGGTGGCCGTACCTTCGGCATCGTTCATGATGGAGCAAGCCTCCAGCGTCATCCGCTCGACGGGCTGGCCTCCGGACGCTTCCGCCATCACCAGATCGTCGCCGGCTGGACCCGCGACGAGGCACGGATGTGGTACGCCTTCGGGACCATGCCCGAGGTGATCGACCGCGCCGAACTGCTGGCCTCCATCGGCCTCTTTCGCACCGACGACGCCGAGCCCGTACTGGCGGCACTGGAGGCCGAACTGCCCGGACTGAGCCTGACGCAATACGAGGAAATTTTCCTCTCCCGTGCAGTCTACCGCGATCCCGCCATTCGCACCCTTGAAGCGCACGCGGCGGCGGGCGGCAGCGGGTACGGATACGAGTTCGCCTTCGTGCCCGCTTACGAGAACGGCCGCCTTGGCGCCGCGCACGGGTTCGATGAGCCGTTCGTCTTCGGCAGCCTCGACAACATGCCGCTGGCCGCAGACGATCCTCATGCCCGCGAGCTCAGCCGCTCGATGATGCGCTCGCTTGTGGACTTCGCCCGAAGCGGCTCCACCGGCTGGCACCCGTATTCCACTGCTGACCACGGCATCAAACGCTGGGCGTGATGCCGATGCTGCCCGGGTGGTCACGGGATGCCTACGCTCTTGCTCAGACGCCAAGCCGAAGCCGATCTCCTTGCCGCCAGGGCCGATGAGATCACCTGTCCAGGCGCCGGAGCTCCACTCCCATTCATGAGCTAGGCGTTTCGGCAGGCGAGACGGATACTGGTGATTGCCAGCACCCGCCCTGACTGGCCCCTATCCGATCTCGATCACTGCCTTGATGAGCCCGACCTTGTTGGCCGCCCAGAAGGGAAGGTCTTTGATGGCATCCTGGATGGTGGTGCGATGCGTGATCCAGTCTCCGGGCTTTGCTGCGCCCGATCTGATGGCGCCAATGACCTTCTCGAAGTCCGCGGCAAGCGCGTTGCGGCTGCCGAGCAGAGTCAGTTCCTTGCGGTGGAAATCGGCGTCGACGAAGCTGATGTCTCCCTTGACGATGCTGACGAGACAGTAGCAGCCGCCATGGGCGGCGTGGGCAAAGCCGCGCTCGATCGACTCCCGGTTGCCGGTCGCGTCGAAAACGACGTCGAACCCCTCCGGTGCAATCTCTGCAAGGGCCTCATTGTCCCCGGCCATTACGATCTTGCTGTTGGGGATGAGCTTCGAGGCGGCCTCGAGGCGGCCGGGGTCGCGATCCATCAGGGTCACCCCACCGCTCTCGATCGCTGCGAAGAGAGCGGTGCCCAGGCCGATCGGGCCCGCACCGACGACCAGGACCTGATCGCCCTTGGCGGTGCCGGCGCGCCGGACTGCATGAGCGCCGATGGCCAGGAACTCCACCATGGCGCATGCGTCAGCGCTCAGCCCCTGCGCCGGGATCAGGTTGCGGGCGGGAAGAGTCACCAGCCCGGCCATTCCACCGTCACGATGGACCCCGAGGACGCTGATCTTGGTACAGCAGTTCGGCTTGCCCTTGCGGCAGGCGATACAGGTGCCGCAGCTGATGTATGGGTTGACGATATAGGTTTCGCCCACCCGCAGGTCGGAGCCCGGCGGCGCTTCCACCAGGTCCACCGCAAGTTCGTGGCCCATCACGCGGGGGTAGTCGAGGAACGGCTGGTTGCCCTCGTAGATGTGGTAGTCGGTACCGCAAATCCCTGCGCGGCGAGGCGCCACGAGGACCTCGTCGTTCGCACGCCCGGGGCGCACCCTTTTCTCGACCGCGAGTTCGCCGGGACGGGTCACCACCAGAGCGTCAACACTGTTCATCTCGGCTCCTTGCAACTGCCGAACGCCCATGGACGGCACGGGCGAAATCATCGACACTGACCGTGAAGTGTCGCCCTGCCCCTGTCACCGCAGGCAACGCCCGAAGATCCCGCCCAATATCTATCGTATTGTAGTACTAATTCAATCGTAGTAGCGATTGAGTGTTCCGAGAGACGGCCTGCACAACAACAAGCGCATGTCTTGAGCGCTGCGGCAGGCGGATACGAGCCCGAATTCAATGCTCGCGAGGATACTGCCAACACGGGAGGATTCGTTGGCACTACTTGAGTTGAGGGGGATATCCAAGGAGTTCGGCGCGATCCGGGCCCTGTCGGATGTCAGCTTTTCCATCCAGCCCGGAGAGGTGGTCGGCCTCATGGGCGACAACGGGGCGGGCAAGTCGACACTGGTCAAGATCATATCGGGCATCTACCAGCCAACCGCCGGCACCCTGCACTTTTCCGGCGACCACGCTCACATCGCCAGCCCGGGAGAAGCCCGCAGGCTCGGCATCGAGACCGTGTACCAGGACCTTGCCCTGGCCGACAATCTGACGGCCGCCGAGAACATCTTCCTGGGCCGGGAGCTCAAGCGCCGCTTCGGACCCTTCCGCTTTCTGCGCCACAACGCCATGAACGCGCGGGCCGCCGAGCTGTTTGCGGAACTCAAGTCTGAAACGCGGGCCGATGACTACGTGCGGCAGATGTCGGGCGGCCAGCGTCAGGCCGTGGCGATTGCGCGTACCCGGCTCGCCGACGCCAAGCTGATCCTGATGGACGAGCCGACCGCCGCCATCTCCGTGCGTCAGGTCGCCGAAGTGCTGAACCTCATCGGCCGGCTCAAGGACGCGGGCATCGCGGTGATCCTGATCTCCCACCGCATGCCGGACGTGTTCGCCGTCTGCGAGCGCGTCATCGTCATGCGCCGCGGCACCAAGGTGGCTGACAAGAGCATATCGGATTCCTCGCCCGAAGAGGTGACGGCGTTGATCACCGGCGCCAAGGAGGCCGCATGATGTCCAACACCCATGCGTCGACCTTCACCAACGTTGGGCAGGTGCGGTTCTGGCAGCGCGGGTTCCTTGCCAGCCAGTCGGCCTATGTGCTGGCCGCCCTTGTCGTGCTCATCGTGGTGATGACGTTTCTGTCGCCCAATTTCCTGACGGCCGGCAACATCTCCAACATCACCCGCAACTTCTCGTTCATCGCCATCGCGACGCTCGGCATCACCCTGGTGATCATCACCGGGGGTATCGACCTTTCGGTGGGCTCCACCATAGCGCTGTCGGCAACCGTGACGTCCCTGACGATGAACGCGCTCAACACCGCAGGCTTCTACCCGTTCACGGGGAGTGCGCTGGTGATATCCCTGGCTGCCGGGCTGTCGGCGTCAGCGGCCGTAGGCCTGTTCAACGGCTTCGCCATCGCCAAGCTCAAACTCAGTCCGTTCGTCACCACACTTGGCACGCTCTCCATGGTCCGAGGCCTCGTCTATGTGGCGACGCAGGGTCGTGGCACCTTCCCCGCCGGCCCCGACAAGGACCTGTTCCTCGCCGTCACAGCCGGCCGGCTGCTGAACGTGGTACCAGTGTCGTTCCTGTACCTGCTGGTCTGCGCGGTGCTGATGTGGGTGGCGCTGAACCACACGGCCTGGGGCAAGCATGTCTTCGCGATCGGCAGCAACGAGAATGCGGGCCGCCTGACCGGGGTGAACGTGGATAGGGTCAAGATCCAGGTCTACATACTGTGCTCCGTTGCGGCAGGCATCAACGGCATCATCATCTCGGGATGGCTGGGCTCCGCTCCCGCCAATCTGGCGACAGCCTATGAACTGACGATCATTGCGGCAGCCGTCATCGGCGGCGCGAACCTCGCCGGTGGTGTCGGCGGCGCAGCGGGCGCCATCATTGGCTGCATCCTTATCGAGGTGATCCGCAACGGGCTCGTTCTGGCCCGGGTGGACCCGTACTGGCAGCAGACACTGGTGGGCGCCATCATCGTCGCGGCCGTTCTAGTCGATCGTCTGCGTTCGGCCCGCAGCGGCTGACACCTCGGAACTCGGAGCTGCGCCGGGGCGCGGCCCCAACACGATCGGTTCCAGGCGAACGTCCAGGGGCCGAAGGGAGGCCGGCGAATATCTCGCCGGCAAGCATATCGGATCGAGGGTCCGGTATATTTGGAGGAGACATCTATGACCAAGACAGCCATCGTGCTGGGCACACTTGCCACAATGTTCCTCGGCGGAACCGTCATGGCGCAGGAGACCTACACCTTCGCGGTCGTCCCGAAGGCCATGAACAATCCCTTCTTCGACCTGGCCCGTGACGGCTGTGAGGCCCGGGCTGCCGAACTCGGCAACGTCACCTGCCTCTATATCGGCCCGGTGGAACACGAGGCGACCACTCAGGCCCAGATCATCGAGGACCTGATAACCCAGGGGGTGGACGGACTGGCCATCTCGGTGTCCGACATCGCCGCCGCCACCACCGTGATCGACCGCGCCACCGAGGCCGGCATCGCGGTCATCACCTTCGACTCCGATGCTCCGGACAGCACCCGTGTCGCCTATGTCGGCACCGACAACAAGCTCTTCGGCGAAGACCTGGGCAAGCTGCTGCTGCAGGTCGCCCCGGATGGCGGCACCTATGGCATGATCTCGGGCGGCGCGGCGGCGCCGAACCTCGCCCTGCGCGTCGACGGGGTACGTGAGGCCCTCGAAGGCTCCAACTGGACCGAGGTACCCGGTTCGCCGACCTTCTCCAACGACGACATTGCCCTCGCCGTGCAGCAGATGAGCGACCTCAAGACGGCGAACCCCGATCTCAGCGCCATCGTGCCCGTCGGCGGCTGGCCAATGTTCGCGCCCGACGGCTGGAAGAACTTCGTCGATCAGTACAAGGCCGACCTCGACAGCGGAGCCTTCGCCCTCGTCGTCGCCGATACCCTGCCGCAGCAGCTGGAGTTGCTCAAGGAAGGCTACGCCAACGGCCTCGTCGGGCAGCGTCCATACGAGATGGGCGAGAAGGCGATGGATACCCTGCTCGCCATCGTCAACGGTGAGACCGTCGAGGAAATCATCTACACCGGCAACGACGTCGTCACCGCCGAAAACGTCGATGAATTCCTGAACTAGGCTCACGGCCGGGACGCGAGATCGTCCCGGCCCCACTAGTCTGCCGGCTGTGCCGTGAACTGGGCGTTGTAGAGCGCGGCATAGGCGCCGTTCCGGGCGAGGAGCTCGTTGTGCGTGCCTTGCTCCACGATGGCGCCCCGCTCCATGACCAGGATCAGGTCGGCATCGCGGATGGTGGAAAGGCGGTGCGCAATGACGAACGAGGTGCGCTCGCGGCGCAAGGCACTCATTGCCTGTTGCACCAGCAGCTCGGTGCGGGTGTCGACCGCCGAGGTCGCCTCGTCGAGGATGAGCAGCGCCGGGTCGGACACGAAGGCGCGGGCGATCGTCACCAGCTGCCGCTCTCCCGCTGACAGGTTGGAGCCTTCCTCGTCGATCATCGTGTCATAGCCAGCAGGCAGGGTGTGCACGAAGCGGTCGACAAAGGTCGCTCGGGCGGCAGCGAGGATTTGCTCGTCAGTGGCCCCGGGGAGCCCATAGGCGATGTTGTCGCGGATGGTCCCCTCGAACAGCCAGGTATCCTGGAGCACCATGCCGATCTGGCGACGCAGCGTGCGCCGCGGCATCGTGGAGATATCCACGCCATCAAGGGTGATCCTGCCACCGGTCACCTCGTAGAACCGCATCACCAGATTCACCAGCGTGGTCTTGCCGGCCCCGGTCGGGCCGACGATCGCTACTGTCTGGCCCGGCCGCGCCACCAGCGAGAGATTTTCGATAAGGGGGGCGTCGGGCTGATAGGCGAAGGACACGTTCTCGAAACGCACTTCGCCCCGGGGCACGTCCAGTCCGGCAAGGCGGCCGGGAGGGTCCGGCCGCTCCTCCGTCGCATCAAGCAGCTCGAACACCCGCTCGGCCGAAGCAACGCCCGACTGCATCAGGTTGGCCATGGAGGCCACCTGCGTCACGGGCTGGGTGAACTGGCGTGAATACTGGATGAAGGCCTGCACGTCACCCAGCGACATGGTGCCGTTCGCCACCCGGACGCCACCCAGGACGGCGATGACGACATAGTTGATATTGCCGATGAACATCATCAGCGGCATGATCACCCCGCTGATGAACTGGGCTCCGAAGCTGGCTTGATAGAGCGCCTCGTTCTCGCGTTCGAACACCGCTTCCACCTCGCGCTGGCGCCCGAAAACCTTGACCAGCGCATGCCCGGAAAATGCCTCCTCGACATGGGCATTGAGGCGGCCGGTTCGCCGCCACTGCTCGACGAACAGGCCTTGGGAACGGCTCATCACCATCCGGGTCACGGCCAGCGAGATGGGTATCGAGACCAGTGCAACCATGGCAAGGAGCGGTGAAATCAGGAACATCATGCCGAGCACCGCCAGCAGCGTCAGCAGGGAGGTCAGCAACTGGCTCATGGTCTGCTGCAGCGTCTGGCTGACATTGTCGATGTCGTTGGTGACGCGGCTGAGCAGTTCGCCCCGCGGCTGGCGGTCGAAATAGCTCAGCGGCAGGCGGTTGACCTTGTCCTCCACCTCGGCCCGCATGCGCAGCACCGTCCGCTGCACGACATCGTTGAGCAAGAAGCCCTGCAGCCAGGCCAGGAGCGACGCCGCGACGTAGATCGCCAGCGCCCAAAGCAGCACATCGCCCACCGCCGTGAAGTCGATCCCCTGACCGGGAACCAGGTTCATCGAGGCCACCATGTCGGCGAACTGGTCATCCCCGCGCGCCCGCAGGGTGGCAACGGCCTCGGCCTGGCTCATTCCGGCGGGCAGCTGTGCTCCGATCACGCCTGAAAAGATCAGGTCGGTGGCATAGCCCAGGACCCTGGGGCCAAGAGCGGTGAGCCCCACGCTCACCAGGGCCAGCGCCACGACGGCGAGGGCCTTGGCACTTTCGGGGCCCAGTCGTGCCACCAGCCGCCGCGCCGAGGGGCCAAAGGACATGGCTTTCTGGCCGACCATCCCGCCGCCCATATGGCCCCGTCCCGGCCCGCCAGGGGCCGGTGGAATGCGCTCAGTCTCCTTCAGACGCCCGTCGCCCGGAGCAGCAGCCGACGAGTGAGGCGTTCCCGGCGCAGTCATGCCGCCTCCTCCGCGCGCAGCTGCGAAGCCACGATCTCGCGATAGGTCGCGCAGCTTGCCAGCAGCTCGTCATGGCGTCCGCGACCCACGATCCCGCCATTGTCGATCACGAGGATCAGATCGGCGTCGCGGATGGTAGAAACCCGCTGGGCCACCATCACCACGGTTGCCTCGCGGGTGACCGGATGGAGGGCCGCCCGCAGGCGCGCATCGGTGGCGAGGTCAAGCGCGCTGAAGCAGTCGTCGAAAAGATAGATCTGCGGCTTGCGGATCAGGGCCCGCGCAATGGCAAGGCGCTGGCGCTGGCCACCGCTGACATTGGTGCCGCCCTGGGCGATGGGCGCATCGAGCTGTTCGGGCAAGGCTTCAACGAACTCACGGGCCTGCGCGACCTCGAGAGCCCCCCACATCTCCTCGTCGGTGGCGTCGGGCCGCCCATATTGCAGGTTGGACCGGATCGTGCCGGAAAACAGCCAGGCGCGTTGCGGCACAAGGCCGATGACGCTCCAGAGCAGGTCGGGATCAATCTGGCGGACATCGACGCCGTCCACCAGCACGCGTCCCGCCGTCACGTCAAAAAGGCGCGGTACGAGGTTGATGATGGTGCTCTTGCCGGCCCCCGTAGAACCTATGATCGCGACGGTCTGGCCGGGGCGGGCGGCGAAGGACACGTCCCGTATCACGGGCAGGCCCGCGCCTGGGTACGCGAATTCGACCTTCTCGAACACAAGGGTACCGCGCTCGGGCAGCCGGGTAACCGGCTCCGGTGGCGGCAGGACGGAAGAGCTGCAGTCCAGCACTGCAGCGATCCGGTCGGCGCAGACTGCCGAGCGTGGCACCATGATCAGCATGAAGGTTGCCATCATTACCGACATCAGGATCTGCACGAGATAGGCCAGGAAAGCCGTGAGCGATCCGACTTCCATCTGCCCGCTCGCCACCCGATGCCCGCCAAACCACAGCACGGCCACCGACGAGATGTTGAGGATGAGCATGACGGTGGGGAACATCGTGGCCATCCAGCGCCCCGCCCGCACCGCCACGGCGGTGAGTTGCTCATTAGCCTCGGCAAACCGCTCCACCTCAAGGGGCTCGCGTACAAAGGCGCGCACCACGCGCACTCCGGTGATCTGCTCGCGCAGCAGCCGGTTGACCTCGTCGATGCGCTCCTGCATGGCGCGAAAGCTCGGCACCATCTGTGAAATGATCAGCAGGACCGCCACCAGAAGGGCCGGAACACAGACCGCCAGCAGCCACGACAGGCCAAAATCCTCCCGCATGGCCATCACGATGCCGCCCACCATCATCAGCGGGGCCGTCACCATCAGGGTGCAGCTCGTGAGCACCAGCATCTGCACCTGCTGCACATCATTGGTCTGCCGGGTAATCAACGACGGCGCTCCGAACTGCTGCATCTCGCGCTGCGAGAAACTGCCGATCTGGTGAAAGATCGCGGCTCTGAGGTCGCGTCCGAAGCTCATTGCAGTGCGGGCCGAGAACCAGACCGCGGCAATCGAGCCCGCGATCTGCAGCAGCGCAGTGACCAGCATGACGGCGCCCGTCCGCACGATGAACGGCGTGTCGCCCACGGCCACGCCGCGGTCGATGATGTCGGCGTTGAGGCTGGGCAGGTAGAGGGCGGCCACCGTGCTGACCAGTTGAAGAACAATGATCACGGTGAGGAAGGCCCGGTAGGGCTGGAGGAACTTCCGGACGAGGCGGACCAGCATCAGCTCTTCCTCCAGAGGCCGCCACTGCAAACCATGCCGGCTATCTGCCTGGGGCCGGTTCGCCCTTATACCAGCCGCCCCTGCGCGAGCTCGTGACTCTGGTTACGCGAAACCTTGACCACGAACGCCCCCGCACCCGCCCGGGTTCAATAGGGCGATGATCTAGGCGCAGGTGAAGGGCAGCCTCGGCCATTGCCTCGTCCGGCGCTGTCGTCCGGGAGCCAGCGACTCGCCACCCCTGAGGTGACATTGTTGTCTTGGAGGCAGGGTTGAAGTTGAGCCATACTCCGTCCTGCCAAGGTCCGCCCCTGCAGGACTCATCATGAAGTTTCTTCTGACGTCCGCGGGCATCAGCAACCCGAGTATTGCCACCGCGCTTGTCGACCTGCTGGGCAAGCCCACAGCGGCGTGCAATGCGCTCATCGTCCCGACCGCGATCTATCCATTTCCCGTGGGCCCGGAAATGAGCTGGAAGGCAATAGCCGGGAAAGGGCCAAACCGTGCTGTCGAGCTGGGATGGAAATCGGTGGGCGTCCTGGAGCTGACCGCCCTGCCCAGTATCCGGCGGGAAAACTGGGTCCCCGCCGTCGAGAACGCCGATGCTCTGCTGGTCTGGGGCGGCGACGTGCTCTACCTGACCTATTGGATGCGCCGGTCGGGCCTTGCAGACCTGCTGTCGACGCTGACTGGCAAGGTATATGTCGGGATAAGCGCCGGCAGCATCGCAGTGACACCCTACAATTGCGATGCGGAGTGGGATCTCCAGTTCATGCCCGATGGCCACGAAATGGCTGATGGCGCCGAGCGAGCGCTGGGGCTGGTGGATTTCACCCTCTATCCGCACCTCGACCATCCGGAAATGCCGGATACAACGCTGGAGAACATCGGCAAATGGGCCGCAGGCATCCCGGTGCCGACATACGCATTGGACGACCAGTCGGCCATAAAGGTTGTCGACGGCCATCCTGAGGTCGTTTCTGAAGGCAACTGGCGGCGGTTCGAGGCTTCGATCTAGCCCCTTGCCCTGCTGCCCTCTTAGGCGTGCTGCACCTCGATAGGAGGCAATGGTGAGAGCGGCCACAAAAGCCGCCCTCACGCTCACAAGATCTTAGTTTGAGGCGACTGCCTTGGGGGTTGCGGGATCGCTGCCCCACTCGCCCCAGCTGCCGTCATAGAGCTTGATGTTGGTGTAGCCGAGGTCGCGCAGGGCGGCGAGCTGGTTGGAGGCGACATTGCCTGAACCGCAGGTGGTGATGATCTCGTCATCCTTGGAAATGCCGAGCGCGTCGAGCGCTGCGACCAGCGCCTCGGGTTCGAACAGCTCGGCCCCCTGGTGGGAGACGTAGATCGGGATGTTGACCGAACCTGGGATGGAGCCGGCCTTGAAGTCGTCCGCACCGCGGCTGTCGATGATGACGACACCGGGCGTGTTGAGCTTGGACAGCACATAGGCCTTGTCGACGATCTCGGCCTTGGCGCGATCAAGCACGAAGGTGGTGGGGGTGACATTTGCCGCAACCTGGGTCAGCGGACCGGACCAGCTGGCAATGCCGCCCTCGACGATGTGGATGTTCTCGAACCCGGACTGGTCGAAGGCGATGTAGGCGCGACCCGGCAGGTCGTCGCCGACGAGGACCAGCGTGTCGTCATAGGTGAGGCCGGCAGCCGAGAAGATCGATTCCAGCACCGGCCGCTCCGGCACCTGGTTGCGCAGGCCATTGGCCTCGATGCTGATCGAGGTGAGCGGAATGTTGATGGCCCCTTCGATGTGGCCCGCCGCATAGGCTTCGGGTGCACGGATGTCGATGATCTTGACCCCCGGCTGGCCGGCAAGGCCCGCGGCATACCCGGCATCGACATAGATGCCCTGGCCGACCTCGCCGCCGGCGAACACGGCCGGGAGGGTGACGGCGTTGGCGCTGGTAAGCGCAACGCTCGACAGCAGCAGGGCCGCAAGCCCGACTCGCAGGGTGTGATTGATACGCATGGCAGTCTCCTTGTGTGGGGATCAGAGGGCGGTTTGGGGTTCCCAGCCGACGAGGGCGCCTTCCCATTGCGGGAAGGTGACCAGCAGCCAGGTCTGGATGGTGCGGTCGAAGCCGGTGAGGATCAGCATCGCCGCAAGGATCAGCAGCACGCCGAAGATCACGCGGATCAGTGTGGTGTGGCGCTGGATAAAGCCGACGCGCTTGACCAGCGCCCGGCCGCCGAAGATCACTGCTGCCATCGGTATGGCGGTGCCCAGTGCGGAGGCGAGCGTCACCAGCACCGCGCTGCCGGTGACGGTCTGATTGAGCGCCAGGGTGATGACCGAGGCCATGATCGGGCCGACGCAGGGCGTCCATGCAAGACCCAGCCCCGCGCCGAGCACGAACCCACCCCAGAAGCCGCCATGATCGGGAAAGCGCGTCGACAGCGCCGCCACCGAACCGGTGCGCATTTCAAACCAGTGGCTGAGTTGCGGGACGGCAAGAAACACGCCGCAGACCAGCAGGATGATGCCGCTCAACAGCCGCATCGCGTCGGGATGAAGACCGAGCGAGGACACCAGCGTTGCGAGCAGCAGGGTGATGGCGGCAAAGCTCAGCACGAAGCCGAGCAGCACCCCGAATGGACGCCAGCGCCCCTCCTGCACCGCGGACGCCAGGATGACGGGCAGCAGCGGCAGGACACAGGGCGACAGCACGGTCACGAGACCGGCGACAAAGGCCAGGAGGATGGTCATCGATTAGGACGGAAAGATCGGCCGGCTGTTCAGCGCCTCGATGCCGCCACCATTCCAGATCTGCAGCTTCTCGCCCTCGGGACCGACCTGGACATAGGTGTTCTGGTAGGTGACCCCGAACAGCGCCTTGAGCTCGCTTTCCTTGTCGTAGTCGGCGAGCACCAGCATGATGCCCGGCTGAACTTCCGGCCAGCGCGCCTGGAACTGCACCATCGTCGCCTGGCAGGTGGGGCACCACTCCGCATGGAAGTAGACAATCGTCGGCCGCTCCGCCGCGAACGCCTTCACCTGCTCCAGAGACTCGAACGCCACCGCATCCGCCGATGGCCTCTCCTCCTGGCCGAAGGCCCTGCTGGTAACGAGGCCGGCCGTACCGGCCAGGGATGCGAGGAGGAAAGCGCGTCGGAGCATGCGGGGACCTAATCTCTACTAGGCGGCTAGACTATCCGGTCGGCCTCCGCGTTTTCGAGCGACAACGTCCTCACTTGCAGCTCTGCAGGGAAAGATCGTTCGACAGGCGCCCCAAACTCCGCAAGCCTGATCCACATCGTCGCGGCCGGCCAGCGAGTTCGATTGCGCCTGTCAGCGGGGGAACCGGTATCCGAACCGGCGCAACAGGCACCTGAGGGGAACCAGGTCGGCAACAGGGCCGATCAGCCGGAGTCCGCCGCGACGGTGATGAATTATGGTGTCACCCGTCCTGGTGCGCAGCACTTGGCGCAGGTGGGCGACGCATTCTCTTTCAGTGAACCCCCTCGGGCGGGATAACTCGCAGCCGCATCGTACGCGCTCCACACAGTGCGACAGGCGCACACCTAGCCCCTGCCCCTCTCCGATTGAAGCTGCTTTATGCGGTCCCAGAGAGCTTCTGCCCGCGCCTCTTCCTCGCGGTAGCGCTGGAGCATCTCGGCATGAGGCGCGTCCCAGTTGCTGCTCAGCCTCAGGGCAGCGGCAGCGCGACCACAGGTTAGGTGCAGTTCCGAATAGAGCTCGAACAGCTCATGTGCGACGGCGGAGTCCACGTGCATTCAGCTCCAATGCTGTAGGCGTGCCCGGGCTGCACACCACCTCATGGATACCGTTCCGGAGCGCCGAAACCGGCCGTTCACCGGAAGCTCGTAGTCGGCCCGAGCCTACCTGGAACTCAGGATAGGACGTGATGATCGGGACCCACAACCGGCGAAGAAGCCGCTGGGCCTCGATGCCGTTCGGGAGTCCACTTGCAGTGTGGCACACCATGCGGAACGCTGCCTGCGGCGCGGAGTGGGCGCGCCCTTTTTGTCCGTTGCCCGGCTACCACACCTGCGCGAAGAACCTGTGGGAAGACCGCGGGTCCAATGACGCCACCGGCTTTTGTTGTTGCCCTCGCGGCTCTCTAAGCCTCTACCGTCTCTCGACATTTACAGAGGGTACCATGGGCGAGTCTCACCATCAGATTGCTGCGCCTCGTCTGCGGGAATCGATAGAGGGATCCGGGCTCCACGCATCCTCCAGGGTAGTCGCTCTGGCGGTCGGACCGGCAGCCGCCCTGATCCTCCTGATGGGCGCCGCTCAGGCTCAATCAGGCAACACAGTGATCGAGGGACCCGCTGTCACGGTGCCGGGCAGCCAGTCGTCGCCTTGGAATATCCCCAACAACCTCATGGTCGGCGACACGCTGGGAGGCACCCTGATTGTGGAGTCCGGCGGCACCGTCAACGGCACTACGGCCCGGATCGGTGCCGCGAACGTCACCAGCACGGTAACGGTTCAGGACGCAGGCTCAGCGTGGACGAACACGGACGCACTGTCGATCGGTGTGTCCGGTCTGGGCAGCTGAACATCCTGAATGGGGGCAGCGTCAGCAACACGACCAGCGAGGTCGGCGTCGATGCCGGCGGAACCGGCATCGTGAACGTTAGCGGCTCCGGATCGCAATGGACCAACACCTATCTCGCCCTGGGCTGGCATGGTGATGGCACCGTGACCATCGACAACGGTGGCTCCGTTATCGCCCCGGTGGTTCATATCGGAGCGGTTCCATCGTCACAGGGAACCTTGAATCTGAACGGCGAGGCAGGCAGCCGCGGGGTGATCACGGCTGACTACTTCCTGAAGGGGCTTGGCGACGGCCGGGCCGGCACTGCCAGGATCAATCTCAACGGCGGCATCCTGCGAGCCAGCATGGACAACGTCACTATTCTCGCGGGCGAGGCTCACTGGCCCTATGGCTTCGCCCAGGGAGATGTGGTGATCGGCACCAAGGGTGCCTTCATTGACAGCAATGGCCTGTCCATCGGCGTTTCAGCCGCACTCGAAGGCGTCGGCGCCCTCACCAAGCTTGGTGCCGGAACCCTGACGCTTTCCGGAACCAATACCTACACCGGCGGCACCGTGGTGAACGCCGGGGTCCTGGCAGTTTCAGCCGACGCCAATCTCGGTCATGCATCCGGCCCCCTGATCTTCGACGGAGGCACGCTTCGCTTTCGCCAGGCCTTCAACCTGGCCGCAGCACGCGTGATCGCCCTCGAGGCCGGCGGCGGCACATTCGATACAGGCGGCTTCGACAGCACCATCAGCCAGAACATCAGCGGACCCGGCTCGCTCACCAAGGCCGGGGCCGGCGCGCTGACGCTGACCGGCACCAACACCTACACGGGTGGAACTCTGGTAAACGGCGGGACCTTGGTCATCGGTGCGCCCGAGGCACTCGCCAGCGGGCCCGTCACATTCGGCGGGGGCACTCTCCAGTTCGCCTATGCAGGCGCTCTCGACCGTCCCATTGATGTCTCTGCCGGTGGCTTCACCCTTGATACCAACGGCAATGCCCAGACCCTGCCGGCTCCACTCACTGGAACCGGGGCCTTCACCAAGAATGGTGCCGGCACGCTGAACCTGACGGCGAACAACCCGCTGGCTGGCCCGACCTCGGTAAAAGAGGGACGCCTTGCAGTGAACGGCTCCCTGACGGGCTCGATTGTGACAGTTCACACCGGGGCTTCCATTGGCGGCACCGGCACGGTCGGTGGCCTCATCGTCCAGAATGGTGGCTTTGCCGCTCCCGGCAATTCCATCGGAACACTCAACGTGGCGGGCGATGTCACGTTCGGAGCAGGTTCGGTCTACCAGGTCGAGGTCAATGCAGCGGGTCTGTCCGACAGGATTGTCGCCACGGGCAGTGCGATCCTCAACGGCGGCACCGTGCAGGTGCTGGCCGAGAACGGCGCGTATCAACCCTCCACGACCTACAACATTCTCACCGCTGCCGGTGGACGCACCGGCACCTTCTCGCCGACCGTCACGTCCAATCTTGCCTACCTCATTCCCCTCCTGTCCTACGATGCCAACAGTGTCTTGCTGACCCTCGAGCGCAAGGCCGGCCCGGTGGCGTTCTCCTCGGCGGCGGTGTCCTCGAACCAGTACAACACCGCCAATGCGGTCGAAGCGCTTCGCTCCGGCAACCCTTTGTACGATGCCGTGGTTGGCCAGAGCGTGTCTGGCGCCCGCCAGGCCTTTGATATGTTGTCTGGCGAAGCCCACGCGACGGGGGCGACCGTCGCTTACCGGGATAGCACTCTGGTCCGCGATGCGATCACCAGACGCCTGCGGCAGCCAGCGAGCCCGAAGGCGGCCGGTGCCCCGGCTACGCCTCCGCCGGTCTACGGCCTGTGGGCTGAGGGCGTTGGCGCCTGGGGCAGGATCGACCACAACGGCAACGCTGCGGGCCTCAATGCCTCCACCGGTGGTTTCGTCCTTGGCGCCGATGCGCAGGTGAACGACACCTTCCAGATCGGCGTGGCGGGCGGCTTCGCCCTGACCAACTGGGGTGTGGATGATCGCCTTTCCTCCGGCTCGAACGACAGCATCCACGCGGCTTTCTATGGCTCCGGGGCGTGGGGCGGACTGAACCTGCGGCTGGGCACCTCATATGCCTGGCATCACTTCGATCTGAGCCGCAATGTCACCTTCCCGGGCTTTTCCGACCGCACGAGCACGTCCTACGACGGCTGGACCGCCCAGGCCTTCGGCGAGCTTGGATACGAGTTCCATCTCGGCGACGTCATGCTCGAACCCTTCATCGGTGCCTCGGTGACGCGGCTTTCCACGGGCGGCTTCGTCGAGAACGGCGGCCCTGCCGCGCTGACGGGCCATGGCCAGACACACGATCTGGCCACCACCACGCTGGGTATTCGGGCGGAAGCACAGATCAGCCAGGACACGCCGTTGACAGTGCACGGACTGTTGGGTTGGCGCCATGCCCACGGGGAGGTGGACCCGTCCGCTCAGCTCGCCTTCTCAGGCGGACCCTCCGCTTTCACCATCGCCGGGGCAGCGATCGACCGCGATTCTCTGGTGGTGGGAGCCGGGCTGGACTGGCAGATCGACAGCAACGCCACGCTGGGCGTGTCCTACTCCGGCCAGTTCGGTGAACGCTCGCAGGACCATGCGCTGAAGGGCAATTTCTCGTGGCGTTTCTAGTCGCCCGGAGGGTCTCCTAGCGTAGCTCTTGCGACACTCGCAAATATAGCTGCAATACCTGTAGCGGCGCGCCAGGCGCAGTGCCCGCGAGTCTAGGGCTGCCGAAATGGCCGTTGCTCAATGTTGCACCACGGACCCTTGCTGCGTGATGATGAATACATGGATATGAGTTCGTCTAAGCCACCTGCAACGCCTCTGGCACCAAATGGGTACTGATGAACGCAACCCAGACCGGGATTGACCACCATGATGAAAGCCCTGCTTGCTCTCTTCCTGCTGACAATGTCGGCGGGCGCGGTTCCTGCTGCACAGGTCGCCCATCAATTGTCCCGCCCCGACGGCACGATCATCCACTACACTCTGGATACGCCAGACGGTGAAGGCGGGGGACTGCTTGTTCTGGCGCAGGGTTCGGGCTGTGAACCGGCTGCAGCGAGTGCCAGTCTCGCCACCGTCCGCGCGGCCTTCCCTAGGCGCACCGCGCTCATCGTTGAGAAGTCCGGCATTACGCCGGACCGTGCCATCGAGCACGACAATTTCGGCTGCCCACAGGATTTCCTCGATAGCTATACGCTCTCGGGTCGCATCGAGGATTACCAGAACGTTCTGGCTCATATTGCCATGCCGGAACAGGACATAATCCTGTTTGGCGGCTCCGAGGGTGGCCTGGCCATGGAGGCCCTTGCGGCCCGCATACATCCCGCCGCCGCGATCCTGCTGTCCGCCTCGGTAGGTGGCACATTCGGCGAAATGGTGCTCTCAACCGTCCCGCCTCAAGGCCGGGTGAGTGTGAGCGATGGTTTTGCGGCGGCCCGAGCCAATCCCGACAGCACCATGTTATCCGGCCACACGCATCGCTTCTGGGCAGATATTGTGGATCACCGCTCGTCCGACTACCTGACGGCGACCGACACGCCGCTTCTTCTGATCTACGGAGGTCGCGATGCAGCGGCGGGCGAACCGGTTCGCGCCCTGGCTGACCGCTTCTCGGAGGAAGGGCGCTGCAATCTCACATATCTGGAGTTTCCCGGCCTCGACCACCGCATGGTCAGTCCTGACGGGCGCTCCCACATGGCGGATATTGTTCACCTGGCCGCTTCCTGGTCGGAACAGCCGATCCGTAGCTGCTAAGGATTGCCGCGGAACACTCATGCAAACGACAGGCAGCTCTTCTTACCACGCAACCAGATCCGCCCCTCAGCCAAGACCCGAATTCGACGCTGTGCCCTTTTGCTTGCAGATGTCTCTTTCAGGAGCTGGCTGCGGACCTCTGGACAGCCAAAACGGGCGTGTTGCTGACCGGCCCCTTACGAACACCAAAGCCAGAGCTAAGAATTCCAGTGCTCTTGATGTCGAGGAACCAGGAACGGACGACCATACTGGTCAATACCCCTAACAGGTTGGGCCGTTCAGGACAGGTGTTGGGGGAAATTCCACGCCGGATGGAGCGCCGATCACCCCGACAAGGTATGAAGAGCTCAGTCTCTTCGCGGCGATGGCCTGTCATGCACTGGCGCGCGAAGGCCACCTGTTCGTCAATCTCTGCCCGCGCATGGTGCTGGCCGGTCCCCGAGCGGAAGCGGGGCGACTGGGCCCCCTGCGCCCCTTTGACGAAGCGCCCA
>JAEZHZ010000292.1 GCA_023436745.1 Pseudomonadota bacterium | reverse complement strand
GAATTGACATATCTCGCCCCGGCGGCGGCCGAAGGACGGTAGAGCTGCGGGATGTCTTGCCGGACGGGCGGGAGCCGCAGCCATGATCAAGGACAAGGTCATCATCATCACCGGTGCTTCTTCGGGCATCGGGGAAGCCAGCGCCAGGCTGCTGGCGAGCAGGGGTGCCCGGGTCGTGCTCGGTGCCCGGCGCGCCGACCACCTGGAGCGCATTGCCGGGGAGATCGAACAAGCTGGCGGCAGCGCGGTCTACACGGCGATGGACGTGACCAGCCAGTCCGACAACGATGGCCTGGCGAGGCTCGCCACGGAGACGTTCGGTGGGCTCGACGCGGCCTTCTTCAATGCAGGGCTGATGCCGAACTCCATGCTGTCGGCGCTCAAGACCGACGACTGGCACAGGATGGTCGACGTCAACATCAAGGGGGTGCTCAACGGCGTCGCGGCAGTGCTGCCGACCTTCCTGGAGCAACGGCGCGGGCATATCCTCGCGACCTCGTCCGTTGCCGGTCTCAAGGCCTATCCGGGCGGCGCCGTCTATGGCGGGACCAAGTGGTTCCTGCGTGACTTCATGGAAGTGCTGCGGATGGAGTCGGCCATCGAGGGCACCAACATCCGGGCAACCACGATCTATCCGGCGGCGATCAATACCGAACTGCTGAACACGATCAGTGACAAGACCACCGCTTCGAACATGCACAGTCTCTACAACAAGTACGGCATTTCCGCTGACCGCATCGCCGGGGTGGTGGAGTTCGCCATCGACCAGCCCGACGATACGGTGATCAACGAATTCACGGTCGGCCCGGCTGGCCAGCCCTGGTGAGGCCGGCCTGCCGGGCGTGATCGGGATCAATCAGGCGGGGACATGCCCCGCCAGCGGCTGCTATCGGGAGGCCTTGTAGAGTTTCGAGGCGATCTCATAGAACTCCTCGGGGGCATAGTCCGGCGTGAAGGCCGACGGAACGCCCTGAAGCTGGTGGATCTTGCCGCCGTCCGGCATGCCTTCTACCACCTCGAGCGGGCCCGGAGGATCGCCGGGAAGGGCAACTTCGTCGTTGGACCAGATGCCGGAAATCTCCTGATAGTCATTCGGGCTCCAGGTGTAGAGCCGGCGGTGAGAGCCCTCGTTCAGGTACTTCTGACACTCGGGGATGTTGGCGAGGGGAATGTTCGGGGTGGGCAGCATCTTTTCGATCTCGACCCCGGTGAGCTTCTTGATCGCCAGCGCATAGGAGTGTGCGTGCACCGAGCCGCGCACCAGGAGGTATCCGCAGACTTCCCTGCCGGTTGCGTCGTCTGCGCTCAGCGTCTCGTAGACGCGCAGCTTGTGCAGGCGCGCACCGCATTCCAGGTGGAAATTGTGCAGCAGGTCGAAGATCACGTTGCCGGTCGTGGTCACGAAGTCGTTGTTCCAGCTCGCCCCGTTGGCGTTGACCGGCGTGGCGCCGCCGCCATTGGATAGGAATGCGGAGGCGAGGCGGATGTCCTGCATGGCTTCGAAGGGCGACTTGGTGATGTCGCCACCGGCCATCTCGTCACCACCCGGCTTGTCGGGGCCGTTGTTGAGCATGGCAACGCCATTGCTGACGAGTTCCACATGGGCGAGCTCTTCGGCCGTGATCGAAGCCACGAGGCTGTAGAACGGCCGGAGCTTGTCCTTGCTCCGGAAATTGAAGCTCTGGAACATGTAGTTCCCGAGAGTGGACATCTCGCCGTATTTGCCACCGAGCAGTTCCTGCAGGGCAGCAGCGGCATTCGGGTCCTGCTTCTTGGGGGGTGGCAGTTCCGTGATGAGTCGGTCCACGCGCATGAACATGGTTGGCACTCCTCTGTTGGGCCGCAGGCGCAACGGGTGCCATCTGTCAGCGTTCCATGGTGGGGATCGTTGGCGGCTCCGGGTTCGCCTAAGTTACCGCAGTGTCATCCGGGGAGCCGGTACGGCATTGCTGCGAAAGTCACGGGACCATCATGATCGAACAGATTCTCTCGCGTCGCGAGGCCAGCCCGGAAGAGGCTCTCCTGTGCTTCGACGGCCTGCCGCCGACCGATCCCGATTTCATGCTGGGACGGTGGCGGGGGTTCGAAATCCGGACAGGCCACCTGCTGGATGGCCTGCTTGAGCCCACCGGGTGGTATGGCAAGCTGTTCGAAAGCCCCGACCGGGTGCATCCGCTGCTGTTCTACGGGGCGGGCAGGAAGTCCCTCTATGCGGTGGACCCGAAACTCGTGCCGCTGACCATGCCACTACCGAGGTCACCGATACTGGGGCCGATGATGGCGATGGCACGGCCGGTGCTGCAGACGCGGTCATCCAAGGCCCGCATGAGGATGATCGAGTTCAGGGGGCGATCGACGGGCACCATGGCCTATGACAACAAGCCGATCTTCGACCATTTCGCCCGGATCGACGACCGGCGCATGCTGGGCATCATGGACCTCAAGGGCGTGCCCGGTCCATATGCGTTCTGGCTGGAGCGCGACGACACCCCGATCGAGATAAGGCTGTAGCGATGACGGGCGCCACGCTCATCACCGGTGGTGCCAGCGGGATCGGCAGGCTGCACGCCATCCGGCTCGCGGCGGCTGGAGAGCGGGTGGCCGTTCTCGACCGCAACATGAATGCACTGAACGAGCTCGCCGCGCAGCACGCCCGGCTGGTGCCGTTCGGCTGCGATGTCACGGACTACGACCGGCTGGCGGAGATCGTCGCCGAGGTCGAGCGCGACACCGGGCCAATCGAGCGGCTGATCGTGTGCGCCGCCATCATGCCCGGCGGGGCGCTGCTCGAAAGCCCGGCGGCGAAGATCAGGCAGGTGATGGAGATCAACTATGGGGGCACGGTGAACATCACGAGCATCGTGGTGCCGCTGATGCTGGGCCGGGGCCGTGGTGACGTGGTCATCTACGGTTCGACCGCGGGCATCGTGCCCATCGACCGCTTCGGGGCCTATGGAGCAACCAAGGCGGCCGTGAACCACTATGCCCGGGTCCTGATGAGCGAGAACCGGGGGAAGGGCGTGCGTTTCCAGCTCGTCTGTCCGCCCGCGGTCGACACCCCACTGCTCGAGCAGGTGCAGGACGGCGGGCCGGAACTGCTCAAGCCCGGCCACGACTGGCTCGCCCAGATCGTCACGCCCGAGGCAGTGGTCGACTCCGTCGACCGTGCATTCAGGAAGGGCCGAGAGATCAATTATCCAGGGCGCGGCAAGCTGATCGAACTCGCCTACCGCGCCTTTCCGAACCTGATCCGGATGATGTCCAACCGCGGCTAGGCGGGCCTACTCGGCCGGCAGGATGCGGGTGGTCGCGCCGCTGCCGGCGGGAGCGAAGATGACCCACGCACCGATGAGCACCCCGACAGCGGTGATCAGCGAGCCGGCGGCGACCAAGGGCTCCATGCCCGGAGTCTGCTTGAGCAGCAGGTAGAGCGAGACGCTCATCACCGCGACACCTGCCGTGTAGAGCCAGAAATGGACGCGCGGCAGCAGGCCTTCGGCCTTGGCCGGGTTGAGCGCGTAGTACCCGCCGAAGAGGGCACTGGTGACCCAGCCGAGAAGGTTGATGTGCGCATGGGCGCCGATGACGTCGTGCACCTGGGTGATCGACATGGCGAGACCCAGTCCGATGCCGACAAGCAGGAACAGTATTCCGGCGCGAAAGAACAGATGTGACACGGATGGCATGTTCGTTTTCTCCCCAGGGCCGCCGGCAGGGTTGTTCCCGACTTCAGCGGCACACCAGTATTACCCCTTCTGCAGGAAGTTCCCACTTGTTTGAGTGGGCGGGTTGAATGAGTGGGGGATTTGGCACGATGCGTGGTGAGTTCCACCACTGGCCTTCCCGTGAAGGGGGAGGGACCGAAGCGACGGACGGCCTCCACTGATGGAGAAGTGCTGCGACCGCGGCGCCACCCCCACCCAGCCTCCCCCGCCAGCGGGGGAGGGGCGAACTGTGGCGGCGCCAGGGGGGAGGGACGTGTCGTGCCGGCGCCCGCCACGTCACGCCCCCGGCGTGCGAGGGGCAACGAAACAACCGGACTGCCGTTGAGGGGCCGCAGGAGGTGCACATGTCGGATCCGGAACAGGGGACAGGCGGGGAGGGGCCGGCTGAGGCGAACAGCACGCTCGCCCGCAACATCCAGGGCATTCTCGCGGACCGGCAGGAGCGGGAGCGGGCCGCTTCGCTCGAGAGCCGCGTGGCCGGGGCGATCAGCAAGTTCGCCGGCAGCATGATGTTCGTCTACATCCACCTGGTGCTGTTCGGCGGCTGGATCCTGATCAATATCGGGTTGCTCCCGATCCTGCCGCCATGGGATCCGTCGCTGGTGGTTCTGGCGATGGCGGCCTCGGTGGAAGCGATCTTCCTGTCCACCTTCGTGCTGATCAACCAGAACCGCATGGCCGCGCAGGATGACCTGCGGGCAGATCTCGACCTGCAGATCAGCCTGCTCAACGAGCACGAAACCACGCGGCTACTGATGCTGGTGGATGGCATCGCCGAAAAGCTCGGCGTGCGCACCGAACCGGATCCGGAGATCGAGGACCTGAAGCGGGAGGTCGATCCTGCCGAGGTGATGCACCAGCTGGCGAACGCCGAGACCAGGGCCACCGAAGGACCACAGCCCGACTGACCTGTTGTTGCGGAACTGTCGAAATCCGTGGGTGAGCCTCGTCGCTCCGGTATTGGCGGCATTGGGCCGTCGGGGAGGACGACATGAAGATCGCGGGTTGGGTGCTGAGCGGGCTGGTAGCGCTGTTTCTTGTGGCGGCATCATCGGTGCCGAAGCTGCTGGCGCTGGAGGCGGCCATCGAGCCGATGGAGGTGGTGGGCTGGCCACTCAAGTACCTGTTGCTGATCGGGCTGATCGAACTCGGCTGCATGGTGCTGTTCCTGATCCCGCAGACCGCGCTTCTGGGAGGGGTGCTCACCACGGCACTGCTGGGCGGATCGCTGGCGGCCAATCTGAGGGTGGATAACCCGATGTTCAGCCACACATTGTTCAGCATCTACCTCGGTCTCGCAGTCTGGCTGGCGCTGTGGCTGCGGGAGGACAGAATTCGAGCAGTGTTCCCGGTTCTCAGGTGATGGCGGACATAGTCGTGACAAATGGAGACACTTGACACAACTCGGATTTGCACCAAGTTTGCACGCCTTCCGGACCTTGGGGGTGCGAATGGCCGAGTGGTTGTTTTCGAGCGGCAACTGCTCGGTGACGGGGAATTTCAGCGCGCGCGAGCGGCTGGGTTTCCGCCACGGGGAGGCCCGCGCGTTCCTCGAGGAGACGCAGGTGCTGCCCGGGATATGGCTCTATCGCGGTGAAGCCGCTGGGCACACGAGGTTCAATATCGAGGTGGAGGGCGGGGCACCCAAACGCGGGCGCATCATTCTCGGCACGATGCTGTCGAGCCGAGGCACCATGACGCTCGAAGGTTGCGGTGACCAGATGTGGCGCGACGACGGACGCTTCTATGTTCTTTCGCCGATCGACCGGGGGGTTCGCTATGAGATCGACGCAGAGCGCGGATGGCGCAATGTCAGCCTCCGGCTCGAGGAAGAAGCGCTGGATTTTCTGGGAGAGGATAGTGCGCCACCAGACCTGATCAGGGGTGCTCTGGAGGGCCGCCTTGATGATATCTCCGACATGACGCCATTGCCCACGGCGATCCGGGCGCTGGGACATACCTTGCTGCGATCGCCATATGGGGGAACGATGCAAAAGTTGTTCCGCCAGGCAAAGGTTCTGGAGCTCTTGGCGCACCAGATGGCCGTCTTCGGCGACAGTTCGGAAGAAAGTCCGCTCAATGCGCGCGAGCTGGCCAAGGTGCGCATGGCGCGGGACCGGCTGTTGTTCGACCTGCGCGATCCGCCGGACCTTGAAACGCTGGCCAGCGAGGTGGGGCTACCGGCCAAGCGGCTTAATCGAGGGTTTCGGGCTGTCTACGGCATGACCGCCTTTGCCTATCTGCGCGATGCGCGACTGGATGCGGCGCGACGGGCACTGGAGGAGGGCTCAACCATGCCGCTCAAGCAGCTGGCCTGGGAACTTGGCTACGGACAGGTCAGCAATTTCGTGACCGCGTTCCGGCGTCGGTTTGGTGTGACGCCGGGGAGTTATCGCGTTGAGGGCGGCGAGACTTATGTGCGCCGGGATTGAATGTTGATGAAGCGGCGCTCGCGTTGAGGCGAGGGCTGCAGTCTCCTAGTTGGCAAAGCCGGTCCAGTGGGCCGGCTTTTGTTTTCGGGAGATTTTCACATGTCGCTAGCGGCGCTTGGTACGGCAAGAAAGCGGAAAGAGGGACATTGGCTGCTGGCGGGGATGCTGATGGCGACGACGGCGCTGGTGACAGCGCCTAGGGTCGAGGCGGCGGGGGATGTCACCGACCACAGAGGCGCTGAGATTCTTGGGATGAGCGCTGACGGGTCTCTCTATATCAGCAATTTCTATAATGCGTTCCACGACGCCTTTGATGGGCATGTGGCGCGCGCCACCGGTGGACATCTCGACATGCGGCTGCCCCGATTTGGCAGTGATGGCGATGACAATTTTGCGCAGGCTATCAATGGTGCGGGTACAGCCATTGTCGGCTATGGCCGGACCGCCGAGGGTTATAATCGCGCATGGCTGATGCGTGCCGACTACGGCACGATCGTGCATTACAATGAGATTGAGGTTGTTCCTCTCGGAACACTGTTTCCCGCCAATGATGCGGCACAAAGTTATGCCTCAGGCGTGTCCGGCGATGGCACGCGCGTTGTGGGGCGTAGCACGCAGACTGGGATGAGCAGAGCCTTTGCCTGGATCGAGGGGACGGATCAGGGTGTCCCGTTCAATCATCAGATGTACCGGCTGGACGCATTGGCTGGTGGCAATGGCCAGACGGACGCGAGGGCCATTTCGCACGATGGTCGCTTTGCCGTTGGCGATAGCGACGCCGACGCAACGACCGGGCTAGCTGTTCGCTGGAATCTCGACGGGCTCGCGAGCGGTGGTGGCGCGGCGGCACAAAGCCTTGGGTCGCTCACCGGCGCGATAGGAAATTCCGTCGCCAATGCGGTTTCGGCGGATGGCAGCGTGGTCGTGGGGCACTCTGCCGACGCTGATGGTCGCGAACGCGCCTTCCGCTGGAAGGAGGGCGCAACCAATGGTGTCATCGACAATCCGGAAATGCTTGATATGGGCACGCTGGGCGGTCAGGAGAGCTGGGCCCGCAGCATAACGCGCGATGGCATCTGGGCGGTCGGAACGTCAACCACGGAAAGCGATCACGAAATAGCTTTCCGCTGGTCGGAGGACGCCGGCATGGAATCAATCGCCGACTGGCTGGCGCGACATGACGTTGCGATCGGGGACCAGCGGCTGGCGACGGCCACGTCGATTTCTGACGATGGCAGGATTGTCGGCGGCCGCATGGTCTATGTCGACAGCAATGGCAATGAGCAGTCGCGGGCCTATCTTGCCCGCGTGGTGGGAGAAGAACCGCCTCCGGGCGAAGAACCGCCTCCGGGCGAAGAACCACCTCCGGTTGAAGAGCCGCCTCCGGGTGAAGAGCCACCTCCGGGTGAAGAGCCACCTCCGGGTGAAGATCCGCCGCCGGTAAACCCGCCACCGGGCGGTGGTGTGTCGGGGATTATGGATGTCGCCGAGTATCATGCGACGCTCTATTCTGCGGCGGGGATCGCCAATGCGGGCGAGTTCCTGACATGGCTGCCGATGAACGGCGCGCACCACCGGCCGCTGATGCTCACACCATCGCTGAGCGGGGACATGTGCGCCTGGGCGACGGGGGACCTTGCCCATCATGGTGCGTCCAATACCGGGCTGGCCCTTGCGGAAGCGGGGGCGTGTGCGGACCTGGCTGGCGGCAATGTGCGGATCGGCGCCTCGGTCGGCACCAGCAGCAGCTGGCAATCGCTGGCGCTGGGTGGATCGGCGCGGATGGCGGGCCAGTACCTGCTCAGCGAGATCGACTGGCAGCCGGACGGCACGCCATTACTGCTGTCGGTCACCGGCATGATCGGCGGCTGGGGTGCCGAGATCGAACGGGCCTACAGCAATGGGGCGGGGACGGCGGTGTCGAGCGGCCGCACGCAGGTGACGGGTGGCGTGGTGCGGGTGCGCGCCGACTGGCTGGAAGCGGCGACGATCGGCAGCACCAGCCTCAATCCATGGGCGTCGGTGAGCTTCGGGCACCTGCATGTAAACGGCTACACCGAAAGCGGCGGGCCGTTCCCGGCGGTGTTCAACGCCCAGTCGCTGGGGACCAGCGATCTCCGCCTCGGGCTGACGGCGATCACCGAGTTCTCGAGCCAGACACGGCTGAGCACCACTTTCGAAGTCGCACACCGGACAGGCGCCGCACCTGCCGCAACCGGCTCGGTCCAGGGGCTGTTCGACTTCTCCCTCGGCGGTGGCAGCTATGGCCAGACATGGGCCCGGGTGGGCGCGGAACTTGATCACCAGATCAACGACTCCCTCGCCATATCCGCCTCACTCCATCTCGCCAGCAATGGACGAGACCCGTCGGTTGCGGGGTCCATCGGGATCAAGGGGGCGTTCTGATGCGGTTCCTGCAAGCCCTCGGGGTTGCCGCTATGATGGCGGGGGCTCCCATTCAGGCGGTGGCGCTGGACTATGCCACCGCAGAATCCGTGGTCAGCCTCATGGAGGCGCTGACCGAGGACACGCAGTTGCGCATGTCGGCCGGTTCAGGCCCGGAGTTCTTCGACTACGACGCCTTCGACGGCGAGCGTATTCCCGCGGCGGGGTTCACTGAGGATAGCTGGATCGTGGCGTACGACGCCGTCGCCAGCGCCTATCTAGCCACCATTCCGCTTGCCGAGTTCGAAGCGAAACTCTCCGAACCGCTGGATCGCCTGGAAGCATCGGGCCTGCCGGAGGACCAGAAGCAGTTCATGCGCGATCACATGGCGTCCATCATCGACGGGGCGAAGGCCGAGCGGGAACGGGGGATGGCCGATGCAGCCACTGTCGGGCCGCTGGTGCCGCGGCTCAGGAGACTCTTCGGCGAGTAGCGGCCCTTCTCCTCCCGGAGACGTGGCGGCACTTGCAATCCCACACCGTAGGCCGCCACAGAGCGCCGCCCGCAAGGGCGGCGCTCGCATCTTTCGTACGAAGCCCGGGAACGGCGTCAGTAGACGCGGACGGAGGAGAGGTTGCGCACCAGGTACTGGTCCAGCACCGGCTGGGAGACGACAATGCGCTCGCAGTAGCTCTGAAAGAACCGGTCCCGGCAGGCCGCGACCGAAGTGCGGCCGATGATCTCCACCGAGGAGAAGACATTGTCGAGCCCGCGAAGCGCCAGATCCGGAAAGACCTCGCCGCCGACCGCGCAGAACCGGTAACCGGTGTAGTTCTTGCCGGTATAGAAGCAGACCTGGCCGGCCTCGCCATAGGCATAGTCGGGGTTGATGCCGCCCGGCCAGGGGGTGGGTGTCCGGCCGAAGGACACATGATCCTTGCTGGTCCAGCCGCGCCCGCCCGGGCCGTCGACCACGCACCACAGCCGCTGGCAGCGCAGGATCTTTATCGCGCTGTAGGCCGGTATCTCGCCCGTTATCGCATAGGCGGTGCCGGGCCCGTCCCGCAGGATCAGGTTGGCGGTGCTCCAGCCGTGGCTTCCGGCTTCAGTGGCGGCGAAGGCGGTGGTTACCATCGCGGCGAGTGCAAAGGCCAAGGCAGTCAGGCGGCGCAGAGCGAGCATGCGTTATCCCCAGAGCGTTGCCCGCGAAGACTAGCGCGCGGACAGAATGGCGCAAAGTACAAAAAAGGCGCCGCGTACGGCGCCTTGATGAGTGGTTGTTGCGGGGCTCAGCGCACCCGGATCGAGGCGATGTAGTCGTCGAAATCGCCGAGATTGCGGGCGCCGGTGGTGTAGGTGCGGCAGTTGCGGAAGTTGGTTTCCGAGCAGACCTGCACCGACAGGCCATTGCTGTTGTCGATGGAGGAAATACGGTCGCTCCAGGCGCCGAGATTGCGGATGCTCTCGCCGGGCTGCATGCAGAAGCTGGCGCCGCGGAAGCTGGTGCGGTCATAGAAGCAGACTTCCCCAAAGGTCGGGATCGGACCAGGACCCGGGCCCGGACCAGGGCCAGGGCGCGGACCCGGACGCGGCGGCTGGGGCGGCTGCTGCGGCTGCTGGCCGATGCCGAAGTTGATCGAGGGGCCGCCCGGCACCTGTACGCCGAAGGAGAGCCCGGGCTGCGACGGGTTCACCGGGGCACCACCAGCGTTGAGGTAGTTGGCGGAAACCCAGCCGTCTGCACCGGGCTTCACGATGTAGCACCACGAGCCCTGGCACTGCTGCACATCCACCTGCGCGCCGCGGCGGACCGTGTCGACCACCTGGTACTGCGTGCCCGGACCGGAGCGCACATTGACGTTGCTGGTGACGGTTCCCGGGGCGGCCTGAGCAGCGGGCAGGAAGACGACAACGGCAGTGGCTGCGACCGCAGTCGCGGTAGCGAGATTGAGCAACATCTTGCGGGTGTGGCGGTTCATCTTGCGCTCCTTGGGCTGGCGGGCGGCCCCGGTTATCGAGGCGACGCTGTTCGACCGACAGCCATTGTTTTCGAGTTGTCCCTCAAACGGGGAGATCAGAAAAAGGGTTCCGGACCGGGGGCCGGAGCAACACACAAGTCATTGTCGACAGGTGGTTCCTTGGGATGAGGTGCCATCCCGAAGCTGAACGGCACCTGAACGACAGCTGACAGTGTGCTGGCGGTGCGGAGGGCACTCAGGCGGAGTGGATTGCTCGCTTGGTGCCCTCGTCATCAAGGGCGACGTAGACGAAGCGCGCCTCGGTGACCTTGACGCGATCATCGAGCCGGCCGCGCCGCACCCAGGCCTCGATGGCGATGATGATCGAGGTGGTGCCGATCCGCTCGATGTCCGTGTAGACGCAGAGGACGTCGCCGACCTTGACGGGGGCGATGAAGGTCATTGCTTCGACGGCTACGGTCGCGACGCGGCCCTTGACGCGCTCAACGGCGGCGATGGCACCGGCGATATCCATCTGGCTCATTACCCAGCCGCCGAAGATGTCGCCGGCAGGGTTGGTGTCGGCGGGCATGGCCAGGGTGCGGATGGTCAGCGTGCCGGTGGGTTCAGTCGAGGAAGTGTCCATGGTTCAGGGTCCCTTCACGGGCCAGCGGCCCACCGCTTCTTCCCAATGCCTGCGGCAGAGGGAGATATAGACAGATTTTTCGATCGCGACCTGATCACCTTCGGTGAGGACGCGTCCGTCGCTATCCTGGCGGACCACCATGGTGGCCTTGGCGCCGCACTCGCAGATGGTGCGAATTTCGCGCAGCGAGTCGGCGATGGCGAGCAACTCCCGCGAGCCGGGAAACAGCTGCCCCAGGAAGTCGGTGCGCAGCCCGAAGCACATGACCGGCACGTTGAGCCGGTCGGCGACGCGGGCGAGCTGCCAGACCTGATCGGGGGTGAGAAACTGGGCCTCGTCGACGAAGACGCAATCGACCTTGGCCTCATCGAGATGAGCCCGGACGGAGATGTAGAGGTCGGTTTCACCGCCGTAGAGTTCTGCCGGCTCGGAAATGCCGATCCGGGAGGTGATCAGGCCCACGCCATCGTCCACATAGAGCGAGGACGTGTACAGCAGCGGCCGCATGCCGCGTTCGCGGTAGTTGTAGGCAGCCTGAAGCAGGAGCGTGGACTTGCCCGCGTTCATTGCCGCGTAGGAAAAATAGAGCTTGGCCACCGTCGGCTCCGTCGTTGTGCCCGTTGTGGCGGAGAGCCGCTGCGGGTGCGAGCGGGAAAGGCGATGCTCCACAAGAAAGAGCCGGATCGGAACCGTTCAGCCGCAGTTCAGCTTGGAGCCGACACAGTGCAGACAGGTATTCTGGAGGTCTCGATGAAAACTCTCGTGCGGATGGCGCTGGCGCTGGTTCTGGGTGTGAGTGCCGTGGCGCCGGCCGCGGCCTCGCCGGTGGGCGTGTGGGAAATCGAGATGCGCGACTCCCGTTACAACGTGACCCTGTGCGGGGACGGCACGCAGCTTTGCGGCGAACTGATCTGGCTGGGCAATGGCGCGGACAATGCCGAAAACCTGCCCTACATGAACACCTTGGTGATCGACCATGCACCGCAGATCGGCCCCAACCGCTGGAAGGGGACGCTGAACCTCTATGGCAATCGTGCCGAGGGGACGATTACCCAGGTCAGCGAGGACCAGATCACGCTGAAGGGCTGCGTGCTGATGGTGTTGTGCAAGACCTACCAGATGTACCGCTACGCGGAGTGACGCAGCGAAGCGTCAGTTCGTCGCCCGCGCCGCGTGCTGGCGCCGGCGCTCGAGCAGCGGGGGAAGGCCCTCGGCCGTGACGATGGCGATGAAGATCAGCGCGGCGCCGAAGTAACCGATGAGAGTGAGGCGCTCGCCCAGCAGCAGGGCGCCACCGAGGGCGGCGAAGAGCGCCTCCGCCGAGAGGATGATCGCTGCGTTTGCCGGGGGCACATACTGCTGGCCGATCGCCTGCAGCGTGAAGCCCACGGCCGTGGAGAGGACGCCCGCATAGGCGATCTCCAGCCAGCCGGCGCTGATGCCGGCGAGAGTGGGAGCCTCGGTGGGCAGGGCGATCGCGGAGGCAAGGATGCCGGCGACGAGGAAGCTTGCCGCGGACACCGTGATCGGCAGGCCGGTGTTGCGGGCGAGGTGACCGAGCAAGGTGACGTGGACGCCCCAGAACACGGCGCTGCCGATGATCATGATGTCGCCGATGGTGAAGGTCTGCAGCTGGCCGCCATTGAGCAGGTAGATGCCGACCAGCGCGGCGGGCACAGCGAGCCAGACCGCCGGGTGGGGCAGGGCGCGGAACAGCAGCCAGCCCACCACCGGCACGAAGAACACGTAGAGCCCGGTGAGAAAACCGCCGTTGGTGACGGTGGTGGTCGCAAGGCCGACCTGCTGCAACCATGAGCCGCCGAAGAAGGCGAGGCACATGGCCGCGATGGTCCACAGGTCCGCACGGCCAAGGTCGCGCCGGCGGCGGCGGTATTCAACGAGCGCCAGCGGCAGAACCAGCAGTCCGCCGAGCAGGTAGCGGACCCCCGCGAAGGTCAGCGGACCCATGCTGTCCATCGCGCTCTTCTGGGCGATGAAGGCGAAGCCCCACAGCGCGGTGCAGATGATCAGGAGCATGGTGGCAAGGGAGCGGGGCATGGGGGTCCTGCTGGTTGTCCGGCTCAGCGGCGATGGTGGTGGAACAACGCTCCGAACCGGCCCGTGGGCGCCGGAGCACTCGCTTCGAGGCGGTGAGCTACAGTTCGGCGTCAAGGGCGGCGATGAGCTGCTGGATCTCTTCCGGCGTGGTGTAGTGGACGAAGGAGAGCCGGAGGACGCCGTGGTTGGGGTCGATGCCGGCGGCTTCCAGCAGGCGCCAGGCATAGAAGTGACCGCCGCCCGCCATGATGCCGTGGCGGGCGAGGCGCCGCGCCACCTCCGCGCCGGTGTCGCGGTGGGCGATGGCGATGGGTGGGGCACGCGACTCCGGGTCGTCCGGGCCGATCAGGCGGATGTCATTGCGGCGGCGAAGATAATCGAGCAGGGGCGTCGCGAGCGCGACCTCCTGTGCCCGCATGGCGGCGTTGGCGCGGCGGAACGGGTTGGCGCCGGGCGTATCGGCAGGGGCAAGCCCCGCTACTGATTCGAGATAGTCGGCAACGCCGGCAGCGGCGGCAATCTGGGCATGGTCCGGACCAGCAGGTGTCAGGCGATAGCGCGGCTTGCCGTCGTTGAAGAAGTGACCCTGGTTGGGCAGGGCGGCCGCCAGCTCGGGGCGGATGGCAAGCACCCCCTGGTGGGGGCCGTACACCTTGTAGGTCGAGAAGAAGTAGATGTCGGCGCCGAGGGCAGCCAGGTCCGGAAGGCCGTGAGGCGTGTAGCTGACGCCGTCGATGGCAGTGACTGCACCGACAGCATGGGCGCGGGCCGTGATCTCCGCGACCGGATTGATCTCGCCGGCGATGTTGGAGCAGTGCGGCGCCGCGACCAGCCGGACCCGCTCGTCGAGCAGGGCGTCGAGGCCGGCGAGAGCGAGGCGGCCGGTGGCGGGGTCGACCGTCCACTCGCGCACCTCGACCCCGATGCGGGCGAGCCGCCGCCAGGCGCCACCATTGGCCTCATGATCCTGATCGGTGACGACGATGGCATCGCCCGGCTTCAGCCAACCGGCGAAGGCGTTGCCAAGGACATAGGTGTTCGCGGAGGACGAGGGGCCGAACTGGATCCAGTCTGGGGTGACGTTCAGTGCCTGCGCCATGCGGGCGAAGGCGAGGTCCATGGCTTCCCCGGCCTCGTTCGACGCCGGGTAGGCGCCATAGGGCTGCACCTTGGTAGCGCGGTAGTAGCGCTCGAGACGGTCAAGGACGGGCTGGGCCGTGTAGGAACCGCCGGCGTTCTCGAAGAACGCCTGGCCCTGAAGGCT
>JAEZHZ010000274.1 GCA_023436745.1 Pseudomonadota bacterium | reverse complement strand
CGGGGCGCCGGTTTTTGGATACGCACGCCGGCCTGATCCGGCGGGACCCACGCAGGACAGCGACGTCCCCGTGCCCGGCTCCTTCCGCCACTGTTCGCTGCAGGCCGCCCCGTGCGGAAGAGATGGCCCGAGTATGCACGCGGTGGAGGGGGCGAGGATAAGGGGGATAGATTGGGACTGCGGGAGCACCCCCACCTTACCTCCCCCTGAAGGGGGAGGGGGAGGAGAGATCGGGGTACACCCTGAAGGGGAGAGATTTGGGGTATCCGCTGAGGGGGACCGCCGGCTGGAGATCGGATCAGGTGCGGGCGGCTTCGAGGGCGGGGAGGAGTTCGGTGCGCAGGGTTTGGGGCGTGAGCGGGCCGACATGCTTGAAGGTGATGGTGCCGTCGGCGTCGACGACGAAGGTCTCGGGGACGCCATAGACGCCCCAGTCGATGGAGACGCGGCGGTCGCGATCGGCGCCGATGGCGTCGTAGGGGTTGCCGAGCTCATCGAGGAAGGCGCGGGCGTTCTCGGGGGCGTCGGCCTGGTTGATGCCGAACAGGCGCACGCCGGTCTGCTGCTTGAGTTCGACGAGAAGCGGATGCTCAGCCCGGCAAGGCACGCACCAGCTGGCCCAGACGTTGACCACGGTTGGCTCGCCCTTGAGGCTCGCCGCGTCAAAGCCAGGCGTGAACATGCCATCCACCGGTGGCAGCGCAAACTCGGGGGCCGGCTTGTCGATGAGGACCGAGCGGATGAGTTGCGGGTCACGGTCGATCGAGAACGCGAACACGGCCACGAGACCGGCGAGCAGGATCAGGGGCAGGCCGAACAGAAGGTAGCGCATCAGCCGCGGGCCCGCCCGCGCAGGCGCTCGAGCTCGGCAAGGCGGCGGTCGGCGCGCCGGGCGGAGAGGGTGGTCCAGGCGATGAGGGCGCCGATGGCCAGCGCCACCCCGGCATAGGACCACACGATGAAGGCGGCGTGCTGGCCGAGTTCGATCATGGAGTCACCGCCTTTGCGGCGCCGAGCACGAGCTGGCGTTCGATGGTCGCGATCCGGCGGCGTTTGATCTCCGTGTGGATGCCCTTGAGCTGCAGCACTGAGAAGAGCAGGGAGAAGGCGAAGAACATCAGGAACAAAGGCGTCAGGATCGAGGGCGGCATGGTGGGTCCGTCCGGACGGAACACGCTTGCGGGCTGGTGGAGGGTGTTCCACCAGTCGACGGAGAACTTGATGATCGGGATGTTGATGGCTCCGACCAGGGTGAAGACGGCAACGACGCGGGCGGCGCGCAGCTGATCGTCGAAGGCGCGCCAGAGCGCGATGATGCCCAGATAGATGAACAGCAGGACCAGCGTCGAGGTCATGCGCCCGTCCCACTCCCAGTAGGTGCCCCAGGTGGGGCGGCCCCACAGCGAGCCGGTGAAGAGCGCGAGCGTGGTGAAGGTGGCGCCGAGGGGCGCTGCGACCTTCATCGAGACGTCGGCCATGGGGTGGCGCCAGACCAGCGTGCCGATGGCCGAGCCCGTCATCACCACGTAGACGAACTGGGACAGCCAGGCATTGGGCACGTGGATGTACATGATGCGGACGGTGTCGCCCATCTGGTAGTCGGCCGGGGAATTGAAGAAGGCAAACCAGAGGCCGGCGAGGAAGAACAGCCCCGTCAGGACCGCCAGCGGGGTGATCCAGGGACGGGTGATGCGGGTGAATTCGCCGGGGTGGGCGAAACGCTGCCACCAGCTCTGCTTGGGTGTGGTGTCGATCGTCATGGTCTCTCGAGAGCCCTCATCCTGAGCTTGTCGAAGACGAGGTCGTGCGCCCCGAACTTTCCACTGCGGTCACCTCGCGGCTCGGCTGGCTTGCCGTGAAGTCCACAGGGCTCCGGGTTAATCATCGGCGGAACTTATCGCAAGCGCGGCCGCAAAGGGAGCGAATGCCACAGACGTGAGGCTCAATGCCGCAAGCAGCAGCACGGCGGAGCCCGCCTGCTGGCCGCCGATGCTGCCCGCACCGAAGATCAGCACCGGCACCGACAGCGGCGCAACCAGGATGGGGGCAACCAGCCCGCCACGCCGGAGGCCGACGGTCACGGCTGCCCCCACGGAACCGAAGGCGGCGAGGGCGGGCGTGCCGACCAGCAGCGACAGCATGGTGGCTGCCAGCATGTCGCCATCCATGGCGAGCAGCACGGCAAGGAGCGGGGACGCAACCAGCAGCGGCAGCGCCGCTACCAGCCAGTGCACCAGCATCTTGGCGGCAACGACGGCCGGCATCGGCAGACCCGACAGGCGCAGCAGCGCCAGGGTGCCATCCTCGTGATCGGGACGGAACAGCCGGTCGAGCCCGAGCAGCATGGCGAGGAAGGCGGCAATCCACACGATGCCGGGGGCGATGCGGGCGAGGAGCTCCTGGTCGGGTCCGACGGCGAAGGGCACGATGGCGCCGGTGATGACGAAGAACAGGACCAGCGTGAGCACATCGCCGCCGCCGCGGCCCACCTGGCGCAGTTCGTGGCGGAGCAGGGTGAGGAAGGCACTCATCGATGCGCCTCGATGGTCAGTGCGTCGACCGAGGCCGGATCGAGGCCGAGCGGATCGTGGGTGGCGGCTATGGCGAGCCCGCCGGCCGCCAGGTGCTCGCCGATCAGGGCCGCCACCAGCGCGTGGCCTTCGGTGTCGAGGGCAGCGGTGGGCTCGTCGAGGAGCCAGACCGGACGCCGGGTGACGAGGAGGCGGGCAAGGGCGAGCCGGCGGGACTGGCCGGCAGAGAGGTAGGCGGCATCGAGATGGGTGATGGCGCCGAGGCCGACCCGATCGAGCGCCGCGAGCGGGTCGATGCCGGTCGCCCCGTTGACCCCGGCCCAGAAGGCGAGGTTCTCAAGGACCGTCAGCCGCGGCTTGACGGCGTTGCGATGGCTGAGGAGGTGGACGCCTTCCTCGGTCTCGATCTCGATGGTGCCCGCGAGCGGGGCGACGAGGCCCGCGAGGGTCAGCAGCAGCGTTGACTTGCCCGCGCCGTTCGCGCCCCGGAGGACGAGGCAACGCCCCGCCCCGACCATGAGATCGAGCCCGGCGACGAGGGGCATGCCGCCCCGCCCGCAGGCGAGCGCGACGGTGCGCAGATATGGCCGGACTTGCCCTTGGGTCATGACCCCTTCTCGTATTGAAGCCGTAGCGACACTGGCAAGACCAATCTTGTTTCACTATAAGCCCTCTAGATTGGACTCATTCCAGGATAGGCGGTGCCTGCTGCGGTTTTCGGGCCGCACGATCCCCGGCGCCACCCACAGAAAAAAGGGCGGAGCACCGTGACCTCAGTAAACAGCTTCAATACCAAGTCGACGCTCACCGTGGGCGGCAAGACCTATACCTATTACTCGATCGCCGAGGCCGAGAAGAACGGGCTCGAGGGCGTATCGAAGCTGCCGCATTCGATGAAGGTGGTGCTGGAGAACCTCCTGCGCTTCGAGGACGACCGGACGGTGACCAAGGCCGATATCCTGGCGGTTGCCGAATGGCTGAAGACCCGCACGTCGGAACACGAGATCTCCTACCGGCCGGCGCGCGTGCTGATGCAGGACTTCACCGGCGTGCCGGCGGTGGTCGACCTCGCCGCCATGCGCGATGCGACCGCCAAGCTCGGCGCCGACCCGCAGAAGATCAATCCGCTGGTGCCGGTCGACCTCGTCATCGACCACTCGGTGATGGTGGACTCCTTCGGCACCGCGCTCGCCTTCCAGCAAAACGTCGAGCTCGAATATGAGCGCAACGGCGAGCGCTATGAGTTTCTGCGCTGGGGCCAGTCGGCGTTCGACAACTTCCGCGTCGTGCCCCCCGGCACCGGCATCTGCCACCAGGTGAACCTCGAATACCTGGCCCAGACCGTGTGGACCCGGGATGAGAACGGCGAGACCGTGGCCTATCCCGACACGCTGGTGGGCACCGATTCGCACACCACCATGGTCAACGGCATGGCCGTGCTCGGCTGGGGCGTGGGCGGCATCGAGGCCGAGGCGGCGATGCTCGGCCAGCCGATCACCATGCTGATCCCGGAAGTGGTCGGCTTCAAGCTGACCGGCAAGATCAACGAAGGCATCACCGCCACCGACCTGGTGCTCACCGTCACCGAGATGCTGCGCAAGAAGGGCGTGGTCGGCAAGTTCGTGGAGTTCTACGGCCCGGGCCTCGACTACCTGTCGCTCGAGGACCAGGCGACCATCGGCAACATGGCGCCCGAATACGGCGCCACCTGCGGCTACTTCCCGGTCGATGCCGACACGCTGAAGTACCTCGCCACCACCGGCCGCGATCCGCAGCGGGTGGCGCTGGTCGAGGCCTACTCCAAGGCCCAGGGCATGTTCCGCGAGACCAGCTCGCCGGATCCGGTGTTCACCGACACGCTCGAACTCGACCTCAGCACCGTGGTGCCCTCGATCTCGGGCCCGAAGCGTCCGCAGGACCGGATCGTGCTGGCTCAGGCCAAGCAGAAGTTCGCCGAGGCGCTGCCCAAGGAATTCGGCAAGACCGACGATCCGAAGGTCGCCGTGGAAGGCGAGGACTACGAGATCGGCCATGGCGACGTGGTGATCGCGGCCATCACCTCGTGCACCAACACCTCCAACCCCTCCGTGCTGGTGGCAGCCGGCCTCGTCGCCCGCAAGGCGCGTGCCCTGGGGCTCAACAGCAAGCCGTGGGTGAAGACCTCGCTGGCGCCCGGCTCGCAGGTGGTGACCGACTACCTCACCGCCGCGGGTCTTCAGGACGACCTCGACGCCATCGGCTTCAACCTCGTGGGCTATGGCTGCACCACCTGCATCGGCAATTCCGGGCCGCTGCCGGCGCCGATCAGCAAGGCGGTGCAGGCCGCTGACCTCGTCGCCGCCTCGGTGCTGTCGGGCAACCGCAACTTCGAGGGCCGCGTGAACCCGGACGTCAAGGCGAACTTCCTCGCCTCGCCGCCGCTGGTGGTGGCCTATGCGCTGGC
>JAEZHZ010000272.1 GCA_023436745.1 Pseudomonadota bacterium | reverse complement strand
ACCAGAAGATGACCTTCGACCTCGAAAAAGTCCGTGCCGATTTCCCGATCTTGTCGGAGCAGATCCACGGCAACCGGCTGGTCTACCTGGACAGCGGTGCCTCGGCACAGAAGCCGGTTCAGGTGCTGGACCGGATGGACCATGCCTTTCGGCACGAGTACGCCAATGTGCACCGCGGGCTCCATACGCTGGCGAACCGGGCGACCGAGGCCTATGAGGGCGGCCGGCACGCCGCGCAGCGCTTCCTCAATGCCGCGCGGCCGGAAGAGATCGTGTTCACCAAGTCGGCGACGGAAGCGATCAACCTGGTTGCGCAGTCTTTCGCGGGGCCACGGGTGGGGGAGGGCGATGAGATCGTGCTCACCACCATGGAGCACCACTCCAACATCGTGCCCTGGCATTTCCACCGCGAACGCAAGGGCGCGGTGCTGAAATGGGTGGATGTGCGCGACGACGGCAGCTTCGATCTCGATGCTTTCGCGGCCGCACTGTCCGATCGCACCCGTATGGTTGCGGTTACGCATATGAGCAACGTGCTGGGCACGATCACGCCGATCGCCGAGATTGTGGAACTGGCGCATGCACGAGGCATTCCGGTGCTGGTCGATGGTTCGCAGGGTGCCGTGCACGCGAAGGTGGACGTGCAGTCGCTCGGCGTCGATTTCTACGTCATGACCGGCCACAAGCTCTACGGACCGACGGGAATAGGCGTGCTCTATGGCCGCCACGAGCTGCTGTCCGAGATGCAGCCGTATCAGGGCGGTGGTGAGATGATCGACGTGGTGACGCAGGACAGCGTTACCTACAACGAGCCTCCCCACCGCTTCGAAGCCGGCACTCCACCGATCGTGCAGGCGATCGGGCTGGGCGCGGCGCTCGGTTACATGCAGGATCTCGGTCGCGATGCCATCATCGCGCACGAACACGATGTCGCGCAGTACGCGCTGGAGCGGCTGAGCCGTATCAACTCGCTCCGTCTCATCGGAACTGCTCCCGGCAAGGGGGGCATCTTTGCCTTCGAGGTGGAGGGGGCACATGCCCACGATATCGCAACGGTTCTCGACCGCTACGGCATTGCCGTTCGCGCCGGCACCCACTGCGCGATGCCGCTGCTCCAACGGTTCGGTGTCACCTCTACATGCCGGGCTTCGTTCGCCCTATATAATGGCAAGGACGATGTAGACGCCCTGGTGGACGGCATCGAACGCGCCCGCCGCTTTTTCGCGTGATCCCTGAGGACACCATGACTGACCAGACCGATGCCCCCGCCGTGATCGACACGCGCATCCAGCCGAAGGTGGCGGAATCCATTCCTGCCGAGGAAGTGGAGCGGATCACCAGCGACCTGATCGGGGCACTGAAGACCGTCTATGATCCGGAGATTCCGGTCGACATCTATGAGCTCGGCCTCATTTACAAGGTCGACCTCGATGACGACCGCAAGCTCACCATCGACATGACGCTGACCGCGCCGGGCTGCCCCGTCGCAGGCGAGATGCCCGGCTGGGTGGAGAATGCTGCCCGCGCTGTGGAAGGTGTTCAGGACGTCGAGGTCAACATGGTGTTCGATCCGCCGTGGGACGCATCACGGATGAGCGAGGAAGCCCAGGTGGCCCTGAACTGGTGGTAAGTTCGGACGTTCTGGCCTATATATCGTGAAGAGCCGATAGAGCGGATATGCCCATGCCCCTCAAGATCATGTCGTTGACCGATGCCGCCGCGGAGCGCGTGCGCGAGATCATCGAGGATTCCGACAAGCCGGTCATCGGGGTGCGCGTCGGGGTGAAGAACGCCGGCTGTGCGGGCATGGCGTACACTCTCGACTATGTCACGGAGCCGGTGGCGGGCGATGACCACGTGGCCGACAAGGGCGTCGAGGTCTATATCGAGCCGAAGGCCACCATGTTCCTGCTGGGGACGGTCATGGACTTCGAGGAGACCAAGATGAGCTCGGGGTTCACCTTCAGGAACCCGAACCAGACTGGCGCCTGTGGCTGTGGCGAGAGCGTGCAACTGCAGCCTGCCGATCTCAAGGCACTGGCGGACGCCCGGGCCTCGGCCTAGCCACCGCGCCCGTCCTGCGCTGGCGCATTGAACCGGCGCCGACTTTCCCCTAACAGGGCGGCATCATGCTGAAGCCCTTGCCGCCTGCACTCACCATCGTCCCGCCGCGCCGCCCGTTGACTGGCCGCGTCACGCCCCCGGGATCCAAGTCCATCACCAATCGTGCGCTGTTGCTGGCAGCCCTTGCGGACGGCACCAGCCGGCTGACGGGGGCGCTGAAGAGCAAGGACACGGTCCTGATGGCAGCCGCGCTCAGGCAGATGGGCGTGGAAGTCGTTGAACCTGATGCGACGACCTTCGTCGTGACCGGCAACGGCCGCCTCAAGGCACCGGGCGCTCCACTCTTTCTAGGTAACGCGGGAACGGCTACGCGCTTCCTGACGGCCGCCGTGGCGACCGTGGATGGCGCGGTGATCGTCGACGGCGACGAGGATATGCGCAAGCGACCCATTGCGCCGCTGGTGGTGGCTCTGCGCTCGCTCGGCATTGAGGTGGAGGCGCCGACGGGTTGCCCGCCGGTTACCGTTCATGGGCGGGGCAGCTTCGGGCGGGGCAGGGTGGAGATCGACGCAAGCCTCTCGAGCCAGTACGTGTCGGCGCTGTTGATGGCGGCGCCCCTCGGCGATGGACCGATCGAGGTGGCGCTGACCGGCAAGGACATCGGGGCGCGCGGCTATGTCGACCTGACGGTCGCCGCGATGCGGGCATTTGGCGCCGAAGTGCAGCAGCTCGATGCGGGTACCTGGCGCATTGAGCCTACGGGCTACCGTGCGGCGGACTTCCGGGTCGAACCGGACGCATCGGCCGCGACCTATCTGTGGGGCGCCGAGGTGCTGACCGGGGGCAGCATCGACCTCGGCGTACCGACCGACGCCTTCACCCAGCCCGATGCCGCCGCGCAGGCGGTGCTGGCGCAGTTTCCGAACATGCCAGCGGTGATCGACGGGTCGCAGATGCAGGACGCGGTGCCCACCCTGGCGGTGGTCGCGGCCTTCAACCGGACGCCTGTGCGCTTTGTCGGCATCGCCAACCTGCGGGTCAAAGAGACGGATCGGATCCGGGCCGTCGCCACCGAGCTCAACCGCATCCTGCCGGGCCTGGCACAGGAGGAGGGGGATGACCTGCTCGTGGCGTCCGACCCCGCTCTTGCGGCGCGGTCGCGGCCGGCGCGAATCGAGACCTATCACGATCACCGCATCGCGATGAGCTTTGCGCTTGCAGGCCTGCTGCTCGAGGGCATCACGATCCTCGACCCGGCCTGCACCGGCAAGACCTATCCGGATTACTGGGACATGCTGGCGGGCCTTGGCGTGGAACTGCGCCCCGCCTGACCGTCAGGCGGCGGACAGGTTGGCGAGCTCGACCTCGTTGACCACCCGGTTGCGGCCCACATGCTTGGCTGCGTACAGGCACTTGGCGGCGCGCGCGAGGAGCGCGACGGCCGTGTCGTCGCTCGCGTAGCAGGCGACGCCGAACGAGGCAGTGATGCGGCCGAGCTTCTCGCTGGTCGAGCGCTTCAGCAGTTCCTTGCCGTGGATGGCGCGCCGGATGTTCTCGGCGGCGGTGGTGGCGCCGCTGAGATCGGAGTTGGGCAGGATGGCGGCGAACTCCTCGCCGCCATAGCGGGCCGCGAGATCCTTGCCCTTGATGTTGGACTTGATGGTCATCGCCACGAGCCGCAGCACCTGGTCGCCGGTCTGGTGGCCATAAGTGTCGTTGAAGGACTTGAAATGGTCGATGTCGGCCAGGATCAGGCAAAGTGGCTGCCCGGTCATCGCAGCTTCCTCGAGGGAAGTGGCGAGGCGTTCGTCAAAGCTCTTGCGGTTGGCGATCTTGGTGAGCGGGTCGATGAGGGACTGCCGGCGGACGTCATCGATGTCACGCTGCAGGGATTCGATATCCTCCCGTGAGGCGGCGAGCTGTGCTTTCAGTTGCCGGTTGCTCTCCTGCATCTGGCGGGTCTCTGCGAGAAGCTTGCTCGCCAGCGCCTTCATTGCGGCGGCGGAGATGTCTCGCTCAAGGTCTTCGCTTGCAACCTGCAGTGAGCTGGAGAAGGCGTTGGCATTGACCACGGCGGTGTCTATGGCCGCATGGACGGCCTCGATACGCTCGTGCATGCGTTCGGACACGTCGGAGATGCGGTCGCTGACCTCTCCGTTGAGGAACTCGTTGTAGAGAGATGCCATCAACTCGCTTGTCGGGAGTACGCCCGACCTCACGATGGCGTTGATGCGCGCGTTGAGCGACGGGTTTATGCCCGTCGCATAAGTATAGAGCAGCTCATAAAACGGAGGGTACGGTGGAACTGCGCCACGCTTGAGAAAATCAAGGGCCGTATTGGCATATCCCAAGGCCCGCTGATACTCGTGGTCAGACAAGTCCACCCCCGCGCAGGTTTCCCTGGCCCCGGCTTCTGCCGAGTCGTGGACAATCAATAGCGCTTTACTTGGGCCGGGGAAATAGTGACTTCCCTAACATAAGTGAAATGATGGCTAGGTCGTGCGTACCGGCCGCAGCAGGAAGGCGGGCACTGGCCCGTCATTGCCGAAGGGGGTATCGCCGACAGGTTCGACCTCGGGCGGCCGCGTCTTTCTCGTCTTCGGCTTCGGCTCGGCCGGAGTTGCTGCCTTGCGCGGCGGGGCGGCTTCTGCCGTTTCCTCGGACTTGGCGCTGCGGCGCGGTCGGCGGGATTCCGTCTTCTCGGCTTTCGGGGGCCGGGCCGACGAGGTGGCCGACTTCACCGCGGGCGCTTCCAGCCAGTCTATGGACTTCTGGATGAGCTTTAGGATGGCATCGAGATGCTTCTCGTCCGCAGGGCCCACCAGGGTGTAGGCAACGCCGGAGCGACCGGCCCGGCCGGTGCGGCCGATGCGGTGCACATAGTCTTCCGCATGCACGGGCACGTCGAAGTTGAAGACGTGACTCACCTTGGGAATGTCGAGACCACGGGCCGCAACGTCGCTGGCGACGAGCAAGGTCAGCTTGTCCGTCTTGAAGGCGTCGAGCGTCTCCATGCGGCTCTTCTGGTCCATGTCGCCATGAAGCGCACCGGCACTGTAGCCGTGGCGCTTCAGCGAGTTCGCCAAGGTGGCGACGTCGCGCTTGCGGTTGCAGAAGATAATGGCGTTGGTCAGCCCATCGGCAGCATCGATCAAGGCACGCAGCGCAGCGCGCTTCTCGTCCGGCTTGCCGGGAACGCGGACCAGCTTCTGGTCGATCGTGTCTGCCGTCGATGCAGCACGGGACACCTGCACATGCACGGGGTCCTTGAGGAACTTCTTGGTCAGCCGCTCGATCTGCTGGTCCATCGTCGCGGAGAACAGCATGGTCTGGCGGCGCGGGGGCAGGCGATTGACGATCTTCTCGATGTCATCGATGAAGCCCATGTCGAGCATGCGGTCCGCTTCGTCGATGACGAAGATTTCCACGCCGTTCAGCATGATCTTGCCGCGTTCGATCTGGTCCAGCAGGCGCCCGGGCGTTGCAATCAGCACGTCCACGCCGCGATCGAGCTTCTTGTTTTGGTCTTCGAAGCTGACACCCCCGATGATCAGAGCCATCGAGAGCCGGTGGTTCTTGCCGTACTTCTCGAAGTTCTCGGCAACCTGGGCCGCCAACTCACGCGTCGGCTCGAGGATCAGCGTACGCGGCATGCGGGCTCGGGCCCGTCCGCTTTCGAGAAGCGTCAGCATGGGCAGCACGAACGAGGCCGTCTTGCCGGTGCCGGTCTGGGCAATGCCGATCAGGTCCTTCTTCTGGAGAAGGTGCGGGATGGCTTGCGCCTGGATTTCCGTAGGTTTCGTGTAGCCCGCGGCCGTCACCGCATCGGTGACTTTGGTTGAAAGGCCCAGGCCGGAAAAATCGTCGGTCAAGTTTGCTCTGTTCCGCTTAGCACGTGGGTACCCGGGGCCGGGTCCGGTTCGAAGGATTCGAACGGTGCGCCGGGGTTGTCGGTTGCGGGCAAAACTCAAGGCCCACCGGACGGAGAGCCTCCGGACTCCAGCAGTACTCGCGGGTCAAACAGAGGCTGCCGGCTTACGGCGGGCGCTGCAGCGTTCCCGACGTGTTCCAGCGGGCGGGACCATAGCGCAAAGTCGTGATGAGTCAACGGCCTTGCGGCTGATTCGGTTAAGTGGGCCCGCCGATGTCCATACCGGCGGGCCTCAAGTTCAGGTGAAAGTCACTGGCGCGCGCTCCGCCACCCGGACAAGGCGCGGCAGGAACACGGTTTCTCCCACGGGCTGGACACGCTTGCCGGGGGCAAGCAGCAAGGCTTCCACGGCCGCCTCGGTTACTGCTGAAGCGAACTGACGGCCGATGCACGCATGGCTACCGATGCCAAACGCCAGGTGGCGGCGGACCGGCCGATTGGGGTTGAACCGCGTCGGCTCCACGAACACCGCGGGATCGAGGTTGCCGGAGCCCCCACCACATGATGAGCGGCGTGCCCGCAGCAATCGTGTGGCCACGCCACTCCACCGTTTCCAGCGCCATGCGGCTCGTCAGCGTCGCGGGGGTCACCAGCCTGAAGGCTTCCTGCACCCCGTCCTTCAGAAGATACCTGCCCTGCAGCACCTCGCCGGGAAACTCGGGGCAGCGCACCAGCAGGTCGATAACGCCGAACAGACCGGTTGCGACCATCTCCACCGCGTCGAAGATGAACGAGGCGGCAAGGTCGGCGGTAGTGGCCGGACTGTCTGGTCCGAGCTTCGCTTCCATCGCGCTGATCAGTGCCGACCGATGCTCCGCAGCCAGTCGCTCCATGCTTGAGCGCAGGTGTCCGGCTGCCGCATCGGCGGCCGTCGCGCGGCCCGGTACACCATTGAGCTGGTCCGCGATGGCGTCCACCGCATCCGAGATGCCGTCCGCCTCTGCCTCGTCGAGGCCGACGAGCAGGCAGAACATGCGGCTCGCCAAGGGCTTGCAGTAGTCGCCGACAAGGTCGGCAGTGCCGCGCGTTCTCAGGTCCGCCACCAGTTCGGCGGCTATCCTGCCGGCGTGATTGGTCACCTCTTCACTACGGATGGCGGACAGGCCGGCGATGGCTGCCTGGCGCAACGGTTTGTGCTGCGGTGCCCCGAGTGCGAACAGTCCCCAGCGGAGCAGCCGGTACATTGCTCGAGTTCGGGGCCGAGGCCGTCCTGAGGGAAGGGGTGCCCCCCCACCCTCGGATCGCGGCCGAGTTCGAAGAGGGCATCATAGCCCATGACGGAGTAGCCGCCGGTGCTGATGGAGAACAGGCCGCCTCCATCACGGATGGCGGGTTCATAGAAAGGGGCGGGGTCCTGCCAGAAGGCAGGATCGGAGGGTACGTCGAAGACGCGCATCTGAGTGTGCTTTCATCAATCTGGTCATGACTATTCGCCCGCGGGTGCGGGCGACGCGGGTCAATGCAGATTGTTCAGCGCAAGCGGATGGAGGCGGTCATCGGAATCCTCAAGGTTCCGAAGATCGTAGCTACGTCGTTACGGATGCGCAACCTTCCCTAGATGTCCAGGTCCGTAACGAAGGCGGCGTTCTGCTGGATGAACTCGAAACGCGACTCCGGCTTGTTACCCATGAGTCGGTCGACGGTGGTTCGGGTGGCATCCAGGTCGTCTCGAACCTTCACCTGCAGCAGCGTCCGGCTGGCAGGCGCCATGGTCGTTTCACGCAGATGCGCGAATGGCATCTCGCCGAGACCCTTGAAGCGGGTGATGTCAACCTTGCCCTTGCCGGTGAACTCCGTTGCCATCAGTTCGGCCTTGTGAGCGTCGTCCCGGGCGTACAGCGTCTTGCCACCCTGGGTGATGCGATAGAGCGGCGGCATGGCGAGGAACAGGTGGCCGTTGTCGATCAGCTTCGGCATTTCCTGGAAGAAGAAGGTGATCAGCAGCGAGGCAATGTGGGCGCCGTCCACGTCGGCGTCCGTCATGATGATGATCTTGTCGTAACGGAGGTCTTCCTCGCGATAGCGGTCGCGGGTGCCGCAACCCAATGCCTGGATCATGTCGGCAATGAGCTGGTTGGCGGCCAGCTTGTCGCGGCTCGCGCCGGCAACGTTGAGGATCTTACCCCTGAGCGGCAGCACCGCCTGGCTGGTGCGATTGCGAGCCTGCTTGGCAGATCCGCCGGCCGAGTCACCTTCGACGATGAACAGTTCGGCGCCCTGTGCGGCCGTCTGCGTACAGTCGGCGAGCTTGCCCGGTAGCCGCAACTTGCGCGTCGCGCTCTGGCGATCGATTTCCTTTTCCTTGCGCCTGCGCAGCCGATCCTCGGCGCGCTCGACGGCCCAGTCCAGCAGCTTGCCGGCCTGGTTGGGCGAGGCTGCCAGCCAGTGATCGAAGGCATCGCGCAGGGCGTTGTCGACGATGCGGGTGGCTTCGCCGGAGGCGAGCTTGTCCTTGGTCTGGCCGACGAACTCGGGTTCGCGAATGAAGACAGAGAGCATGGCGCTGCAGTGCGCCAGCACATCATCGGCGGTGAGGATCGAGGCCGCCTTGTTCTTGGTCAGTTCGGCATAGTTCTTGAGGCCACGGAGCAGGGCGGACCGCAGGCCGGCCTCGTGGGTGCCGCCATCGGGGGTGGGCACGGTATTGCAGTAGGAGGAGACGCCGCCGTCTCCCACCGTCCATGCGATTGCCCACTCGACGGCGCCGTGGCTGCCCGGCTTGCCCAGATTGCCCGAGAAGATGTCGTCGACGACGCGCGTCTCGCCCTCGATGCGGGCAGACATGAAGTCCCGCAGGCCACCCGGATAGTGGAAAACCGCCTTGGCCGGAACGTCACTCGTGGCCAGGCTCTCGTCGCAGCTCCAGCGCAGTTCGACGCCGCCGAAGAGGTAGGCCTTGGCGCGGGTCATCCGGAACAGGCGCTCGGGCGAGAAGTGAGCGTTCTCCCCGAAGATCTGCGGATCCGGGTGGAAGCGGGTGGTGGTGCCGCGGCGGTTGTTGACGCGGCCGACATTCACGACGTCCTCGACCACCTTGCCGCGGCTGAAGGTGATGCGGTGCAACTGCTGGTCGCGCGCCACTTCGACGACCATGTCGTCCGAGAGGGCGTTTACGACGGAGACACCCACGCCATGGAGGCCGCCTGACGTCTCGTAGGCCTTGGAGTCGAACTTGCCGCCGGCATGCAGGACGGTGTGCACGATCTCGAGGGTCGAGCGGTTGGGAAATTTCGGGTGCTTCTCGACGGGGATGCCGCGGCCGTTGTCGGAGACGGTGATGTAGCCGTCGGCGCCGACATGCACCTCGATGCGATTGGCGTGGCCGGCAATGGCCTCGTCCATGGAATTGTCGATCACCTCGGCGAAGAGATGGTGCAGCGCGTTCGCGTCGGTACCGCCGATATACATGCCGGGACGGCGACGCACCGGTTCGAGACCCTCGAGAACCTCGATATCTGCGGCCGAATAGCTCGGCTCCACGGCGGTCTTGGCCGGTGCACGCGGCTCCGGAGCGGCATCAACCGGCGCAGCTTCGGGCCGGGCGCCGAAAAGGTCGTTGTCTTCAGACATGCATCGTCCGTGTTGGGGACCGAATCGGGAACGTTGGTTCTATCATACCCGCCGGGGATCGCGTGGATCGCCTTGTACTCCGCTCTTCCCCAACAACCGGGATGAACGAAGATGAACCGTGGCTGAACAGCGCGTTGACGAGCAGTTCAAGCAACCGGACGCAGGATGATGAATTGCCCCTCGATAGCGCCGGAAGGCGCGGAAAGGAACCGCCATGCGCAAACTTGCTGCAATCGTGATCGCAACCGCTGCCCTGGCCGTCCAGCCCGCTGCGGCGCAGAGCTTCAACTTCGGCATCTTCTTCGGCGACGAGCGCTCGGACTTCTACCCCGAGCGGATCAGCTGCTTCAACGATTACCAGGTCCGCCAGGCGGTGGCGGCGCGCGGCTACGACAACATCGCGCTCAACGTGGAGATGGACAAGCACATCCAGGTGCGGGCAACGCGCGACGGCTGGGTGTGGCTGCTCGACTTCAACATCTGCACCGGGCGCATCGAGGGACGCGAGCGGCTGCGTCCTGCCGGGTGAGAGGGCAGGGAATGACCCGGTGCGTGGCACCAGGTCACGATCCCCCGCGTCAGCTTCCGGTGGCAGGCGTCACTCCCTGGAAGGCGGGACCGAGGTCACGCACCAGCCAGGGTGCATCCCTCGTGTGGTTCCTGTGCTGCGAGAGCCAGCCGTTGGCGAAGCCCTCGTCGGTCAGGAACCTCTGGAAGGCGTCGTCATCGCGCAGGAGAGCGACATAGGCGTCACCGTCCCGCAGCAGTTGAAGGCCGCTCACGTTGGTACCCGCCCTTGCCAGGAACAGCGCTTCCCGTTCGGCGAGGTAACGGTTCTCCGGCCTGGATCGCATCTCGACGTAGTACTCATAGCCGGTGTAGCGGTAATAGTTGAAGTCGGCCTCTGTAGCGACTTCAGCCAGTCCTGGCGCGAGATGCGTCACCTGTTTGAATGTAATTTCTGGGTGCATCGCGAGGACCAGGCCGACGCCGTACTTTAGGAAGTTCTCCTCGCTCGCAAAGACCTTGTCGATATATTCGTTCCAGTCGATGTACAGAGCGTTGGTGTGGAGCAGCCCCATGCGCAGCCCCGGGTTGTCGCGAGCGGTGCGCTGCATGCTGGCGAGGTATCCGGCTTTTTCCTCCTCGGTGAGCTTCGAATACTCCAGCACCATCGCGAACTGCATGTCCGACTGGGTGCAGGCCGCCAACGTGCCGGCGAGTGCCACGGCAACGAGCGCCATGGCGAGGGTGCGACGTCCCAGTCGCCTTGCCTTTTCCAGGCAATCGGCGAGCCGGCTGCCTGACGGGCCATGATCCGTCCATTGCGCCTGTAGAAGCTTCATCGTGATCATCCTCCTGCAGACCAGTTGATAGCGTCACGCGATCTGGTCGTGGCTTCATTCCGTCCGTGGTCGAGCGTTGCTCCCGCAACCGCTGCAGTGCGGCCTCAACTCCCCGTGCCGGGCGTGATGCTGCTTTGCGGGAGGGGCTCGTAGATGGTGACTTGGGATGGCAACCTGCCCCTGATGTCGGCCATGACCTCGCGGGCGTAATCGTCATCCGTGAGGAACTGCAGGAAGCGATCGCCGTCCCTTATGAGGTCCAGGACCTTGTTGAAGTCGCCGCTGCGATCCATCGCCACCGAGCCGGTGCGCTTGAGAAACAGGAGCTCGCGCTCGGCGAGATAGCGGTTCTCCGGCCGGGTCCTGAGGTTGCGTACGAACAGGTCTCCCGCCGCAATGTACTCGTCCAGTCGGGATCGGGAGATCGGGAACAACCCGGCACTGGCCGCCGTCTGGAAGTGCAGCGCGGCGTTGGGGTCGAGCGCGAGGTAGACGCCCACGGTATAGCGCATCATGCTGTGGTGATCGACCAACAGGTCGAGATACTGGCCGACGTCCATGTAGAGTGCCAACGGCCCCATCGCGCTGGCGCCGTTGTCGCTGTGCACATACGCAATGAACTCCTCGTGAAGAGCACTTTGCTGGGCAGGAGTGCCCCGTACGTACGCCTCCAGCTTCTGCTGGACGTTGCAGCCTGCGAGCGCGACGGCAAGCATGACGGTGACCGCAAGTCTGCCCAGCTGTCGGATAGTCTTCGTTTCGAAAACGCCCTCGGGATTCATCTCTCGTCTCTCATTTGCTGAGCCATGCCGTCTACTTGGGCCCGCGTCGGCCGTGTGGACTGCAGGAGCTGCTAGGCCGGAGGCTCAGTCTGCCTGCAAACGCTGCGGTTACGGCGTCGACGCGCCTTTGGAGGTGGTCGCAACGCTGATGGCACCTGAAGCGACAAGTGCCGCGTCAGGCTACTCACCACCTCAGAACCTGTAGGCTGCGCCTACGGCGAAGCGGGTGTGGTTCATGCGCTCGTTGAAGAGCCAGGTGGAGGCCTTGGCGTTGATGCTGAATTGCGGCGTGATGTCGTATTCGAGCCCGCCGCTAATGGTCGCCCAGCTGCTATCCAGGCCGGTTTCACCAGCGGCCACTACCTGAGACAGCACCGTGTTGAGCGTGACGCCCCCCGTGACCCGCAGATCTTCCGTGAGGGCGTAAGAGGCGCCAACGGAAGACAGCAGCATCGTCGCGCCAAAGCTGTTGGTGGCCGGCATGTTGCCGGGCGAGTATGTCACATCGGTCGATGCGTTCAGGACGGTCACGTTTCCGCTGAGCACAAGGCGGTCCGCCCTGTAGAAGGCCGACAGGAAGGCTCCTAGGCGCCGCGACGAACTGTCGGCGCTGGGATAGTACCCGATGCCGAGATAGTCGTAGCTCGCTCCGGCGCCGCCGACCCCGGCGAGCACGCCGACATGCAGGAACTCCGCAGGCTTCCACGTGAGCGTCGTATCTACGCCAAGTACGTTCCCGGAGCCCTCGATCGGCATTCCGAACGTGTTGGTCGACTTGATGTTCTCGCGCGAGAATGTGCCGGTAAGGTCGATGCCGAAATACTGCCCGAGATCGGCGCTGATCCCCAGCGACGTCTGCCAGCTCGTCTGATCCAGGTCGGTCGGCTGCCCCACATTTTGCGACCGGGCAAGGCTCTGCTCAACAGTCAGCTTGATGTTACGGATGCCGTGCTTTGCCACAGCGATCGGCTCGATGTCGGACAGCTTCGGCAGGTGGGCATTTTCCGGTGCCGATTGGGCCTGCGCCATCGAACCCGTGGCGCAGGATAGAGTGAAAGCGAGGAATACCCCGCCGAGCAGTCTGCCAGTCATCGTGTCCCCCAGGCTTGGCGCGACGTAGCGCTTTGCGTGGATCACCTGCTAGCAAGCGCCCGCGGTCTCACCCACATCTGTGCGTCTCAGGAGTCGTCACCGCGTCTCACGGAGGCGAAAAAATCATTCGCTGCGGCGAAGATACGAGGGCGAGAACCCAAAGCGGCGTCGGAAGGCTCGTGAGAAATTGGTGGTGTCGTAGAGGCCGCAATGCAGGGCAACTTCCGTGATCGACAGGTTGCCCTGCGCATGCTCGAGCAGATGGCGCGCACGGTCGAGCCTGAGGTCCCGGATCGCCTCTGCCACGCCCAGGTCCTGCTGGCGAAACGCGCGGTACAGTGTTGCCCGGGAAACCCGCAGGGCCGCCGCGACGCGGTCTGTGTCGAGTGCAGGGTCGGCGAGGTTGGTAGAGATGTATCGCAGGGCAGTGTGGAAGATCGCCCGCGAGTCGATCATCGGCTGGTCGTTGGCACTCTGCCTTGCCATGGCGAAGAGTATCAGCTTGCTCGCCTGGCTGAGCAGGAAGGCCTGTTCCTCCTGGCTCAGGTGACTGTGGTGGCGGGCCATACCCCTTAGCTGATCCGCGATCAGGTGCCGGATTGGAGAAGCGGCGACCCGCCGTGTCAGCTCTACCGGGCTCGGTATGGCCGGACCGAGCACCTCGCGCGCCTCGTCGCGCCTGATCACGAGATACGAGGAGCGATGCGCCGTCCAGCGGACGGTGCCAGCGCGAGCGGCGTCGTAGGCGAAGAGTTCCCCTGCACCGGAGGTCTGCTGTTCTCCGCTGGCCAGTTCCGCCCAGCGTCGTCCGCGGGTCACGAGGCCAAGGCTGATTCCGTCGAGGCCGTCCTGGTCGATCTCACGCTTGCGCCTCGCCCCCGAGATGGCGCCCGAATCCGAGTCAAAGAAGTCGTGGCTCTGGCTGGTGAGCCCGCTTGCTCGCGCCTGAAACGGTCCGCTTCCGACCTGACGGTCCGCCTCAAAATCGGAGAATGCGATGTTCCGCCAGTACTCGTAGGCAGAGCTCGCCGGTACGCCGTTGGTTGAGATGCTCACAAAGGTCGGTCGTTGCGGATAACCATACCGGTCGAGCCGCCAGCGCCCCATCTCGGGACGCCACCCCCATTCGTCCATGCTCGTTCCCCCAAACGAGGCTAAACGCTAGCGCGGTTCAACGCTCTTGGACAAATCCAAAGTGACGGAGGAGGGGGCGTTCCGGCATCATTCGTCCCAAGATAGGATGTCGAGTTTACACTCCGTTTGCTTCTTGGGAGCACTTTCTTAAGTGCGTTCCGGTACAACCAAGTCATACGGTTTTGGTCTGGAGTGGCCGTATGCAAGCCGACCGGGAAACTAGTTCTGCGTACCCTGTCATGCTCGGCTTGAGTCTGGATCGGCCGTCTGCCGGGTTTTCAGGTATTGCGTACCGGCTGGCCAATCTTGCTGCCCCGCGTTCGGGGCTGGTGTTTCTTGTGTCCGCGCTCTTCTACTTGGCCTGAGTGGTTGCCTTGGGCGATGACCGGCGCTAGCTTCGGCTGTCGATCGCGCCAACAGGAGGGCTGCATGCATCGCTACAAGCATCATCGCCAGCGCGGCCCTGTTTCTGCCCTGCGGCATTCGCTGCAGGGCTGACCAGGCGCTGGTCCGACTTTCCATTTCGGTCTCATCCACTGGTTTTGCCCTCACGACGGCTCGCGTTCCGGGCCGTCATATCCGGCAATTGGCGCCCGCGTGCGCCGCACCAATGGAATTCTCCCGATGGGATCGATCAGTCTCCGCAACGCCGGCGTCATCGCCACCGAACCGCTCTTTTCCAATCTCGACATCGTCATCGCCGAAGGCGATCGCCTGGGCCTCGTTGCCGGCAACGGCCGTGGCAAGACCACGCTGCTTCGCGCCATGGCGGGCCTCGCCGAACTCACCACGGGCGACATCGTCCGCTCGCGCGGGCTGACCATCGGCTATGTCGAGCAGCACATGCCGGCGGACACGCTTCGCCTGACATTGCGCGACGCAGTGCTCGAGGTTCTCCCGGAGGCCGAGCGGGACTTTGAGTCATGGCGCGTGGACGTGGCGCTCGACGAATTCGACACGCCCGCCGCGCTCAGGGATAGCCCTGTCAGCGAACTCAGCGGCGGCTGGCAGCGGATAGCGCTGATTGCCCGCACCTGGGTCCAGCAGCCGGACATGCTGCTACTCGATGAGCCCACCAACCACCTCGATCTCACGCGACTCTCCCAACTGGAGCGCTGGCTCGCCAGCGTCCCGAAATCCGTGCCTGTCGTTATCGCCAGCCACGACCGGCAGTTCCTGGACAACACCACCAACAGGACGCTGTTTCTGCGGCCAGTGGAATCCGTAGCGTTCGCGCTACCGTTCAGCCGCGCCCGTATCGCGCTGGCCGAGGCGGACGAGGCGGCGGAGGCGCAGAGGGAACGCGAACTCAGGGAGGCTGAACGGCTGCGCAAGCAGGCGGCAAAGCTCACCAATATCGGCATCAACTCCGGCAGCGACCTGCTGGTGGTGAAGTCCCGCTACCTGCGTGAGCGTGCGGCGCGTATCGAGGCGGCGGTGGCGGAGGTCCACCGGGAGCGCAGCGGCGACATCCGGCTGGCGAACGCCGGAGCGCAAGCCAAGGTGATGATGGCGTTCGAAGACGTGCAGGTCACCGCGCCCGGCGGCCGGATGTTGTTCGGGATCGACAAGCTGCACATCTTCCAGGGTGACCGGGTGGTGCTGCTCGGCGCGAATGGCACGGGCAAGTCGCAACTGCTCAGGCTCGTGCACCGCGCGCTGTGCGGTGAGAGCGTTGCAGGCCTGAGGACGAGCCCGCAGGCGATCTGCGGCTATCTCGATCAGGCACTGTCCCTGCTTCCGGAGAAGCAGACCCCGACGGAGGTGCTGCAACGGTTCGACATCGGCGACCAGAGGAGGCGCAGCCTGCTGGCTGGCGCCGGTTTCTCCGTGGAGCACCAGGGCAGGCGGGTCGGACAGCTTTCATACGGGCAGCGGACGCGGCTCGGCTTGCTGGTGCTACGGCTCACCGAACCCAATCTCTACCTGCTCGACGAACCTACGAACCACCTCGACATCCCAGGCCAGGAGCGGCTGGAGGACGAGATCGTGAGCCATGGCGCCACCTGCCTGCTGGTCTCGCATGACCGCAGCTTCGTCAGGGGACTGGGTAGTCGGTTCCTGCAGATCGAGGGGAAGCGGCTGCGCGAGGTGGACTCGCCCGAGGCGTTCTTCATGGCGGCGGGACAGACATGAGCGGCGGTACCACTCCTTAGGGGTTTGGAGGGTAGGTTGGCGCGCTAGGGGAAGAGATGAGGGGGGAGCCTTGTCGTCTGAACTCTTTGGGGACGAACTACCGCCGCGATCGCAGTTTCAATGGTACGACGTCCGCTTCATAGGAACGGCGGGCGGTCGCTATGTGCTGCCCGAACGGAGGGACGCCGGTGAGCCGCTGCCGGTACTTGCCTGCAGGCTGTGTTCCATCTCGACGCGCCAGGCGGTGGTGATCGGTCCGGTCGTCGGTGACCTGAACGAGCAGGTCACCGTCAACTTCGACACCTTCGGCATGCTCCAGGGCCGCGTAACCCGCCGGCTACCCTCGGGCTTCGTCATGGACCTGTCGCTCTCGGACGCCGAGCGCGACAAGCTCGGGGCGAAGATCATCTGGCAACGCAGTCACGTGCACCATTCCGCACCGGACAAGCGGGAGCACAAGCGCATCCTGCCGCGCGATCCGCGAACGGTCATCACCTTGGCGGACGGAACCTCGATCCCGTGCTTCGTCATCGACATCTCCCAGTCCGGGGTCGCCGTATCGGCCGGTATCTCCCCAGGGCTCGGTACGCCCATGGCGGTGGGCAAGCTGGTGGGCCGGGTGGTGCGCATCCTCGATGTCGGGTTCGCCCTGCAGTTCATCCACCTGCAGCCGTTCGACCGGCTCGAGCCGTTGCTCACCCCGCCCCAGCCCTCGAAAACTTCAGTCCGGGCCGCCGGCTGATCCATCGGGCTGGACCTCGTGCCGGAATGACGGCAACCTGACCGTTATCAATGGCATAGCGAGCGAGGCGATGTACGAAATCTTCGACACCTATCTCATCCGTGACACCTGGCACACGCAGGACCCGGCCGAAGACGAGGCCTTCTACCGAGCGCTGGGCGAGGTTATCGGCCATGCCGATTTCGACCCGGAGGCGATGGGTGAGTACATGCGCACGGCCAAGGGGCTGTCGGTCAACTCGCAGGACCTTCTGGCCGGCGTGATCCTGAAGCGCGTCGAAGATGCCCGCGCCGTGCGCGAGTTCCGGCGCTACAACCCGGGTAAGTAGCGCTCAAAGCAAGAGGGGCCCCGAAGGGCCCCTCCACACATTTCCGAACCTGTCGATCAGGCGGAGTAGTACATCTCGTACTCGACCGGATGCGGGGTGTGCTCGAACTTGATGACTTCGGTCATCTTGAGCTCGATGTAGCTGTCGATCTGGTCGTCGTCGAACACGCCGCCAGCCGTCAGGAAGGCGCGGTCCTTGTCGAGGTTCTCGAGGGCTTCACGCAGCGAGCCGGAAACGGTCGGGATCTGCATGAGCTCCTGGCGCGGCAGTTCGTAGAGATCCTTGTCCATCGGGTCGCCCGGGTGGATCTTGTTCTTGATGCCGTCGATGCCGGCCATCAGCAGCGCGGCGAAACCGAGATAGGGGTTCGCCAGCGGATCGGGGAAGCGAACCTCGACGCGCTTCGCCTTGGGCGACTGGCCGAAGGGAATGCGGCAGGAAGCCGAACGGTTACGGGCCGAGTAGGCCAGCAGCACGGGTGCCTCGAAGCCCGGAACCAGGCGCTTGTAGCTGTTGGTGGTCGGGTTGGTGAAGGCGTTGATTGCCTTGGCGTGCTTGATGATGCCGCCGATGTAGTACAGGGCTTCCATCGACAGACCGGCATACTGGTCACCGGCGAAGAGCGGCTTGCCGTCCTTCCAGATCGACTGGTGGCAGTGCATGCCCGAGCCGTTGTCGCCATAGATGGGCTTCGGCATGAAGGTCACGGTCTTGCCGTAGGCGTTCGCGACCTGCTGGATGACGTACTTATAGATCTGCACGTCGTCGGCGGACTTGATCATCGGCGCGAACTTGATGCCGAGTTCGTGCTGGGCCGAGGCCACTTCGTGGTGGTGCTTCTCGACGGTCACGCCCATCTCGGCCATGGCAGCGAGCATCTCGCCACGAATGTCCTGCGCGGTGTCCAGCGGCGGCACCGGGAAGTAGCCCTTCTTCAGGCCGATGTGGTGGCCGTTGTTGCCGGACTCATAGGCGGTGTCGTTGTTGGACGGCAGTTCCGGATGGTCGACCTCGAACCCGACCTTGTAGGTGGTGTTGGAAAACCGGACGTCGTCGAACATGAAGAATTCGGGCTCGGGGCCGAAGACGACGGTGTCGCCGATGCCGCTCGACTTGAGGTACGCCTCGGCCTTCTTGGCCGTGGTGCGGGGGTCGCGGCTATAGGGCTGGTAGGTCAGCGGCTCGAGAATGTCGCAGTTGATGGCGAGCGTGGCCGCCCCGAAGAAGGGGTCGACATAGGCCGAGTTCGGATCGGGCATCAGCACCATGTCGGACTCGTTGATGGCCTTCCAGCCGGCGATCGAGGAACCGTCGAACATGGTGCCCTCTTCGAAGAGGTCCTCGTCGACGACCGAGACGTCCATCGTGACGTGCTGCAGCTTACCGCGAATATCGGTGAAGCGCAGGTCGACGTACTTGATGTTCTCGTCCTTGATCTTCTTGAGGAGGTCGCTTGCGGTAGTCATTCGTTTTTCCCCTGTAACTCGGAAATGCTTGTTGTCTTGCGGGACGGGCCGGGAGCCTTGGCTCTTAGAGGGCGTCGTCGCCGAATTCCCCTGTGCGGATGCGGATCGCCTGCTCGATCGAGTAGACGAAGATCTTGCCGTCGCCGATGCGGCCGGTCTGGGCTGCGGTGCGGATCGCCTCGATGGCCTTTTCGGCCAGCTCGTCCGGGCACACGACTTCCACCTTAACCTTGGGCAGGAAGTCCACGACGTATTCGGCACCGCGATAAAGCTCCGTATGGCCCTTCTGGCGGCCAAAGCCCTTGGCTTCGGTGACAGTGATGCCTTGCAGGCCGACTTCCTGCAGCGCCTCCTTCACTTCGTCCAGCTTGAAGGGCTTTACGATGGCCTCGATCTTTTTCACTTGCGCCTCCAGGATGCCGCTAGCGGCTGATGTCGCCAACCCGTATGCACGGCCTGTGCCAGCCTGTGCCGCACGATGAAAGGCATGTAGTTTCAATGCACTACGTGGGGGTGGTGTGCAGACTGGTTTCGGGTCGTAGGCAGCGAGTGCTCAAAAAACAGGCGAATTGCCCAGAATGTAGCCCCGTGTAGGCGTGGGCCAACGCTCATAGCGCCCGAATGAGGCTTTGACTGCCCCGATTTCTTGCGATAGACCCTCGCCCCAACCCGGCCAGCGGGTCCTTCGGCGGGCGTGGCGGAACTGGCAGACGCACTGGATTTAGGTTCCAGCGCCGCAAGGCGTGGAGGTTCGACCCCTCTCGCCCGCACCAAGAACTGGGCCTGGCCCCACAGGATTGAATACGGGAAGAACCCACATGCAGGTTAGCGAGACCCTCAACGAAGGCCTCAAGCGCAAGCTTAGCGTCACCATTCCGGCTGCCGATCTCAACAGCCGCCTCGACGCCAAGCTCGAAGAGCTCAAGGGTCAGGCGAACATCAAGGGGTTCCGTCCCGGCAAGGTGCCGCTGTCGCACATCCGCAAGCTCTTCGGCCGCTCGGCCATGAGCGAAGTGATGACCGATGCGATCAACGCCACGGTTTCGGACACCCTGGACCAGCGCGAAGAGCGCGCCGCGGCTCAGCCGAAGGTGGACCTGCCGGAAGATCAGGCAGTGATCAACGACGTGCTGGACGGCAAGTCCGACCTCGCATTCGAGGTCGAGTACGAAGTGTTGCCGAAGGTCGAGCTGGCAGAAGTTAAGGGTCTCAAGCTGGTGAAGCCGATTGTTGAGATCACGGATGAAGAACTCGACGCCGAAGTGAACCGCGTGTTCGCCCAGAACCGCGGTTACACCGACAAGGGTGACGATGCCGTGGTGGAGCAGGGCGACCGGCTCGGCCTTAGCTTCGTCGGCAAGATCGATGGCGTCGCCTTCCCGGGCGGCACCTCCGACCATGCCCACCTCACCGTTGGTTCGGGCGAGTTCATCCCGGGCTTCGAAGAGCAGCTCGTCGGCATGAAGAAGGGCGAGACCCGCGAGATCAAGGTCGCCTTCCCGGCGGACTACCAGAACGCCGAACTGGCCGGTAAGGACGCGACCTTCGACGTCACCATCCTGCATGTCGACGGCCCCAACCAGGGTGAGCTGGACGACGAGTTCGCCAAGCGTCTCGGTCTCGAGAACCTCGAGGCCCTGCGCGGTGCGGTGAAGTCGCAGATGGAAGGCGCCCTGGAGTCCATGTCGCGCCAGCACATGAAGCGCCAGGTGCTCGACGCGCTTGACGAGTCGCACAAGTTCGAAGTGCCCGCCCAGCTGGTCGATGCCGAGTTCAACACCATCTGGAACCGGGTGGTGCACGAGGTCGAGCACCACGGCCGCTCGTTCGAGGATGAAGGCACCACCGAAGAAGCGGCGAAGGAGCAGTATCGCGCCATCGCCGACCGCCGCGTGCGTCTTGGTCTCGTGGTTGCCGAGATCGGCAACACCAATGAGGTGCAGGTCACTGACGAGGAGCACCAGCAGGCGCTCATCGCCGAGGTGCGTCGCTTCCCGGGCCAGGAACAGCAGGTGTACGATTACTATCGCAAGAACCCGCAGGCCCTCGCTGGCCTCCGCGCTCCTGTGTTTGAGAACAAGGTCGTGGACTTCATCATCGACGCGGCCGACGTGACCGAGAAGAAGATGGGCCGCGAGGAACTCGCCAAGCTGATCCAGGCTGACGAGGACGAAGTGCCGGAAGAGCATCACCACTAAGCACCGCTCTTGTGGACTGATTTGGAGAGCCGCCCCATTGGGGCGGCTTTTCTGTTCGGGCGGGTTGCTCCGGGGAGAGGGATCGGCCAAATCTCTGTCAAAGAGGAGATCATCATGGCCAGCCGCTCGCCCGACCTGCTGCTCACGCCCGCCCAGATGGCTCGGGCCGACCAACTGGCCATGGAAGGCGGCGTGAAGACGCTGCGGCTCATGGAAGCCGCAGGCAAGGCGGTCGCCGACGCGATCATCGAACACTACTACCAGCGCTCCGTGCTGGTCCTGTGCGGGCCGGGAAACAATGGCGGCGACGGCTTCGTGGTGGCGCAGTTGCTGAAGCAGCGCGGCTGGCCCGTGCAGGTGCGGCTCATAGGCGACCAACTGGCCCTCAGGGGTGACGCCGCGGTCGTTGCCGCCCAGTGGACTGGGCGGGTGGTGCAGCCGACGCTTCAGGACATCGAGGACGCAGATCTCGTGGTCGACGCCATGCTGGGCGCGGGGCTCGACCGTGACGTTGAGGGGCAGTTCGCCGAAATCATCGAGGCGGTGAACGCCAGCCGCTGTCCGGTGGTGAGCATCGATGTTCCCAGCGGTATCGACGGTGCGACGGGGCAGGTGAGGGGCGTCTCCATCGTCTCCGACCTGACCGTCACCTTCTTCCGGCTCAAGCCGGGGCATCTGCTGCTGCCGGGTCGGGAACGCTGCGGACAGGTGGTTCTGGCAGAGATCGGCGTGCCCGAGACGGTGCTCGACCGGATCGAGGCGCGGTCCTGGCAGAACACTCCATCGCTGTGGGCACTGCCATCGGCCGATGCCTCACACAACAAGTTCGATCGAGGCCATTGTGTCGTCGTTTCCGGCGGGCCGTTGCAGACCGGTGCCGCGCGCCTTGCGGCGCAGGCGGCGTTCCGCGCCGGGGCCGGGCTGGTGTCTCTGGCGGGCACCGAGGCAGCCCTGATGGTGCATGCGGCACACGTGACAGCCATCATGCTGAAGCCTGCTGAGGACGCCGAGGCGCTTTCCCGCCTGCTCGAGGACGGGCGGATGAACTCCGTTGTTGTCGGGCCTGGCGCCGGCGTCGGTGAGGACACGCGACAGAAGGTACGGGCGGTGCTGCGTTCGGGGGCCGCCGCCGTATTGGACGCCGATGCGCTGACATCGTTCCAGAATGACCGGGAGGCGCTGTTCGGGCAAACTCGTGGCCGCGAGCATCCAGTAGTGTTCACGCCGCACGAGGGTGAATTCCGTCGCCTTTTCGGCGAGGTGCCAGGGGGCAAGATCGAGCGGGCCACGGCCGCGGCGGAGCAGTCCGGCGCCGTGGTCGTGCTCAAGGGCAGCGACACCGTTATCGCGGCGCCCGATGGCAGGGTCGCCGTGAACGCCAACGCTCCGGCCTGGCTGGGGACTGCCGGAGCCGGGGATGTGCTGGCCGGCCTGATCGCGGGGCTGCTGGGGCAGGGGATGCAGGGCTGGGAGGCGGCCTGCGCGGCCGTTCATATCCATGCCGAAGCGGCCCTGCGCTTCGGTGGGCCCGGTATGACCAGCGAGGACCTGCCCCCGCTGGTGCCGAGCGTTCTGGCGAACCTGCCGGGCTAGCTCAGCTCCACTCCACCACGAGCGCTTCGAGCCCATGAAAGTGGTAGCCGTTGGCGTAGCGGGGAGGCTGGGCGATCCTGAGGCGCGGGAGGCGGCGGAACAGTTCGGCGAAGGCGACCTGCAGCTCGATACGAGCCAGCGGGGCGCCGATGCAGAAGTGAATGCCGGCGCCGAAGCTGACACTGGCCCCGTCGGTGCGGAACGGATCGAAGCGGTTGGCATCGGCGAACCGCCTGGGGTCCCGATTTGCCGCGCCGAGCATGAGGCCGATGACGTCCCCCTTGCGCAGCGGAATGCCCTCGTACTCGAGGTCCATCAGCGCGTAGCGAGTAAACATGTGGAGCGGCGCGTCGAAGCGCAGGCACTCCTCGGCAGTGGCCTCTGTCTGGGCTTCCGAGGAGAATAGCGTAACCGGATCGATACCGCTTTCCAGGATCGACTTCACGCCGTTTCCGGTGGTGTGGACGGTCGCCTCGTGCCCGGCGTTGAGCAGCAGGATGGCGGTGGACATCACCTCGTCATCACTAAGGCGATCGCCACCGGGCTCGGCGGTCAGCATGTGCGTGAGCAGGTCCTCGCGCGGCTGGCGGCGCCGCTCGGCGATGACGGTGCGCAGGTAGTCCATGAAGTCGGCGGAGGCTTGGTTGGCGTCCAGCTCAACCTCGCGGGTCACCCCGAACATGTACATCTGCACCATGCGGTTGGACCAGTTGAGCAACTGTGGCGCCATTTCCGCCGGCAGCCCGATCATCTCGGCGATGACGATGGCAGGGATCGGTGCGGCGAAGGCCTTGATCAGGTCGACGCTCTGCTCTCCCTCGAAGCTGTCGATGATCTCGTTGGCGAGCCGCTGGATGCGCGGACGGAGCTGCTCGACGTGGCGGCTAACGAACGCGCGGTTGACCAGAGTCCGCAGCCGCGTATGGGCCGGCGGCTCGAGATTGAGCAGGGAGTACTTCTCGGTGAGGTCGAAGGCGGCGGTATGCGGCTGGGGCGCGGGCAGTCCGATCTCCTCGCGGGTTGCCACGTGCAGGATGTCCCGCCCAAACCGCTTGTCGCGCAGCAATGCGCTGACGTCCCTAAAGCCGGCAAAGCACCAGTGCCCATACTCATCCCAGAAGAAGGCGGGGTTGGTGGCGTGCAGCCGGTCGTAGAAGACGTATGGGTTCTGGAAGAAGTCCGGGTCCCGGGGATTGGCGCTGGCGCGGCGTTCGGCGGGGACGTCGGTGATGGGCTTTATCTGGAGAATGGCGGCCATGGGCGTTCGCTGGTGTCGTTGCGGCCACGGTTGCAGACCCGTGGCGAGGAAGTCAAAGATTTAGTCGAGTGCGGCGCCGGTGGTTCGTCGGGTGCGTGTTCAACCAAGGAGATCGAACATGAAATTCCTGTGCCTGGTGTATTTCAGACCCGACGCCTTCGCCGGCCTCAGCGCGGAAGAGATGACGCGGGTGGACGACGTCACCATCGAACACGATCACAAGCTGAGGGCAGGCGGGAACCTGCTGATCGCATCGCCCCTGCAGGGGCTGGAGACGCAGGTGGTGATCGACCGCCGCGTGCGCCTGAAGAAGGATGTCATCGACGGGCCGTTTGCCGAGAGCAAGGAGGTTCTGGGCGGTTTCCAGCTGGTGGAGGCGAGCGACATGGCCTCGGCAGTGGCCCTGTTCGACGACGATCCGATCTCGGACTATGCCCGGCTCGAGATCCGGCCGCTGATGGAGGATCATCGCCACAGCCAGACCGGGCAGGCGCGCCCCGAGTTCGTCGCGGGGTAGCGCCAGCAATCCGGGCTGCCCTCGGGCGTGATCCCGGGGGCAGAAACGACTGCCGGAAGCCCGCTGAACTGCCGTGGCCGGGGCGAAGATGTCTCACCCGGCTTGCTCCCCCCGCAAAAATCGCTAGTGAGGGGCAACACCACACGAGGAAGCAGCATGAGCGAGCCGACCGTGGCCGAGGCCATCGAAACCATCTACGCCTCGATCCGCAACGACAACGAAGACCTCGACCTCCATATCGCCGCCCTGAAGGCGGCCATGGCGCGCGAGGGGGTGAAGGAAGCCACCTTCGAAACGGCAAAGCTCGCCCAGCCCAATCGACAGGGCCGCAAGCTGATGCAGAGCTACTTCAAGAAGAAGGGCGTGGCCATCGGCTTCGCTTGATCCGGTGTTCACCGTATGGCCCACTTGGGGGCGGGCGGCTATTGAAGCCTGCCCTATTGGCGCCTATCTGTGCCTTTACCGCAGCTTAAGCGGGCATCGTCTGCAATCGGCCGGTCGCGCCGATTCGAAATAATCCTGACACGATCCGGCACACGGTAACGGCATCTGGACGTGTTCAACCGACAGGCTCGCCCAAGCGCGACGCGGGCAGAGCAAAGGGGCTCATATGCGGGATCCGCACGATCTTTACATGAACACGCTCGTACCGATGGTGGTCGAGCAGTCGAACCGCGGGGAGCGCGCCTTCGACATCTATTCCCGGCTGCTTCGCGAACGCATCATCTTCGTGACCGGCGTGGTCGAGGACAACATGGCTTCGCTCATCGTGGCGCAGCTGCTGTTCCTCGAATCGGAGAACCCGAAGAAGGAAATCGCGCTCTACATCAACTCGCCCGGCGGCGTGGTGACGGCAGGGCTTTCCATCTACGACACCATGCAGTTCATCCGCCCGGCCGTCGCCACCATGGTGATGGGGCAGGCTGCGTCCATGGGCTCGCTCCTGCTCGCCGCAGGCGAGAAAGACATGCGGACCTCGCTGCCGAACTCGCGCATCATGGTCCACCAGCCTTCCGGCGGCTACCAGGGTCAGGTCACCGACATCCTGATTCATGCCAAGGAAGTCGAGGGCTTGAAGCGGCGTCTTAACCAGATCTATGAGAAGCACACCGGCCGCACCTACGAGGAAATCGAGTCCGCACTCGAGCGCGACCGGTTCCTCTCTCCCGAAGAGGCCAAGACCTTCGGCCTGATCGATACGGTGCTTGAAAAGCGCCTCGTTCCGGAAACTCCGGTCTGAGTGCGCTGCGTTAAGCACATTGCCGATGCGCCGTGGAGTGTGATCCGCGCGCAATTGCACGTCACCGGATCGGTCTTTAGGATCGATCCGGCTTAGACTTTGTTTATGCCTCGAGCGTTACGGTTTTCGCGCAGCGCTTGAGAAGGGGGCATTCCGGTCCCCGAGGAGTGTAGGATGTCCAAAGAGACAACGAACGGCGAATCCTCGAAGAACACGCTGTACTGCTCGTTTTGCGGGAAGTCCCAGCACGAGGTTCGCAAGCTGATTGCCGGCCCGACCGTGTTCATCTGCGATGAATGCGTCGAGCTCTGCATGGACATCATCCGCGAAGAGAACAAGACCTCGATGGTCAAGTCGGCCGAAGGCGTGCCGACTCCTGCCGAGATCTGCAAGGTGCTGGACGACTACGTGATCGGCCAGTCCCGCGCCAAGAAGGTGCTCTCCGTGGCGGTCCACAACCACTACAAGCGCCTCCATCACGCCAGCAAGAACCAGGATGTGGAGCTCTCCAAGTCCAACATCCTGCTGATCGGCCCCACCGGTTCGGGCAAGACGCTGCTCGCGCAGACACTCGCGCGCATCATCGACGTGCCCTTCACCATGGCCGACGCGACGACCCTGACCGAAGCCGGCTATGTCGGTGAGGACGTCGAGAACATCATTCTCAAGCTGCTCCAGGCTGCCGACTACAACGTCGAGAAGGCGCAGCGCGGCATCGTCTATATCGACGAAGTCGACAAGATCAGCCGCAAGTCCGACAACCCCTCGATCACCCGCGACGTGTCGGGCGAGGGCGTGCAGCAGGCGCTGCTGAAGATCATGGAAGGCACGGTGGCGTCCGTTCCGCCCCAGGGCGGCCGGAAGCACCCGCAGCAGGAATTCCTGCAGGTGGACACGACCAACATCCTGTTCATCTGTGGCGGTGCCTTTGCCGGCCTTGAGCGCATCATCTCGGCGCGAGGCGAAGGCTCGGGCATCGGCTTCTCGGCCACCGTCAAGGATCCGCAGGATCGTCGCGTGGGCGAGGTGCTGAAGGACGTGGCCCCGGAAGACCTGGTGAAGTTCGGGCTGATCCCCGAGTTCATCGGCCGCCTGCCGGTGCTGGCGACGCTCGAGGATCTCGACGTTCCGGCGCTGATCGAAATCCTGACCCAGCCAAAGAACGCGCTGGTACGCCAGTATGCGCGCCTGTTCCAGATGGAAGAAGTGGAACTCACCTTCCACGAGGACGCGCTCAAGGCCATCGCGGAGAAGGCCATCGAACGCAAGACCGGTGCCCGCGGGCTCCGCTCGATCATGGAAGCCATCCTGCTCGACACCATGTACGACCTGCCTTCGCTCGAGGGCGTCGAGGAAGTGGTGATCTCCGAGGAAGTGGTGAAGGGCAAGGACGTGCGTCCGCTCTACATCTACTCGGAGCGCAAGAAGGAAGACATGCCCGCCGGCGCCTGAGCGTCACTGACGGGTTACCAATGAGAAGCGCCGGGCCATGAGCCCGGCGTTTCTTTTTGATCGTATCAAGCTGCCTCCCGCGGCTCCGGCCCGACATAAACCGACCTTGGCCGCACCAGCCGTCCGGTGAGTGCCTGTTCACGTGCGTGGGCAATCCATCCTGCCACACGGCCCGAGGCGAACACGCAGGTGAAGGCTTCGCGCGGAAAGCCAAGCGCTTCAAGCAGGAGCGCTGTGTAGAACTCGACGTTGATGTCGAGCGCCCGATCCGGTTTCCTGCGGCGCAGCAGGTCCAGCGCCGCCTGCTCCACTGCCTCTGCGAGCGCCAGCCGTTGCGGATCGATCGTCCCGGAGGCGGCGAGCAGCCGCACCGCGCCCTTCAGGGCGTCGGCCCGCGGGTCGCGGACGCGGTAGATGCGGTGACCGAAACCCATCAGGCGCTCGCCGCGGTTAAGGGCGGCCTCAAGCCACGGGTAGGCGTTAGCAGGCGCGCCGATCGCATCCAGCATGTCCAGCACTGGTCCGGGCGCGCCGCCATGCAGCGGCCCCTTGAGGGCGCCGAATGCCGCGAGCGCGGAGGAGGTGAGGCCGGCCTGCGTGGAGGCGACAATCCGCGCGACAAATGTCGAGGCATTGAGCCCGTGATCGATGACCGTCACCAGGTAGCGGTCCAGCGCGGCGACCTGCTGCTCTGCCGGGATGGCTGCTGTGCTCATGCGCAGGAAGTCGGCCGCGTGCGGTAGCGAGGGCTCGGGAGCGATCGGCATTTGCCCCCGGCTCAGGCGCAACATGCCGGCGGTGAACACGGCGTGCGCGCCAATCAGCGTGGCGGCGGCGTCCGCTTCTGTGGTGTCGGGAAGTCGCGCGATAAGAGCTCGCACCGCGTCGGTCGGCGGCAGCTCGACCAGCGTGCCTGCATCTCGCAGCAGTGGGTAGACATCTGCCCGAGCCCTGCCGATAGCTTCTGCCCAGTCCGTCGGCTCGAGAAGGCCATCGAACATCAGTTCGACGGCGCTCTCAAAGCGCGCCGAGGCCACCAGCGTGTCCAGGGGGACGCCACGGATCACGAGCCGGCCGCGGGCTCCGTCAACGTCCGACAGCACAGTTTCGGCAGCGACCACATCATCAAGACCGGAATTCATCACAACCTCCTGCGCTTCCGTTTCGTCAGAGGGTAGGGCAGAGTATGTTGACGTCAATCTTGATTGATTGGATCAATGTAATGCCCGACTGGCTCACCGCGCCGCAGGCTCTTGAGGTACTCGGAACCCAGCCGCAGACCCTCTATGCCAATGTCAGCCGCGGCCGCATCAAGGCGAAGCCCGATCCGGCGGACTCCCGGCGCAGCCTCTATCGCGCCGACGATGTGAGGCGGCTGGCACAGCGGGGCGCCGGCCGGCGGAAACAGGCCGCCATCGCCACGGAGGCGATCCGCTGGGGAGAGCCCGTTCTGGATACGGCCATCTCCACCATCAGGGATGGACGTCTGCTGTACCGGGGCGAGGATGCTGCCGAATTGTCCCGCCATGCGACGCTTGAGGAGACGGCTGGGCTATTGTGGGGCGGCCCGCAGCCGCTGCCGGACAGCCGCGGAATCGCGGGCGGGGTTGAGGAGGCTTTTGTCCTGCTTGCCCACCGCGCGGCGTCCGATCTACCCACGGTGGGGCGAACTCCGGCAGTGTTGCGGGCCGAAGCGGCGGAGATCATGGCGGACGTAGGCGGGGCGCTGGCGGGCCCTGGTCCTGCCGGTACACCGCTCCACCTGCGCCTTGCGGCGCGCTGGCAGCGTCCACAGGCTGCGGACCGGTTGCGGCGCGCCCTGGTGCTGCTGGCAGACCACGAACTCAACGCCTCGACCTTTGCCGCACGGGTCACCGCCTCCACCGGAGCCTCTCTCGCTGCGTGCGTGCTGAGTGGCCTGTCGGCGCTGACGGGGCCGCTGCACGGCACCGCGGCCATGGCGGCCCTCAGCCTCATGGGAGAAGCGGATCGTGTCGGACCGGAGGCGGCGGTCCTGCGGCATCTGGGGCAGGGCGCTCCCATTCCCGCCCTCGGGCATCCCCTCTACCCCGAGGGCGATGTGAGGGCTGCCGAGCTGATCTCGCATCTCGATGTGCCCGAGGTGTGCCGCGAGCTTGCCGAAGTGGCGGAACGGGTAACCGGCCGCATACCGAATATCGACTTCGCCCTGGCCGTGCTGACCCTGTCGGAAGCCCTGCCGCCCGAAGCGCCGCTCGTGCTGTTTGCCCTCGGTCGGACGGTCGGCTGGCTGGCACACTCGCTGGAACAGATCGAGGGCGGCGAGCTGATCCGGCCAAGAGCAAGGTATGTCGGCTAGCCACAGGTCGAGGCGGATACCGGGGCCTCGCTGCGCGAGCAGTTCGCCCCCCAATCTCCCCTCGTCCTCCCCCTTCAGGGGGAGGTAAGGTGGGGGTGCTCCCGTCCGAAGCAAATCTATCCCCCTTATTCTCGCCCCCTCCACCGCGTGCATACTCTCGCCATCTCTTCCGCACGGGGCGGCCTGCAGCGAACAGTGGCGGAAGGAGCCGGGCACGGGGACGTCGCTGTCCTGCGTGGGTCCCGCCGGATCAGGCCGGCGTGCGTATCCAAAAACCGGCGCCCCG
>JAEZHZ010000206.1 GCA_023436745.1 Pseudomonadota bacterium | reverse complement strand
GAACTGACGCTCGAGACCTTCCCCACGACAGCGGCGTCCTCGTGTCTCCAGTGGTTCGACCAGGAGCCTCAGGGCTATGCTCTCACCCTGACGACGGACGGCTCCGAACGTCTGCTGCACCGGGACGACCGGCTGCCGCGATCCCGCGGATGCCCGCAGACCTATCGCATCCATGCGGTGGCGGTGCCGTTCGGCAGCGCCCAAGGCAATGGTGCGGTTGCGATACTCTCCGCCTATCCGCTCGGCTTCGAGGGGCCCGACCGTCGCTTCCTGGCGGTGCCGCTTGGCCTCTGATCCGCTCTCACCCGAGGAAACGCGCCGCTACTCCCGCCACCTCGTGCTCAAGGGCATGGGTGGGGGCGGTCAACAGAAGCTGAAGGCCGCGCGAGCGCTGGTGGTGGGCGCAGGCGGCCTCGGCAGCCCCGCGATCGCCTATCTCGGGGCCGCCGGAGTGGGAACGATCGGGATCGCCGACAGCGACACGGTTTCCCTGTCTAATCTCCAGCGGCAGATGATCCACCGGACCGCGGATATGGACACGCCGAAGACGGCGAGCGCCGCGGCGTTCGTGCGCGAACGCAACCCGCACGTGGCAGTAGTCGAGCACCCCGCCATCGATGCGGTGAATGCCGGGAGTATCCTTTCCGGCTACGATCTGGTGCTCGATGGCACCGACACCCTTGCGAGCCGCCGGATCGTTGCGGCCACGGGCGCGCGGCTGAGGCTGCCGCTGGTGTCGGGGGCAATGTCGATGTTCGACGGGCAGGTGACGGTGTTCGCGCCGGGCGGGCCGGGCTTGGACGCTGTCTTCCCGCCCGAGGCCAACGATTCGGACCTGCCGGGCTGCGAGGTGACGGGAATCCTCGGGCCGCTACCGGGTGTGATCGGCAGCCTGATGGCCATGGAGGCCATCAAGCTCATCACCGGCATCGGCAGCCCGCTGGTGGGGCGGGTGCTGGTCTATGACGGCAAGCGCGGCGAGTTCATCACCCTTACGGTGTGAGCCGCGGCCCGTCAGGCGTCCGGGTGCTTGAAGACGAGGGCAGCGTTGGTCCCGCCAAAGCCGAAGCTGTTGCTGAGAACCACACCAAGGTCGACGTTGTCGCGGCGCTGGCGCAGGATCGGCATGTCCTCGAATGCCGGATCGAGCGTCTCGATATTGGCGCTCTCGGCGATGAAGCGGTGATGCATCATCAGGATCGAGTAGATCGATTCGTGAACACCGGTCGCACCCTGCGAGTGGCCCGTAAGAGACTTGGTCGCCGAGATCGGCGGACACTTGTCGCTCTGGCCGAAGACGGCTCGTATGGCCTCGATCTCCTTGAGATCGCCCACGGGAGTCGAGGTCGCGTGTGGGTTGATGTAGTCAACCGGCAGCTTCACGTTCTGGAGCGCCATGCGCATGCACCGCTCGGCTCCCTCTCCCGAGGGCGCAACCATGTCCAGTCCGTCGGACGTGGCGCCATAGCCAACCACTTCGGCCCAGATGCGTGCACCGCGGGCCCTGGCATGTTCCAGTTCCTCAAGCACGAGCACGCCGGCGCCCCCGGAAATTACGAAGCCGTCCCGCGCTGCGTCATAGCAGCGCGAGGCCTTCTCCGGAGTCTGGTTGAAATCGGAGCTCATCGCGCCCATCGCGTCGAACAGGTCCGACAGGGTCCAGTCGAGGTCCTCGTGGCCTCCGGCGAAAACCACATCCTGCTTGCCGAGCATGATCTGCTCCATGGCATTGCCGATGCAGTGCTTGGACGTCGCGCAGGCCGCGGTGATCGTGTAGTTGATGCCCTTGATGCCGAAGGCGGTGGCCAAGGTAGCCGAGGCCGTTGATCCCATGGCCTTGGGCACGGCGAGCGGCCCGATGCGCTTCGGCGACTTCTTTTCGCGGGTAATGTCCGCAGCCTCGAGGATGGTGCGCGTCGAGGCCCCGCCGGAGCCCATGACGATCCCGGTGCGGGGATGGGAAATCTCGCTCGGCTCGAGCCCCGCATCGGCGATGGCCTGCTGCATGGCGAGGTAGTTCCAGGCCGCCCCCTTGCCCATGAAGCGTGTGACGCTGCGGTCGAGAATCTCGAACGGATCAAGGCGATGATCGCCCTTTACCTGGGAGCGAAAGCCCAGTTCGGCGTAGTCTTCGGCAAAGACGATACCAGGCCGGGCATGGCGAAGGCTATCCGTGACCTCATCGAGCGTATTGCCGATAGAGGAAATAATCCCCATCCCGGTCACGACAACTCGTCTCATCTCACCTCGCTCCGTAGTCTAGTCGAGCGCCTTCGCCGGCGCTTTGTCTTATAGTGGCCAAGCGGGGCTCAGGCCGCTCAGGCGGCCCTGTGATCCGTGAGTTGGCTGTCGGTGAACAGGCCAACCCGCAGGTCGGTTGCTTCGTAGATCACCTTCCCGTCGGCCTTGACCCAGCCATCGGCGATGCCGAGTACCAGGCGGGAACGCATCACGCGCTTAATGTCGATACCGTACTCGACCATTTCAACGTCGTTGGTCACCTGGCCGATAAACTTGATCTCGCCACCGAGGGCACGTCCCTTGCCGCGGGACCCGCCCCAGCCGAGGAAGAAGCCGGTCATCTGCCACAGGGCGTCGAGCCCCAGGCAGCCCGGCATGACCGGATCCCCGATGAAATGGCAGTTGAAGAACCAGAGGTTCGGATGCACGTCGAGTTCGGCCCGCACATAGCCCTTGCCGAAATCGCCACCCGCATCGTCGATGTCGGTGATGCGATCGAACATGAGCATCGGAGGGGCGGGAAGACGGGCGTCCAACTGGCCGGGCAACTCGCCCCGCCCGTGCGCCAGCAGCTCTTCGTAGTCGAATGACCTCTGCCGTTCCGCCATAAACCCTTCCCCGGTTAGCCTCTATGTCGTCTCGTATAGGGGTGCAGTGAGGGGGTCAAGACAGCCTTCCGGAGGTCAGGAATGCCCCCGGCTTGTACCGGCCCGCCGCCAACGATATAAACGGGCGAGTATTTCCGGCCCTTTCGCCCGAGTTGCAAGGACGCAATGACCGACAGACCTGCCCCTGCCCGCCTCCATCCGTCGCGCAAGCCCTGCCTGACGGCAGTGTTGCGCATGGCCGGCTTGAGACCGACACGCCAGAGGGTTGCGCTTGCCGAACTGCTGTTCGGCGGACCGCATCGCCATGTCAGTGCCGAACAGCTGCATAGCGAGGCCGTGACGTCCAACGTCAATGTGTCGCTGGCAACGATCTACAACACGCTGCACCAGTTCCACGAGGCGGGGCTTCTGCGCGAGGTGGCGATCGATGCATCGCGGTCGTATTTCGACACCGATACGTCGGACCATCATCACTTCTTCGTTGAGGACGAGCAGCGGATGATCGACATTCCTGCCTCCTCGGTAGAGTTCGCATCGCTACCGAAGGCGCCCGAGGGCATGCAGGTCAGCCATGTGGACGTGGTCATTCGTGTGCGTCGCACTCCCGCGCCGCTGCCGGCACTCGACCTGCGCAGCGCCCTCGCCGCCGACGAAGAACTGCTCGACTGATCTGCTGTCCAGCGACCCTGTGTCCAGCCCCTTCTTGGCGCATTTCGGGCTGGACGGCGGGTGACATTCATCACGTGCCTCCCGTAATGTATGGCATCGAAACGACGGCAAGGGTGGTCGATGAGCGCAAAGCTCAACCTCAACGCCTACTTCGAGCGAATCGGGTTCTCCGGCTCCATCGCTCCGACGGTCAACACGCTCGCTTTGCTTCATTCGCTGCACCCTGCGGCGATACCCTTCGAGAACCTGGACCCGCTGCTTGGCCTGCCCGTCAGCCTCAGGCTGGACGACATCGAGAGCAAGCTGGTTCTTGAACAGCGCGGCGGATACTGCTTCGAGCACAACCTGCTGTTCATGGCGGTGCTCCGCGAACTCGAGTTCACGGTGCGCCCGCTTCCCGCACGGGTGGTATGGTCGAACCCGGAGGCGGTCTCGGCTCCGCCAACACACATGCTGCTCGCCGTCGAAATCGGCGGCTCCACCTATATCGCCGATGTCGGTTTCGGCGGCCTCACGCTGACGGCCCCACTGAAGCTGAGAAAAGATGTGGAAGAGGAGACGCCGCACGAGCGCTTCCGGCTGACAGGTGGTGACCCGGACTGGCGCCTCGAAGCCGAACTGCAGCCGGGGGAATGGCGCCCTCTCTACCATTTCACCACGGAAGAGTGGCAGCAGGCGGAGTACGAATCCGCCAACCTCTCCACGTCGAGCGGCGAGAATTCGCCTTTCACCCGCGAACTGCGCGTGGCCCTGTCGCCCTCCGGACGGCGGCTGACCCTGAGAGGCAACCGGTTCACCACGTACCGGGTCGGTGAACCCGCCGAAGAGCGGCTGCTGGCAAGCGTTGCAGAAATCCGCGAGGTCCTCACTGAGAGATTCGGCCTGTCACTGCCGCAATCGCCGGAACTCGATGACAAGCTGCACACCTTCGTGCCCATGACAGTCCCGGAGACCGACGGCTGATGGCGCCGGTGGTGGTCGATCCGGACAAGGTTCGGGAGTTCCCCACCCAGAAGGATTTCGAGCGGTGGCTGGCCGAGCACCACGCAACGGCCGACGAGGTCTGGATCCGCATCTTCAAGATGGCGTCGGGGCGCCAGAGCATCACGCCGCTCGAGGCCATCGACACGGTGCTGTGCTGGGGGTGGATCGATGCAATCCGCAAGAGCTGGGACGAGGTGTCCTTCGTCCAGCGCTACACCCCACGAAAGCCGAAGAGCGTGTGGAGCCAGGTCAACCGCGACAACGTGGCGAGACTCGTCGGTGAGGGTCGCATGACCGAGCACGGGCTGAGGCATGTCGAGGCTGCGAAGGCCGATGGACGCTGGGATGCCGCGTATGCGGCCGGCAGCAAGATGGAAATCCCGGCTGACCTGATGGCCGCGATCACCGCCAGTCCGGCTGCCATGGCAACCTTCGGAGGGCTGAACAAGACCAACCGATTTGCGCTCGCGTTCCGCGTCGGCAATCTGCGAACTGCAGCCGGACGGACCAGGAAGATTGCCGAGTTCGTCTCGATGCTGGAGCGTGGCGAAACCATCTACCCACAAAAGGCCAAGAAGCTGCCCACTGCCCAGGAATGAGGCAGCAAGGGAACAAATCCGCGTGAACTGGGGTTGAGGGGCCATCAGCGTCAAACGGAGGCATTCCCATGAACGCCATCATCTACCTCGTCGGCCTCGTTGTTATCGTCCTGGCGATCCTCTCTTTCCTCGGACTCAGCTGAGGAAGGGGAGAGAACCAATGACCATAGAAGCACCTTCCTCGACCATCATCGAGACAACCGGCACCGCGGCGGACCAGTCTTCCTACGTGGACTGGCCAGCGATCATCGCCGGCATCGTGCTGGCCTCGGCGATCAGCCTGACCTTCATCGCCTTTGGCTCCGCCATCGGCCTCAACTTCGTCGACTTCAATGCCCGCGAAGGCGCCAGCCCGATCTTCATCGGCATCGCCGCCGCCCTCTGGTACCTGTGGGTGCACGTCTCCAGTTTCATGGCTGGCGGCTATCTCACGGGACGACTTCGGCGCCGGTACTACGACGCCACCGAGGACGAGAGCGACCTGCGTGATGGTGCGCATGGCCTTCTCGTCTGGGCAGGTGCGCTGGTGGTCAGCGCCATCGTCGCTGCGGCAGGGGTGGGCGCCGTCGGCAACATGGTGGGCACCGCAGTGTCAACGGCGGCCACCGCCGCGTCGGCTGCGTCGGACGACACCAATGAGGTGCTCGACCCGAACGCCTACTTCGTCGACACGCTCTACCGCTCGGATCGTCCGGCAACGGATACCGCAGCAGCGCGCGACGAGGCCGGGCGTATCTTTGCAAGGGCGGCGCTCGTGGACGGCACGGTGGCCGAAGAAGACCGGGCCTATCTCGCCCAGTCCGTAGCGGCCAATACCGGCCTCGCACCGGAAGAAGCCCAGGCTCGGGTCGACCAGACCATCGCCAATGTCGAGGCCGCAAGGCAGGAGGCACTGGAAG
>JAEZHZ010000105.1 GCA_023436745.1 Pseudomonadota bacterium | reverse complement strand
GCGTGCCCTATGCCGCTGTCGTGCCGGAAGCGGCGGAAGATCTGCCGAGCTCGGTGGCGCCCATGGACCAGATCGTCGACCAGCTCAACGCCATGTTCCAGCCGATCGAGGCGGACTAGCGCAGAATCGCCCGGCCCATGCCAGTATGGCGGCATGATGCAGCACCTTCGATATGCCGAAGCTGACCCAGCCACGCAGACCAAAGTGCTCGCCGCGATGGTGCTGGATCAGCCGGTGCTGATGCGGATCCTCTACGGAGCAAGACGACTGGGATTGCCCGATGCCCTGCTGGGTGCAGGCGCCATCTACAATACCGTCTGGAACGTGTTGACGGAGCGACCGCCGCTGACCGGCGTCAAGGACGCCGACGTCGCCTATTTCGACGAGAGCGACCTCTCATACGAGGCCGAGGACGTGGTGATCAGACGCGCTGCCGCTGAGTTCGCCGACCTCGCGCTCCCGGTGGAGGTCCGCAACCAGGCGCGGGTTCACCTGTGGTACCCACAGAAGTTCGGCACGCCCTATCCCCGACTGACCTGCAGTGCAGACATGATGCAGTACTATGCTTCAAAGACGCATGCTGTCGCGGTCCGCCTGAAGGCAGACGATAGTCTCGAAGTCATCGCGCCGTTCGGACTCCGCGATCTTTTCAGCTTCAGGATCACGCCCAACCCGGCGCTCGACAACCGGAGGACGCATTCGGCCAAGGGTGAGCGGGCCCGCTCAATCTGGCCTGAAATCAGCGTGGTACCCTGGCCGGACTAGTCCTGGGGCTCATCTATGGGGCTTATCTCGACGGAATCAACTGAGCGGTGCGCCGCCCCGTGGAAAACCGCCTCAATGTTGTTGCCCTCCGGATCGAGCACGAAGCAGGCATAGTAGCCCGGGTGGTAGTCTCGCTCGCCGGGTGCTCCGTTATCGATGCCGCCCGCAGCGAGCGCCGCCTCGTAGAAAGCCTCGACCGTCTCGCGGTCCTTTGCCTGAAAGGCAAGGTGGACGTGGCTCGCAACAGCGCCGGCATCGGCGCGATCGATGAACAGTTCGTCGGCCTGCAGCCAGCCATCGCCGGTCGCGCTCATGGGTACGCCAAGTACCGCGAGGACCTTCTCGTAGAAGCGTCGGGTTGCAGGGAAATCCCGAGCACGAAGATGAACATGGTCGATGAGGCGGCCGGTGTGCCAGGTCATGGGGGCACCAGAGTTAGGGCTGCGCCCGAGGGGCGCAGCACCAGGTACGCGTATCAGTCGGCTTCGTTGGCCGGGGCGGCGTTGAGCTGGCCGTAACGCTCCTCGCCGATCTTTGCGAGCAGATCGAGCTGTGTCTCGAGGAAATCGATATGACCTTCCTCGTCCGCCAGCAGTTCATCGAACAATTGCTTGGAAACGTGGTCGTGGAGCTCGGCACAGAGTTCGCGGCTGTTGCGATATGCTTCGCGAGCCTCGTACTCGCCGGCGAGATCCGCCTCGAGCACTTCCTTGATGGTCTGGCCAATGCGAAGCGGAGCAACCCGCTGCAGGTTCGGATGGCCTTCAAGGAAGATGATGCGTTCGATCAGCCGGTCGGCGTGGTGCATCTCTTCGATGGACTCGGCGCGCTCCTTTGAGGCGAGCTTCCTGTAGCCCCAGTCGTCCAGGAGCCGATAGTGCACCCAGTACTGATTGACTGCGCCGAGTTCGAGAAAGAGGGCCTCGTTAAGCCGCTCGATGACTTGTGCTTCGCCTTTCACGACGTGCTCCACTCCGTTGCTTCTTGAGCTTTTCCAACCCGGACTGGAGGTCTACCAGCTCAGCGGGCTGATGGGCTTGCTGTGCGTGGTAATTTTCCGTGACGCGGACGATAATGTCCACCACATTCGGTACACACCCGCCGCACTTGGCGCGACGGTTCAGCTCACTATAAACCTTTGCGGGCACAACAAGTTGCCACGGATCTGCGCGCAGCAGATCGAGGACTATATCCTCGATCTCCCGGGACGTGATCATATTGCACTGACAGACGAGCATGAGCGGAGTACTGCTTGCTTAATGCCGGGCATAAAGCGACTCCATTAGCTGAATGTCAATGTCCGAATTTGCCGCAGCAGCGCGCGTTCAGGCACCGCTGTCGCGCCGGGCAGCGATCACTGCCGCCGACGCCGCGGTGCGGTGCGCGGACGAGAAGAACTCGCGATGGGCAAGCACCAGAACGGTGGCCAGCGACACCACCATCGGCAGCCAGTCAGAAACGAACCACGCCACGGTTGATACCGAGAAGTAATAGGCGCGGACGCCGCTGTTGAAGTTGCGGGCGCCGAGCGCATTCATCTCCGTGATCGCGTCGATCTCTTCCTTGGAGGCGGGCTCAGAGTGGTCGAGCGCGCCGAGCATGATGCAGAAATGGTTGAACTGGCGCAGCGACAGGGTGAAGGCAAAGAATGCCAGCACGAACATCGCCAGCATCACCACCAGATGCAGTTGTACTTCCAGCGTGGTGTAGCTGCGCGTGAGGTCGATCGCGGCCAGCGCCTCCATCAGCATCGGGACCTGACCGAACACGGCGAACACCGCGAGGATCAGCAGTACGGCCGTCGATGCCAGAAAGCTCACCGAGCTCATGATGTTACCGGCGAGGATGGCGTCGAACGGGGTTTCCCGCCGGGTCGCGTTCGCCACCCAGCGGCGACGCTGCATGTTCATGATGACCGACAGCGAGGGACGGCGCCGCTCGATCAGCGGTACCACCAGATTGTAGGCGAAGTAGCAGGCCAGCGGAAAGAAGGTGGCGATGAGCGTGAGCATGGCGATACCCGGCGACGACTAAGCCTGTCTTGCACTGCGCCGCACCTGCCCGGCAAGCGATCAGATGGTTCGCGGATAGCGGCGGTGGATGCCCTCTATTTCCGCCACGAACTCATGCGGTAGCTCCAGCCGATGAGAGGCTATGGCGTTTTCGAGCTGCGCCGTGCTTGTCGCGCCGATGATCACCGAGGTCACGAAAGGCCGGGTGAGAGCCCAAGCAATGGCCATCTGCGCAGGGTCGATATCATACCGCGCCGCCAGGGCTACGTACTCCTTCGCAGCGGCCTCCGAACAGGGATTCTGCCGCCAGAATCCCTTCTGGTAGTCGTAGCGGCTGCCCTTGGGGATGGCGCCATCGAAGTACTTGCCTGTGAGCAGGCCCGCGGCGAGCGGGGAGTACGCCAGCAATCCCACGGCCTCGTGGTGGCTGAGTTCGGCGAGATCGAGATCGAAGTGACGACGCAGGAGGCTATACTCGTTCTGAACGGACACGAGGCGGGGCAGGCCGCGTTGCTCGGCGATCCGCAACCACTGAGCGATTCCCCAGGTCGTCTCGTTCCGAAACACCGAAGTGCCGGAGCTTACCCTCCCGCACGAGGTCTCCCACGGTCACCAGCGTGTCCTCGATGTTGTCGAGCACGTCCGCAGTGTCCTGGGTGTGCGGTGTGTAGGTCCAGGAGCCCTCGAAGTTGTAGCTGCCGCGGCCCGCCCAGTGGACCTGGTAAAGGTCGAGGTAGTCGGTCTGCAGCCGCCGAAGGCTCGACTCGAGGGCCTGCCGCAGCGTGCGGCCATCGGGGCGGGCACCGTCGCGAATGAAGTCGATCGGGCTGCCTGCGATCTTGGAGGCAAGGATCCACTGGTCGCGCTTGCCGGAGGCCTTGAACCAGTTGCCGATGATGGTCTCGGTCCGGAAGGAAGTCTCCGGGCTGCGCGGCACGGCATAGATCTCGGCCGTGTCCATGAAATTGATGCCTGCATCAAGAGCCATGTCGATCTGCGCGTGCCCCTCCGCCTCGGTGTTCTGGCTGCCCCAGGTCATGGTGCCAAGGCAGATTTTCAGTCACGCGCAGGTCGGTGCGGCCAAGCGGCTTCAGCTTCATGGTCGAGTCTTCCGGGATTCATCGATGGCGAGGACGGCAGACTAGCCAATAGCGCGCCGATGGGAAGGGCAGTGCAATTGTCCCCAGCAGATCGAAAAAACACTCACTGAGGGGGTTGAGGTCCCGGCGAGAGCCCCCTATATAGCCGGTGTCGCTGCGGCGACGTTGACGCGGGATGGAGCAGCCCGGTAGCTCGTCAGGCTCATAACCTGAAGGTCGCAGGTTCAAATCCTGCTCCCGCAACCAAAAGAAGCCCAGACACTCTGTGAGTGTCTGGGCTTTGCCTTTTCAGAGCTCAAAATCCAGCAGGTCCACATCATTGGCAGCAGGCTCAGGCGCTGCGCCGGCGGAGCCGAGCAGGCGTGTGTGAACATCACGCTCGGCGGTCATGGTGTAGCGGGTCGCAAGCCGAGCGGCATGGGCCAGAACGTCGGGTGGCAGCGTGTGCGTGTGCGGCATGTGGGCGTATTCCGCAAGGGAGAGACCGGCATCTGCCATGGCTTCGAAGACACGGGCCTGAGCGCCGAGTTCATCAGCGGCGATCTCAAGGGCCGAGAGCACCCTCGGGCCCTCGCTGTCCAGCGAGCCCAACGCCTCCGCCAGTAGATTGTCGAGTCGTGACAGCAGGTCCACGGCGTGGCTCGCCTCACGCTCGATCTCTTCCAGGTGACCTGCACCATCGGCGCCGGCAACGAAGGCTTCGACCAGAGTCGCAGCCGAATTCAGCCGCTGCATCGCCGCTTCTGCGGAGACGACTGTTTCCGAGGTGAGTTCGCGCAACTGTACCGCGATCACCGTCAGTGGTGCGCCGCGGGGACCCAACTGGGCGCATCGGACGGCGGCGTTCAGGCTGACGAGGCGCATATTCGCCTCGATGTCCTGCACGGCCTCCACGTGGGTGAGCAGCGTCCGCACGGTGCTCTCAACCGCACTTGCCATGCGCTCGAGTTTCTGGCGCTCCCGCTCGAAGCTGCGGAGCACCTCAACAGCTGCCTTCAACTCATGATTGAGCGCGCTCAGCGCCGTGGAGCCGTTGTCCCCGCCGTAGAGGCCGCGGCTATGCTGCATCATCGCGGTGGCTTCGCCTGCGAGGGCCGTCAGCGCGTCGGCGGCGGCGTTCACCTCTTGCTCGAAGGTTCTGCCGGCGTCGGTCACCTGGGCCTGCTGCAGGGCCGAGATCACCCCGATGGTGGAATCTTCCGGAGTAGTGTCCGAGGGGCGTTCCGCCAGTTCGAGCAAGGCCGCTTCCACATGCTCCATCCGCTGACGCGTAGAATCGCCCACCTGCAAGGCCATGACTGCACCACCGATCTTCGCCGCGATCTGGCGTGAGACCTTGCTGGTTTCGGCGCTGCCGGCCAGGCTGCGCTGGCGCTGTTCGTTGACCGCCAGAAGGGCGTGCTCGAGACTATCGGCGAGTTCGGCGAGCGTGTTGGCATGGTCGCGGTCGAACTGCTCCCGCTGCCGGCTGGCATTTTGTACGTCGTTGATGACGCGCTGGTATGACTGCGAGAAGTCCTGGATTGTCTGGCTGGCGCTTGCTGAAAGCTGCGCGATGTCGGTGGTGAAGACGGCGAAGTCCTCGTTCTCTCCGACAATACCGGCAGCGGTCACCCGGGCGTTGATGGAGACGATGCCCATCATCTTGATCGTGCGCTGCAGTTCGCCGATTGGCGTGTGGGCGGCCTGGACCTCTGTCAGCAGCCGCTGCAACTGCACCTTCTCGTCGGCATAGTTCTGGCCGATGGAGCGGGCCGCATCGGCCACGGCGCGCAGACTGCCCGTCGCTTCGGCAACCTCGGCGCCTTCGAGCGCGTGGGGCAAAGCGTCGAAAACCCGCGTCAGTCGGTTGATTGTCGCCGCAGCGTCGCTCAACCTGGAACCCACTGCTGTGAACCCGGACTCGATGTCCCGGCGTGGCGCGGCCAGCCCCTCGGCAATGGTGCGAAGGCGTGCAGCGCGCGGATCGATCGTTACCGCGTTGTTGATGATCGCGCTCATGCCACGCCTCCCAGCGCATGCTGCCGGCCAAAGGCTGCGATCTCGGCCGCCATACGGCCGAGCGGCAACACCTTGCCCGCAGCGCCGAGTGCGATCGCCTCCTTCGGCATGCCGAACACCACCGAGGTTTCCTCGTCCTGCGCCAGCGTCGGGCTGCCCATCTGCCGCATCTCGAGGAGCCCGCGGGCTCCGTCGTCACCCATGCCGGTCAAAAGGATGCCGAGAGCGTTCCGTCCGGCCGCCTGCGCCGTCGAGCGGAACAGGACGTCCACCGATGGACGGTGCCGGGAGACATGGGGGCCCTCGAGAATGGAAACGGTATAGCGCTGGCCCGAGCGCACCAGACGCATGTGACGGTTGCCCGGGGCGATAAGTACCCGGCCGGACTGGATCACGTCCCCATCCTCCGCCTCCTTGACCGAGACGGCGCAGGTGCTGTTGAGCCGGTGGGCGAAGGCTCCTGTGAATTTTTCGGGCATGTGCTGAACTATAAGGATGGCAGGGCTGGTGGCGGGCAGGGCTTCGAGCACGCCGCGGAGAGCCTCGGTGCCCCCCGTCGAGGCGCCGATGGCGACGATGGGATCGGTGGTCGGCATGGCAGCCATCAGGCTGGACCGGCGGTGCCCGGAAAGTGGCGGAATGACCGCGTCCGCGGTCAGTTTTGCCTCGACATTGAGCGGGGGCGCCTCCTTCTTGATCCCCCGGATCTTGGCGTGGGCGGCGGCCTTGGCGGCGTCGCAGATGCGCATCGCCGATTCCTGGAGGAACTGCGCCGTATCCACGCGCGGCTTGGTCACCACATCGACGGCGCCGGCCTCGAGCGCCTGCATCAGGGTCTCGGAGCCGGTCTCGGCGAGGCTGGAACAGATGACCACCGGGATCGGCCGCTGGGACATGATCTTGCGAAGGAAGGTCAGGCCATCCATGCGCGGGAGCTCGATGTCGAGGAACATCACGTCCGGCACTTCCTGGCGGATACGCTCGACGGCGACATAGGGGTCAGCCGCGGTTCCCATGACTTCAAGGTGCGGATCGGCCGAGATGATCTGGCTCAGGGTGGTCCTGACGGAGGCGCTATCGTCGACGATGAGCACGCGGATCTTGGCAGAGGCGGTGGCGCCCATGTCTTACACTCGCTGGAACACGGCAGGGGCGACCTGCCGCACGGGAACGGCGGTGCCGATCATGGACTCCGAATGCCCAAGCAAAAGATAACCGCCGGGGCGCAAATGCCCGACAAGCCGGGAAATGACCGCCGCCTGGTCGGATTTGCTGAAATAGATCAGGACGTTGCGCAGCAGGATGATGTCGACGTCCCGGTCGTATGGGTAGCTCGTGTCCATGAGGTTGAGGTGTTCGAAGCGGACGTGGCGGCGCAATTCCGGCACGATGCGGACTTCGTTGCGAAGGCCCCGGCGACGGGGCCAGAGCAGGTAGCGCGACTGGTACTCGGCCGGGACCGGCATGATCTGGTCGGCGGGGTAGATGGCCCGGCGGGCGGTGTCGAGCACTTCGGTCGACACGTCCGTGCCGAGGATCGCGAAGCGGAAGTCCTTGTTCTGCCTCGCCAAATCCGCAAGCACCATGGCCGCGGTATAGGCTTCGGCACCGGTCGAGGCGGCAGCGCTCCAGACCTTCAGCAAGGGCTGATGCGTGCCTGAGCGGGCGGCAAGAAGGCCCGGGACCAGCATCGAGCGCATCAGGTTGAAGTGCTCCGGTTCGCGGAAGAAGTCGGTCTTGTTGGTGGTAACGACGTTGATGAGATTGGGAAGTTCTGCTTGCAGTCCGTTACCGCTGAAGAGGTACCTGCAGTAAATATCGAAGTTCTGCAGTTCGAGTGCGCGCAGGCGGCGGCGAAGCCGTCCCTCCACCATCAGACGCTTGCCGGGGGGCAGGCGAATGCCCACTTCCCGGCCGATCAGGTCGGCGATACGCTCGAAGTCGGCGGCCGAGAGCCGATCCTCGTCGAGGGCACGGCCGGCCAGGATTGCGGTCGCAGCCGGCATCACGCTGCCCTTGCCCGGGCGGCGTCGCTCAGCAGCTGATCGAGGTCGAGCACCGTAACGAAACGACCGTTCCGCCGCCCGATGCCGGCGATGCAATGCCCGCTCCAGCCGGCGCTGACCGCCGGCGGGGGATCGAGCTCCTCGCTATCGAGTACTGCCACCTCGAACACGCGGTCGGCGCGCAGGCCAACGGTGACGGGCCCGGCGGGCCCGTTGATGGCGAGGACGACAATCCGGGTGTTCTCGGTGTCGGACGCGGGCGTCATGCCGAGAAGCAGCCTGAGATCCACGACCGGGACGCCGTCGCCACGCACATCGATCACCCCGAGCAGGTGATCGGGTGCGCGCGGCAGCCGGGCGATCGGCCGCATGTCCAGGATCTCCTGGACCTTGGTGACCGGGGCCGCGAACGTTTCGTCCGCGACACCGATGGTGACGTATTGCGCCTGGTCTGCCATGGCGACTGCGCTCACGCCGCGCCGCGGCGGGTGAACTCGGCGTCGAACTCGTCCCCGCCATCGCCGAGGTCGATGTCGAAGCCGCCGCTGTTGGCGGGCCGCGACCTGGGAGCCATGTGCGGCGATACGGCAATGATCTGCTGCTTGAGGTTCCGGCGTGCGGCGGAAGCTGTCGCAGCCGCCGGGGCAACCTCGGTGGATGCTCCTCCGGAAATGCGGAAGTACCCGATCGCTGCCTGCAGCTGCTCGGCCTGGCTGGCCAGTTCCTCGGCAGTGGAGGACATTTCCTCGGCGGCGGAGGTGTTCTGCTGGGTGACCTTGTCGAGCTGCTGGATGGCGGTGTTGATCTGGGCAGCACCGGCATTCTGCTCGCGGCTGCCGGCGGAGATCTCTTCCACCAGTTCGGCGGTGCGCTGGATGTCGGGCACGAGGCGCGACAGCATCTCACCGGCGGATTGGGCGGCCTTCACCGTGGTGCCTGACAGGGTGGAGATCTCGGCTGCGGCGGCCTGCGAGCGCTCGGCGAGCTTACGCACTTCCGAGGCGACGACGGCAAAGCCGCGACCGTGCTCACCGGCCCGAGCAGCCTCGACGGCGGCGTTCAGGGCAAGGAGGTCGGTCTGACGGGCGATCTCCTGCACGACCATGATCTTTTCCGCGATGGTCTGCATGGCGTTGACGGCATTGGTGACCGCTTCGCCCGAGGCGATGGCATCGGCCGCAGACTGGCGGGCGATCTTCTCGGTCTGGGAGGCGTTGTCGGCCGACTGCTTGATGGTTGCAGCCATCTCTTCCATGGAGGCCGAAGCTTCCTCGGTGGACGAAGCCTGCTCGGTGGCGCCCTGGCTCAGCTGTTCGGCCGTTGCGGACATTTCCTGGCTGCCGGCAGTGACGTTGCGCGTGGCGTTGGTCACTTCGGCGACAACCTCGCGGAGCTTGGCGGTCATGGCGTTCAGGGCCTTGATCAGGTCGCCGACCTCATCGTCACCCTTGACGCTTGCGGTGGCGCTGAGATCGCCCTCGGCAACATCATTGGCAAGGCGCACGGCGCTGCTCAGGGCACGCGAGATGGACACCACGATCCAGGTTGCGGCAACTGCGGCGATCAGAGCCGAGCCGATCAGGAGCGCGAAGAGGAACATGCGGGTCGACTCGTAGAGCTCGTTGGCGTCGGCCAGCGCGTTGGCAACCGTGAGCTCGTTGCGCGCCACAATCGTGTCGCCGAGTTCGTTGATGCGGGCGAGCAGGGGTGCAGCAACCGTCTCGGCGATCTGGTTGGCGTTGTACTGCGAACGCTGCATGGCGATCTCGTTGCCCTTGGCCATAGCGGCGAAGAGGGCGTCGATGTCGCTGCGCAACTGGTTGGCCAGGGGAGCTTCTGCCGGTCCAACCAGTCGCGCGAGGCGGTCGATGGTCGGCTGGATCTGTTCGAAGACACCGTCGAAATCGTTGAACCACTCATCCTGCTTTGCGGGGGCGCTGGAGGCGAGCAGGACGTTTCGGTGCTGGCGGAACACGTCGCTGGCATTGAGGAAGAGCGAGCTGGCGGTTTCGTACGCAGGGAAGGCGCTGACATCGCCAGCATTAAGACGGCTGGCCAGGGCCGGCAGCAACTTGCCCATGGTGTCTTCGATGGCGGTGATGGCTGCGCTGCCTTCGGAGGTGGTCACGGCAAACGCGACGGTGTCCGAGTTTTTCAGTGCCTCGTTCTTGGCCTGCTGCAATGCGTCCCAGTAGCTGTCGAGCGTCGCTATGAGGCTCTGCATGTCGGCGACGTTGTCGGGGTTGGTGAAGGACCCCGCGAGTTCAGTTGCCTCCTCGCGCAAGTGTTCGTAGTTGCTCGCCATCGACGCGACAAACTGGCTCATCTCGGCACTGTCGGTGCTGAGCATCATGGCTCGGGCACTGTCCGAGATCATGACCAGGTCGAGCTTGATCTGCTTGAGAACCTGCGAACGCTCGACCGGCCCAGCGATTGCGGCGGAGAGCGACGAGTTGATGTTGCCCAATCCCTGCAGTGCCATAAACATGCTGGCCCCGGACAGGGCGACCACGGTGACAAATGTCGCCGCCAGCTTGGTCTTGATAGTCAGTCTCACAGTGCAGGCCTTTCTTCTGATGCTGCAGCGGGCGCGCTTCTGCCGCCCACGTTCTCGAAAATCCGCCCCAGGTCGGGGATGATGATGAAGCTGCCGTTGCGCTTGCCGATGGCGCGCACGAACTCGGGGCGCCAGCGCATGCCGACGCGCGGGGCCTCCTCCATGGAGGCAGCTTCGATGGTGGTGACGTCGTGAACCTTGTCGGCGAGGATGCCGACGATGGTCGGCTCACCCTCCATGTCGACTTCCATCACGACGATCCGCGTGTCCTCGTTGGGCTCGGGCCGGTCCATGTCGAACATGACCCGCATGTCGGCGAGGGGAACGACCCGCCCTCGAACGTTGATGAGGCCGCTGACGAATTCGGGGGCGTTGGGCACGTGGGTTATCGGAACCACGTCGAGGATCTCGCGAACGCTGCCGGCCTCGACGGCGAACTGCTCATCGCCCAGCCGAATGGTGAGAGCGGTCATGCTCATGCTGCTGTCCCGGTGATGCGGTTGCGATCGACATAGCCCTGGCCGGACGCGACCAGATGCGCGGTGTCGAGAATGAGCGCCACGCTGCCGTCACCCAGGATGGTCGCTCCGGAGAACG
>JAEZHZ010000070.1 GCA_023436745.1 Pseudomonadota bacterium | reverse complement strand
CACCCGGATGGTGCTCGTGGCGCGATACACCGGCGGCAAGGACAGGGCATACGCGATCCCGGCGGCACTCACCGACCCTGCGACGAGCAGCAGTATCGGGAGGCGGTGAAACAGCACAAAGGCGTAGTATCGCAGATCCGCGATGGTCATGGGCGGCCCTCGCCGGCGACTGCCGGCCAACTGGGGCTGATTGGGCCAATGGACGCCCTGTTCCTCAATAACCAGCATGGGCTAGTGCCAGCCCGGGAAGCTTTCTGATCTAGTCCCTTATCAAAATCGGTGACAGTTATCGGAGGCGGCAATGCCGAAGCGACGCGCAGCAGGTGTCTCGACGTTGGTCCTTGCGGCAGCAGCCTTCCTGAGCAGCACCGCGCTGGTCGAGCTGGTTGCGAACGAACTCTGGCCTCTGGGGCGCGTGCGGATCACGGTGGTGCAGTGGGCGCCCGTCAAGGGTATCTATGAGCGGATCGATGCGTTCAGCGGCGAGTACGTTCTCGAGGCGGATGGCTCCCTTTCGCTCCCGGTAATCGGCACGTTGCCAACCAGCGGCAAGTCGATTGACGAGGTGGCGGCCGAGATTTCGGGGACGCTCAAGCGTCGCCTTGGCATGGTGGACGAGCCGGAAACGTCGCTTGAGATCGTCTCCTATCCTCCGGTCTACGTCGTTGGATCGGTCACCACGCCCGGTGCCTTCGAGTTCCGGCCGGGTATGACCGCGCTGCAGCTGTTCGCACTCGGCGGCGGAGTCGCGGTCCCGGTCGACGAGACGGCGGACAGGTTGCGGCTGGCCTCCGACCTTCGTTCAGCCGAGGCCGGCATTCTGCGGAGCAACGCGCGCCTCGCCCGGTTGAGAACTGAGGCCGCACACGAACCGGACCTGTCGTTTCCTCCCGAAGTCACAGCTCACGCTGACGCCGCTCTCGCGAAGACCGTGATGAACGAGGAGACCGTGATCTTCGCGGCACGAGCGCGCGAACTGCACCGCCAGGAACAGGCGCTCGACGATCTCGTCTCCCTGCTCCAGCTTGAAATCGAGACCCTCCAGACCCGTCTGGAGGATGTCGGTGCGGCAATCGCTGCCGCCGAGCGCGAGCTCGAAGGGGTCAGCAGCCTCGTCGAGAAGGGAATTGCCACCGTCTCACGGCGTACGGATCTGGAGAGGGTGGTCGCTGACCTGCGCTTCGATCGCCTAAACCAGACCACGGCAATTGTGCGCGCCCAGCAGGCCATCAGTCAGGCGAAGCGCGAAGCCGCCCAACTCCAGGACACGCATCAGACGGACATCGCTCTCGGCATTCAGACCGAGCAAGCAACGCTCGAGCAACTGTCGTTGCAGCGCACGACGGCGCAGGGCCTGCTGCTGAGTCTCGAAGGCGGCCTTGCAGCAAGCGCCCAGACCGAACCTCGGGTGCCCACATTCACTCTGGTCCGTCAGACCCCAACCGAGCTGATCGAGGTGGCTGCCGGCGAGGCGACGACGCTTCAGCCCGGCGATGTGCTGAAAGTCACCAACCCCGCAGCCGGTCGCAGCAACGACCGTACTGCGGCAGTGACGGGAGTCAGGCCTGCCGCCACCTCGCAGCGGTGACATCGGCGATCGATCAGAGGCCGGTGCCGAGGAACACTGCGCGAATGGTACGAAGGGTGATGAACAGATCGGTGCGCAGCGAGACGGTCCTCGCATAGGCATGGTCGAAGGCCGCGCGGTCGGCAAAGGCGCTCTGGTTTCGCGCCATCACCTGCCACAGGCCGGTGATCCCCGGCTTCATGTTCCCGTAGATCACACCGGGGTACAGGGAACGCTGCTCGATGAACATCGGCCGGGGGCCGATGAGGCTCATGTCGCCCCTCAGAACGTTCCACAGCTGGGGCAGCTCGTCGAACGAATACTTGCGCATGAACTGACCCAGCCACGTAATCCGCGGGTCCTTGCGCAGTTTCTGGGTGTGCTCCCACTCAAGCCGGGCTTCGGGGTTCTCGGCGAGGTAGCGACTCAGTGCGCCCTCGGCGTCCGAAGCCATGGTCCGCAGCTTCCAGAAGTGGAACACCTCGCCACCCTGACCGAGGCGCTTCTGGCAGAAGAAGGCGCTGCCTCCATCGAGGCGCACCAGAACTGCCAGAATCCCAACCAGCGGCAACACTGCCAGTCCCAGCAGAATCGCGCCCGTGATGTCCATCACACGCTTCGCGCGAAGGTATCGGCGCAACCTGGGCGAGAACTCGCCGGTCCGGGGATTAGTATCCAGCAGGACCAGGTCCGGGTCTGAGAGCATCGCGTCACCTCCCTAAATGCGGGCACTGTCGGTCGCTAGTTCCCTGGGCACAATGATCAGGCAAATGCCGCCGGTCGAAATCCGCCCATTGGAGCTAGTGGCCGGCGGCGAGGGGCCAAGTAGGTTCGCTGGAGCGAAGATTTTTGTCGCGCCGGCGGGCCGGCAGCCGGCAAGCAACCAGCGAGAGCGCCGGCGCGATGGAGGACAAGAGGAACGCTTCCGACCCTCAGAAATCCAGCTATCGGGACATTCTGCACTCAACGGCCCTGATCGGTGCTTCGTCCATTGTCTCGATGTTCGTTTCGCTAATCAGGATGAAGGCCTTTGCGGTACTGCTTGGCCCAGGCGGCGTGGGACTGGTCGCGCTGTTCTCGGCGCTTGCCGATGTGGTGGTTGCCATCGCGGGGCTGGGCGTCAGCAGTTCGGGCGTTCGCCAGATTGCTCAAGCCGAAGGCACGGGCGACAGGACACGGGTCGCCCGCACGATGGATGTGGTTGCCCGCACTTCGCTCGTGCTCGGCTTTGCCGGCGGCCTGGGTCTTGCCGTGCTGGCCATTCCGGCATCCGTCCTGACTTTTGGAAGCCCCGAGTACGCCATGTCGGTCGCGGTGCTCGGGACAGTGGTGCTGTTGCGGATCGTCACCGGCGGCGAAACGGCTCTGCTTCAGGGCACGAGGCGGATTCTGGATCTGGCGAAGCTCAACATCATCTCGGCAATCGCCGGTGTGGCTGTGTCCGTTCCCGTCGTGTTCGTCTGGCGTGAGGCCGCAGTTGTGCCGGCGCTTGTTCTCATGGCGCTGGTCACCTGGATTGCGGCACGCTGGTACAGTCGGCGCGCAGTCGGCCTCGGTGCCGCTGGACCAATCCCGACGTCGAAACATGACACAAGAGACCTGCTACGGCTGGGCGCTGCCTTCATGATCAGTGGGTTCCTGACCTTGGGCGCTGCCTACCTGGTCAGGATCATCATTCTGCAGGGTGAAGGTGTCGCTGCGGCCGGGCTTTATCAGGCCGCATGGGCGCTTTCGGGGCTGTTCGTCGGTGTCGTGCTGCAGGCGATGGGCACGGACTTCTATCCTCGGCTCACCGCTGCGGCTGACGATAACGCGACGGTGACCCGCCTCGTCGGTGAACAGATACAGGTGAGTTTGCTCATCGCCGGGCCGGGTGTGGTCGGCACCATGGCGCTCTCACATATTGCGGTGAATGCCTTCTACTCCGTGGAGTTCAGCGCTGCGGCCGAAACCCTGCGCTGGCTCTGCCTGGGCATGATGTTCCGCGTCGTATCATGGCCGATGGGCTACATCATCGTCGCCAAGGGTTGGCAGAAGACCTTCGTCGCGCTCGAGGCGTTGGCCGCCATCCTTCATGTTGGCTTCGCTGCCCTGCTGGTGCCGGTGCTAGGCATCAATGGCTCCGGCATCGCGTTCACGTTGCTGTATGTCAGCCACGGCCTGATCGTCTACCTGGTGGTGCATCGCAACTGCGGATTCAGGCTGCGGCCGGAGCACGCGACCATGATTGCCCTGTTCGGCGTGGCGTGCGGGGCGAGCCTGATCGCGTTTACGGTGCTGTCTATCTGGTGGGCCACCGCGGTCGGCGTATTGATCACCTGCATTACCGGCATCGTCTGTCTATACCAGCTCATGAGCGTAGCCCCAGAGCTCCTGGCGTCGCCAAAACTCCCGTCCTGGCTGAGAAGCAGGATAGCCAAGGCTTAGGGGACGAGCGGCTCCCCGTCAGATCAAGCCGGGGTACTGCACGCCGTCCCGACGCCAGATCTGCCACTGGATGCGGTCTCTGAGGTCTATCCGGACACTCTCGATCCTGGTCAGCAATGGATGGGCCGAGGGGCTGCGGCGATCGTTTGCCAGTCGCCACAGTCGGCTCTCGGTGATGCGGGGGAATGTCTCCACCGCGAAGGCGATGAAGTCTTCTGGCGGCTGTCCGGGCTTGTTGCCGCAGCGGAAGGATTCCAGCACCGCCTTCAGTGCAGCGCGTGCCAGCGCCTTCTTGGCGACCTCGAGCAGGTGCTCCGCGCCCTCCACCGGTGCCGGCGGCGCGAGCAGGGCGGATTCAAACGCGGCCCGGCGGCCGTAGAAATCCCGAAGCAGGCCCGCATAGATCGTGTGCTGCATGCTCTGCGGATGCAGGCGATAATAGGCCTGGTCGACGCCTGTGATACGGCCGACATCCGATACCATGGCGGCGCGCAGCCACATCTCCATGTCGCCGGAGTGCGGCAGTTCCTGGCGATAACTGCCGATCTGCCGCTGCACCCGGGTTCGCATGACCACTTCGGGGCAGTAGATGAAGTTCTGGCCGGTGCGGCACATCAAGCCCACCCAGTCCGCTCCTGACCAGATCTTCCGTCCAGGCCGACGGTCGCGCGGAGATGGAGGCGTCTCGCCCCGGAAGGTAACCGGATGGCCATAGACGAAACCGACGGAGGGGTGCTCGTCCATCAGCCCCGTGGCCCGGGACAGGGCGCCCGGCGCCAGCAGGTCATCGGCCGAGAGAAGCACGACATACTCCGCCGTCACCTGATCCAGCCCGTCATTGTAAGTAGCGATATGCCCCTTGTTCGTCTCGTGCCGGATCACCGAGACCCGTGGGTCCTCGCTCAGCTTCCGGCAGAGGTCGGGCGTGTTGTCTGTCGAGGCATCATCGACGATGATCACCGAGACGTCGACGCCGGCCTGCGAAAGCACGCTGTGAACGCAGGCATCCAGGTAGCGCCCGTAGTTGTAGCAGGGCACGACGACATCAACTCTGGCCATTCTCGTTCTCCAATACCGCTAGAAGATGCCCTGCCGGTGCCATCGGCGCTTCTCAAAGTCGCTGAGAACGCGCCGGTAGAGCCGGGCAACTTTCGACAGTGGGCTCCTGCGGGCGCGGGCGGCACCAACAGCCTTTCGGCGCTGCAACCCGGCCCATCCCGGCACGCGCTCGAGATCGGCAACCATCGTGGCTGCAACATCGATGTATCTCCGGGTCTCGCTCTCGGCGGCCCCGTGGTCGTAAAGCCTGATCGCCTGGCGCAATGCACTGGCGGCCACGGCGCGCATCGCGTCCTCGCGGAGGCCGGCAGTGTCCATCCGTTGCTTGGTCATCCAGTCGAACAGCGTCTCGAAGGCGAGTTTCCGCTCGACCATGTCGACATATGCGTCGACCTTCCGCGCCGAGAGGCTGGCGTTGTGTTCCCGATGCCAGGCCTGGTCCGCGCCGCGAATATAGGCCACGTCGGAGACGGCCGAGATCCGCAGCCACATCTCCATGTCGTGGGTATGGGCCAACGGCCGCTGACCGCCGACCCGGGCCACCACCGAACTGCGCATCACCACCTCCGGTGAGGTGATGACATTGACGCCGGTCCGGCAGCGGTCGGCGAGCCACTCCCGGCCCGGCCAGAGCGTCCAGGCCGTGGCACGCTCCCTTGCACGGGGAAGGCGGTCCCCCTCGAAGTGAAGGGGGTGTCCATAGACGAGGCCAACCGACGGGTGGGCTCGCATGACCTCCACCGCTCGCAGCAGGGCCCCCGGAGTGAGCAGGTCGTCAGCGTCAAGCCGCACAAGGAACTCGCCGCGGGCAAGGTCGAGCCCATCGTTGAAGGTGATGACCGGTCCCGTATTCTCGGAATGTGCAACGACCTGGACATTGGCATGTCGCTTGGCTGCGGCGCGCGCCGCGTCGAGGCTGCCGTCGGTGGAGGCATCGTCCACAACGATTACGTCCACCTCCACACCTGCTTGTGAAATCGCGCTGTCGATAGCAGCCGGCAGATACCGCTCGTAATTGTGGCAGGGGATGACTACGCTGACTGTGGGCGTCTGGGGCTGAAATGTTTGTACGGGCCTGACGCTCCGCCGTCGCAGCAGTGAACCGGTGGTCATCACGACGCTTCTCCGGCGATGCCAAGATACTTCCGGTAGAGAGTGGCGACTTCAGCGATCTCCTTTTCCCGTGAGTAGGTCGACAGAATGTGCCGGGAAGCTGCCCGCCCCTTCGCCTGGCACCAGTCGGGCTCCTCTCGCTCCTCCCGCAGCGCGGCTTCGACGGCTTGTGCGAAGGCAGTGACATCACCAACCGGTATGGGAGCACTGAACTCCGGCCTGAAGAATTCGGCACCGGCGAAACCAGGGTAGCCGACCACGTA
>JAEZHZ010000064.1 GCA_023436745.1 Pseudomonadota bacterium | reverse complement strand
GGCATGATGGTCGAGATCGCGTGCTTGTAGACGAGCTGCGACTGAGCATCACGCCGAAGCAACAGGCAGAAATTGTCGAACCAGGTGATAACGCCCTGAAGCTTCACGCCGTTGACGAGGAAAATGGTCACCGGGACTTTCTGCTTGCGGACGTGGTTTAGGAAGGAATCCTGCAGGTTCGGTTGTTTTTCGCTGGGCATTCAGGCCTCTTTCGCGCGGCATTAGATTGTCGCTGTCATCGTTGCGTAGCCGCTTCGGGACTCGGGGACTGCCGCCAGTCCCTCCCCTCTGGCGATGCGCTCACTACACACTGTCATTATGGCACGGTTCCCGTGCGTCTGCATACCCGCGCCAGTCGCATGGCACGTTCCTCTGTGGAGCGGTCAAAGACCCAGCGACTTGATCTTGCGGTGCAGCGCACTCCGCTCCATTCCCACGAACTCCGCAGTCTTGGAAATGTTGCCACCGAATCGTTCGATCTGAGCCAGGAGGTATTGGCGCTCGAACACCTCTCGGGCCTCCCGCAACGGCAGGCTCATCAGGTGCGCAGATGCATCAGTGTCCCCGACAGTGGGAAGAACCTCCCCGATGTCTGAGGGAAGCATTGCGGCAGTGATGATGCCGTTCTCCGGGTGCTGATCCTTCATCAGAATCAGCAGGCGCTCGATGGAATTTCGCAACTGACGGGCGTTGCCCGGCCATTCCTGTGCCTGCAGAACAGCTATTGCGTCGTCACCAACGGTGTATCGTTGCAGGTTGTGCATGCGGCATATCTGCTCGATGAACACGGACACCAGCGGTGGCACGTCCTCCCGCCGTTCCCGCAGTGGCGTCAACTGAACCGGCACGATCGCGAGCCGGTGAAACAGATCCGACCGGAACTCGCCCGTTTCGATCAGCCCCGCTACGTTCTGCGAACTGGCGGAAATGATCCGGACGTCGATCGGCACGGCCTGGGTCCCGCCAACCCGATGAAAGCGGTTCTCCACCAGCGTTCGCAGCAGTGCGGCCTGCGTGGCCGGCGGCAAGGTTGAGACCTCTGACAGGTAGAGGGTACCGCCGTGGGCCTTCTCGAGAGCACCAACTTCGACCTTGAGGAGGCCTGTCTTGCTGTCCCGCGTCTCTCTGCCGAACAGCACCACGGGCACTTCGTCCGGAGCATAAAGGGAGGCGTTTATCTCGATGAAGGGCGCGTCGGCGCGGGGGCTGCGCTGGTGCAGGAGACGGGCCACAAGGCCCTTCCCCGTGCCAGAGGATCCCGAGATGAAGATACGAGAGTTTGTTGCCGCCGACTTCTCGATGATTGCCCGAACCTGCTGAGTCGCCGGGGAGGTGCCTACCATCTCAGCCGTCTTTGTGATCGAGCGCTCCTTGAGTTCGGCCACCTCGTTGCGGAGGCGGGTTGCCTCCATGGCGCGCTGTGTGATGTGGAGAAGCCGGTCGATCTTGAAGGGTTTCTCGATGTAGTCGTAGGCGCCTCGCTTGATGGCGGAGACGGCCGTCTCGACATTGCCGTGACCAGAGATCATGACTACCGGCATGTCCGGATGCTGGCTCTGGAACACGTCCAGCAACTGCAGCCCGTCCAGCCGCGACCCCTGCATCCAGATGTCGAGAAAAACCAGACTCGGTCGCCGACGGGCGATCTCGTTGAGGCCGCTGTCAGCGTCATGCGCCTGCCGCGTTTCATAGCCTTCATCCTCGAGGATGCCGGCGATCAGATCGCGAATGTCGTCTTCGTCGTCAATGATCAGAATATCGAGTGCCATTATGTGTTCACCGCAGTGGAAAGCAGCGGCTCCTCCTGTGCATGTGCCTGAGTTGCCTGAGGGGTCCCCTGCCCTGTCCGGTCGGTCCGTTCCGGTGCCTGCAGCGGCAGCGTGAACGTCACGCACGCGCCGACTCGTCCAGTCGGATCGGGTTCTGCATCGACCAGTTCGACGATCCCGCCGTGCTGCTCGATGATCTTTGCGACGATAGCGAGGCCGAGGCCCGTGCCCTTCTCGCGCGTCGTCATGTATGGTTCCAGCAGACGCTGGCGATTGTCCTGGGGCCATCCCTTGCCGTTGTCCGACACGGACACCCGCGCGTGGTTACCCTCAACGTGCGCTTCTACTCTGATCGTTGGGCGCCAGTCCTCGGACAGGGATACCCCTTCAAACGCCTCCACGGCGTTTTTGATGAGGTTTGTCAGAGTCTGCGCGATCAGCCGGGAGTCGAACCAGGCATAGATCGCCTCATCCGGAAGATCGGTGTTGATCGCAATTTCCGGTAGCCGAACGCTTTCGAGGAATACTGCCTGGCGCACGGTGTCCGAAAGATCGGCTTTCTCGGGAGAGGCTTCCGGCATTCGGGCGAAGGCGGAGAACTCGTCGACCATCCGGCCGATATCTCCCACCTGCCGCACGATCGTGTTGATGCATTTGTCGAAAACGTCCCGATCATCCTCGAGCTTGCTGCCGTACCGCCGTCGCAGGCGCTCTGCCGAAAGCTGGATAGGAGTAAGGGGGTTCTTGATCTCATGGGCAATCCGGCGGGCGACGTCCGCCCAAGCGCTGGTGCGCTGGGCAGATTCCAGCTCCGTAATGTCGTCGAACGTCAGAACGTAACCCTTGGACTCGGTGATGGAGCCCTCGCGCGTGAGTTGAACCTGATAGGTACGGCGCTCGGCTTCGTTGCCCAGTTCAATGTGGTCGCGCACCTGCCCCCGCCTTGCCGACCGGGCCTTCTCCAGCGTCGGAGCCAGTTGCGGCATTACCGTTTCGATCCTTTCACCCATGAGTTCGATCTCGGTGCGGCCCAGCATCTGGCAGGCGCGGGCGTTGACCAGCGTAACGGCACCGAATGGATCAAGCCCGATGATCCCGGCGGACACGCCCTCCACCACGGCTTCGGTAAACTGACGGCGCTTCTCGTTCATTTCGTTGGCCGTCAGCAGTTCCTCGCGCTGGGTCTTGAGCTGCTGGGCCATGCGGTTGAACCCATTGGACAGGTCGCGAAGGTCGCCCCTGCCCTCCTGCACAGGCACCTGCACATCGAGGTCCCCGCGGCTGATCCGTGCGGACGCAATCATGAGATTGCGGATCGGATCAACGAACCGGTTTGCAAGAGCGATACCCACCCAGAGCGCGGCCAAAAGCAACACGACCGCCAAGCCGATGTACATGATCGTGAAGGTGATCTGGAACACGAGCCGGTTGGAGGCGTATTCGCGGTACTCGGTGATGTTTTCGTCGGTCAGCCGCATGTACTGCAGCACCTCCGCATCGACGGGGCGAGCCACGAACAGGTAGACATCCTCGTATCCCCTTGGCTTCGACACTGCGCCGACCAGATTGGTTGACCCCGGAGAAAGAAAGGCGGGGCTACCCTCGCTGACCACGTCCACCACGCCCTCTGGCAGCCTTGGAAAAGCTCCCTGTGCATTGATCTGCGCCCGCATGAGAGTTTCGCCGGCGCCATTTACCAGTGAGGTGAACGGGAGCGAACGCGTAACAGCCAGCGCGGTCAAAATACGGGCGAACCGATCCGGATCCTGCTCATAGATTCCGCGCGCCTGCTCCATTTCTTCCGTGACCCAGATGATGTCGTCCCGGAGCACCTGGGCGTGCTCGTTCATGTAGGAGCGCGCCACGAGCCTTGAGCTTTCCACCATGGCCCGGGTGCGCTCTGAGAACCATTGGTCGAGCCCCTGGTTGAGCGAGATCGAGGCTACCACTGCCACCAGGACCGCCGGAATGGCGGCAACAAGGGCGAACATGGTCACCATCCGGACCTGCATCCCGGCGCCGGGGTTGCGCTGAAGGCGGGCCTGCACCAGCAGAACCGCCTCTGTCACCACGAGGGCGATCATCAGCAGAACAAGGATGCCGGTCACGATCCAGATGACTGTCCATACACCCGGCGAGGGTTCGATGTTGGTGGTCCCTGACAGGATCAGGAACGACACCGAAGACATCAGCACGGAGGCAAGGACAACCACGAGGCCAAGGATCCGCAGCGCCCGATTGCCGCCGCCACCAAACAAGGGGGCGCGGTGGGGGCGAGGTGCCTCGTTGCGCGCCTGCGGCGCGTCGATGATTGTCGCGGCAGTCTCGTCCATGCAGCGCTCTAAAGCTCTCCCTTCGTGGAAAGGCAGAGCCTGTCCCAGTTCGCCGGACCCTTCAAGACAAATGTTGCCATAATGTGACACTTGTTACGGGCACCCCCAAAATGCTGCGACGGGGTGCACTGGACAACCCTTAGCCATGGGAGCAGAAGCAGGCCGTCGCGCCTGGGGTCTCTCATGTCAACTGCAGCATCCCGCGTCGAGGCCGCCAGCATAGCCGGCATGGCGCTTGGCCTCGGCGCCCACACGCTCTTCTCCGTGCATGACGCACTGATCAAGGCAGTGGTGATCAGCGCCCCGGCAACTCAGATACTGTTCCTGCGATCGCTCGTCATCACCGCACTGTGCCTGGCATTCGGACGGTCTGTGATGGTCAGAGACCTGGTCCGGTCACGAAACAAGCCGTTGATCCTCGGGCGGGGCCTCATGACCCTAGCCGCATGGGTGATGTATTACAGTGCGGGGCGTGAGCTGCAACTCGCGGAAATGACTACCCTCTACTACTTTTCACCGGTCATCACGACGGTGCTGGCGGTGATATTTCTCAAGGAACAACTGACACTTGCCCGTGTCGGTGCAGCTTCCATCGGTTTCTTTGGCGTTCTCGCCGCGGCCAATCCGAGCGGCTTCAGCATTGGCTGGCCCGTCGTCATGGTGCTCGCAGCAGCCCTTTGCTGGGCCCTGGCAATGATCCTGATGCGTACCATATCGAGAAGCGAGAGTACCGTGGTGCAGGTGTTCGCACAGAACCTGATCCACCTCATCGTCATGGGCGCTATCGCCTTGCCTCTGTGGCAGGGGATGGACGCCACACAGATCAGCTTCTGTGTCGGGGCAGCGCTGATTGGCGGCCTTGGACAATACCTGCTCGTCGATGCAGCGCGTCAGGTGCCGGCAAGCGTTCTGGGCACGGTCGAGTACGGCGCCCTGATCTGGAGTTTCGTCCTGGGCTACCTGTTCTTCGGAGAGGCACCGGCCTCGACTGTCTATGTCGGCGCGCTGCTCGTCATTGCCGCGGGGCTGACACTTGCTGTCAGTGAACGCCGCAGCCGCCAGGAAGTGGTCAACGCGCCCTAGTTCCGCCGGCTGTGCTTGACGATCTCGATGCTGTGGGTGCGAATCTTCTTTCGCAGCGTATTCCGGTTCAGACCGAGCAAGTCCGCTGCCCTGATCTGGTTGCCCCCGCAGGCATTCAGCGCCATGGCAATCAACGGCGCCTCCACCTTGTCTATCACCCTCTGATATAGCCCCGCGGGTGGCAGGTTGGGTTCGTACTCCCGCAGCAACTGCCCCACGTGAGTTTCGAC
>JAEZHZ010000053.1 GCA_023436745.1 Pseudomonadota bacterium | reverse complement strand
GACTTCGGCTTTCCTCGCCAGCAACATCGGGGAACTATGGTCCGTAGACGACCGGTTCGGACTGGAGCTGGTTACGGCCAACCAGAAGGTCGACATCGGCCGGCGCAATGCCGACATCGGCATCCGCAATCAGCGTCCCACGGAACAGTGGCTGGCGGGTCGGCTCATCGGCAAGGTCGCCTACGGCCTTTATTCCGGGCGTGACCTGGTCAACGGCATCAGGGCTGGCTTGTTCGTGGGCGTGGCGGGCGAAGGTGGCCAGACCCATTCTGCACGGTGGCTGCATGCGCGTCATTCCGACCGGATCGCCGTACGCGGCAATGATGCGATGAGCGTTCGGGAGCTCGTCGCCAACGGCGCCGGCCTGTCTGTCTTTCCCTGTTTCGTGGGGGACGCGGACGAGCGGCTGATACGGGTGGCTCCGATCATCGGCGAGCTCGAGACGGACCAGTGGTTGGTATGCCATCACGAGGAACGCCATACACCCGCGGTGCGAACGGTGGCGGACCGGATCGCAGCCCTCATGCGAACCCACGCGCCGCTATTCCGTGGCGAACTGGTCCGGCCGTAGCGGCAAGCTCCACGGGCACCGAAGCGGTTGCGGCCGGCGGCAGAAACGTTGCAAAAGCCACATGGCACTTTGCGGCGACTTCCCGTACGGTCGCCGCCTCTGAATGCGCACGAGTCTGCCTGAAATGAGAATCGGTCTCGATCTGCCGCCGCAGATCAGGGTCTTCGCGGCCTTCTTCATATACTCCTTCTGCATGGGCAGCCTCTACCCGCGCATCCCGGCCATTCAGCAGGCAATGGGAGTGGGCGAGGGGGCTTTAGGTCTGGCACTCGTCGGCCCAGGGGTGGGCACGATCCTTTCGTTGACCTTCGCCGGCCCCATCCTCGAGCGTATCGGTTATCGCCGAGTGCTGGTCATCGGTATCCCGCTGCTCTCGGCGCTGTATGCACTTGCAGTCTGGGCGCCCAACCCGCTGACCCTGTTCCTGCTGTTGATCCCCGTTGGCCTCACCATCGGCTGCATAGAGATCATCATCAACCTTGAGGCGGATCGCGTCGAACATGCCATCGGGCGCCGGATCATGAGCCGGGCCCATGCGTTCTGGAGCTTCGGTTTCTTCTTCGCCGGCCTCGCGGGCGCCTTCATCGCTCAGGCTGGAATCTCGCCGCAGATGCATCTGGCTGCCATGGTGATCGTCGTCAGTCTCGCGACCTTCCTGGTTCTCGGCCGCTACAAGCCCGCCGCGCCGCGCGCCGGAGGCAGCACCGAGACGGCGCCCCGTTTTGCAGCGCCTACACTCGCCATCCTGACCTTGGTCAGTGTCTCCCTCTCCGCCATGGTCATGGAGGGCGCCGGCATCGACTGGTCTGCGATCTACATGCGTGACGAGTTCGCCGCGGCGCCGTTCTGGGCGGGATTCGCTGTCGCCCTGGTTGCCGGATCGCAGGCGGTTGCCCGCTTCTTCGCCGATGGCCTCGTCGAACGCTTCACACCCGTGATCGTGGCCCGGACCCTTCTCGTCATCCTCGGTGCCGGGGTGGTCCTGGTGTTTGCCGCAAACGAGTTCGCCGTGGCATATCTCGGGTTCGCGCTGATCGGCATAGGTTCGAGCGCATTGTTCCCGCTGGCGATGTCGGCTGCAGCGCAGCGCACCGACCGACCCGCGGCGGTGAACGTTGCGGCGCTGGCACAGATATCGTTCGTTGCTTTCCTCGTCGGGCCGCCACTGCTTGGTTTCGTCGGTGAGCACTTCGGCATCCGCTGGACGTTCGGGATTGGCTTGCCGCTGGTGATCCTAAGCCTTCTCACCAGCCGTGCGCTCCGGCAGCGTGCCGTCGTGCGGGAGATGCCGGCAGAATGAGACTGGCTCCACAGCACCGCATCTACGCCTGCTTCTTCTTCTTCGCCCTGATCACCGGGGCGCTGATGTCGCGCCTGCCGGATATTCAGACCCACCTGGGCGTCAGCGAGGGGCAGCTTGGCCTCACGATGGTCGGCATGTCGATCGGTTCGCTGATCTCGCTCACGCTCGGGGCTCCCATCATCGAGCGGCTCGGCGCCCGCACCACGGCGTTCTTCAGCGTGCTTGGCCCGGCCGTGCTGCTTGCAATCGTGCCGTGGCTCGACTCCGCGGTGGTGGTGTTCGGCGTGCTGCTTGTGACAGGCCTCCTGTCGGGCGCCCTCGAGATCAACCTCAACGTGCAGATCGATCGGCTGGAAACCCAGTACGGCAAGCGGTTCATGAACACCGCCCACGGCTTCTGGAGTGTGGGCTTCTTCGTCACAGCGCTTGCTGGCGCCACCATTCGCCAGTCCGGCCTCTCCGCAGGGCTTCACCTCGGCGTGATAGCCATGGTCATCATCATTGTCGGTGGCACCATCATAGCGGGCATCCGCAGTGCACCGGTGCCGCCTGGTGCACACGGCGATGGTCAACACCGGATCGCCTTCCCGCATTGGGGGTTGTTGCCACTCTGCCTGATCGGTTTCGCCGCCTTCCTGGTGGAAGGCGCGGGCATCGACTGGTCGGCGATCTACATGCGCGACGTCTTCGATGTGGAGCCATTCATAGGGGGCATGGGGCTGACGC
>JAEZHZ010000358.1 GCA_023436745.1 Pseudomonadota bacterium | reverse complement strand
CTCTATCTCGATCCGAAGGCGGATGTGATCGCAGTCGCGGTCGGCGAGGTGCTGGAAAGGGTGGGTCAGGCGGAAGCGGCGAACCGCGTCTACGAATCGATCCCGGCGAACTCGCCGATGAAGCCGGCGGCCGTGGTGCGCTACGCACACAATCTCGACGTGCTCGGCGATCGCGACGAAGCCATGCGCCGCCTGCGCAACATCGTGGCCACCCGGCCGGACGACCTCGATGCGGTGTTCACCCTGGCCGAACTGCTGCGCTTCGACGAGCAGTACGAGGCGGCGGCGGAAGCCTATACCAAGGCGCTGGAACTCACCGGCGGCCGCCGCAACGGCGACTGGGCGATCTACTACACCCGCGGCATGTCGTACGAGCGCGCGGGGATGTGGCCGCAGGCCGAGGCGGACCTGAAGAAGGCGCTCGAACTGAACCCCGGCCAGCCCGAGGTCCTGAACTATCTCGGCTATAGCTGGATCGACCAGGACCTGAACCTCGAGCCGGCCCTCGACATGATCGAGCGCGCAGTCGAGGCGCGTCCGCGGGACGGTTACATCATCGATTCGCTCGGCTGGGCCTTCTACAAGCTCGGCCGCATCGACGAGGCGGTGAAGACGCTGGAACAGGCGGTGACCCTGCTGCCGAACGACCCCGAACTCAACGACCACCTCGGGGACGCGTACTGGAAGGCCGGTCGCCGCCTTGAGGCCCGGTTCCAGTGGACCATCGCTGCCGACGTGGACGAGGTGGGCAAGGTGCGCGAGCGCGTGGCCCCCAAGCTCGCCAACGGGCTCATCAGTGACGTGGCGGAACAGTCTGCCTCGGATGGATGAAGACGGTCTGATCCAGGTTGCCCCGGCCAAGGTGAACCTCGCGCTGCACGTGACCGGGCGGCGCGAGGATGGCTATCATGAGCTCGAGAGCCTGGTGGCTTTCGCGGCCGTAGGCGACGAACTGCGCGCCGAACCTGCCGACCGGGACAGCCTCAGCATCACCGGCCCTTTTGCCGAGGGGCTGGGCAGCGGCGAGACCAACCTGGTCAACAGGGCCATCGCCGCATTCCGGTCCCGGTGGCCTGGAGCAGGGGAGAAGCTGGCGCTGACCCTGACCAAGAACCTGCCCGTGGCCTCGGGAATTGGCGGCGGCTCGGCCGACGCCGCCGCGGCGCTGCGGTTGATGGCGGCGCGGTCGGGAGTCCCGGCGTCGTCACCGGACCTGCAGCAGGTGGCACTGAAGCTTGGCGCTGACGTGCCCGCCTGCCTGATGTCGCTGCCACTGGTAATGCGCGGGATCGGCGAGAAGCTCGAGATTCTGCCCGCGTTTCCGGACATCCATATCGTGCTGGTGAACCCCCTCGTGGCGGTAGCCACGGCGGATGTGTTTCGGCGGCTCAGGGCTCACGACAACTACCCGCTGCCGGCACTGCCCGAGCCGCTGGCCCGCCCTGCGCAACTGGGACTGTGGCTGGCGGAAACGCGCAACGACCTGCAGCCGCCCGCCGTAAAGCTGGTGCCGGTCATCGGTTACATCATTGCCGACCTTGCCGACACGCAGGGCTGCATGCTCGCGCGCATGTCGGGCTCAGGGGCCACGGTGTTCGGACTGTTCGGATCGGCGGGGCAGGCGCATCAGGCCGCGCAGGTCATGCGCGAACGCAACTCCGACCACTGGGTGGCAGCCGCGCCGCTGCTGGCTGCCGGCGCCGTTCAGTAGGCGCGCGAGACGCTGTATTCGACGACGTCTGCGAGCAGTGCCCGCATGTCGGAAGGGGGCAGGGCATCGAGCGCGCGCTGGGCGGCACGTGCGTGGACGCGAGCCTGGTCGAGCGTACGGCCCAGCGTGCGGTAGCGGTTCATGATGGCCACCACGGCGTTGACCTGCTCGGCCGTCGCTTCCGCGTCGCCAAGGGCAGCGGTGATGGTCTCGCGTTCGGCATCGGTGCCTTCCGACAGCGCCAGGATGACCGGCAGGGTCATTTTGCCCTCCCGCAGGTCGTCGCCGGTGTTCTTGCCGAGCGTGCCGGACTGTCCGCCATAATCGAGCACGTCATCGACGAGCTGGAAGGCGATGCCGAGTTCGAGGCCGTATTCGCTGAGCGCCCGCCGTCCCGTGGCGTCTGCGCCGCCGGAGATGGCGCCTACCTGGCAGGCCGCCTCGAACAGCACTGCCGTCTTGGCGCGGATGACCTCGGAATAATCCGCCGGTGTGGTGCTGACGTCGCCGGTCTTGGCCAGTTGCAGCACTTCGCCCTCTGCCATCACGGCGGATGCCGAGGACAGCACGCCGAGCGAGACGATGTCGCCGGTCTCGACCATCATCATGAAGGCCTGCCCGAGCAGGAAATCGCCGACCAGGATCGACGCCTTGTTGCCCCAGATCATGCGTGCGGCAGGCTTGCCGCGGCGCATGTCGCTTTCGTCGACGACGTCGTCGTGGAGCAGGGTCGCGTTGTGCATGAACTCGACCGCAGCCGCAAAATTGATGGCGTTGCCGGTGCCCTTGCCGAACAGCATGGCCGAGGCAACTGTCAGCATGGGCCTCAGGCGCTTGCCGCCGCTGTCGATGAGATAGCGGGCGAGCTCGGGAACCATGTCCACATGCGACTGGGCGCGGCTGAGGATCAGCTCGTTGACGCGGGCCATGTCCGAAGAGGTCGCAGCGACCAGCCGGTCGATGGGGTTTGCGACCGCATCCTCTTTGATCTGCGTCAGCACTGACACGATACTCTGCGTCCTCGTCGCCGATGGGATTGGTGTTGAGCCGGTGGCCTTGGCGCCTGTATGGTCGGCGCGAACCGGCATGCGCACGATGTCCCTAGACCAGCCCGAACCCGTTGTAAAACACCATTCCGTAACGCGCGACGGCTTTTTGGGTGACCGGCTCAAACTGTTGCAACCGCGACATGGCTTCCGGGCAGGGCTCGACAGCGTGCTCCTCGGGGCCGCGGTTCGGGCCGGAACGGGGCGTCTGCTGGAGCTCGGCGCCGGGGTGGGCACCGCAAGCCTGGTGGCACTGGAACTCGGCCGCGCGGACTCGGCCGTCCTGGCAGAGCGGGAGCCGCTGGCGCTGGACCTGGCGCGGGCAAATGTCGAGGACAACGGCTTTTCAGGCCGTGCGGCAGTGGTTGCGGCGGACGTGGAAGCCGCGGCAGGGATGCGTCGCGCGGCCGGACTAGCCGATAATGCCTTTGGCGCGGTGATCGCCAACCCGCCATATTTCAACCTCGGTACGCTGGCGCCCGATGAGGGCAGGGCGGCGGCTCGCCATATGCCGGCGGACCGGCTGGCGCACTGGGCGCGCGTCGCGGCGGCTGCTGCCGCGGCGGGCGGGGATGTAATCTTCATCTATCCGGCGGACCGGCTCGTCGCGCTGCTGGCGGCGATGGAGCCGCGCTTCGGGGCGCTGACCGTGCTGCCGCTGTCTCCAAGAGCGGGCGAGGCGGCCAGCCGGGTGCTGGTGCGCGGCGTCAAGGGTTCGCGGGCGCCGCTGACGCTGCTCGCAAGCCGGGCTCTTCATGGCGGTGACGGCCGGGCGTTCGCGCCGGAGTTCGACGCCATCTTCCGCGGCAATGCTGCGCTCGACTGGTAAACCCGGCCAGGAGCACCTAAATCTCGCGCGACGGAGTGCTCAAGGATAGGCGATGGCGGACCTCACCACCACACCAAGGCGCAACTGGCTGCAGCGGCTGACCGGCCGCGGCGGGCCTATCATTCCCGTGGTGCGCCTGCATGGTGTGATCGCGGCGGAGCAGCGTCAGGGCAGGCTCAACATCACCACGGTCGCGCCGCTGCTGAAGCGCGCCTTCGCCATCAAGTCGGCGCCGGTGGTGGCGGTGGTCGTCAACTCGCCCGGTGGCTCGCCGGTGCAGAGCCGGCTGATCTCCAAGCATATCCGCGACCTCGCCGACCAGCACGGCAAGAAGGTGATCGTGTTCGTCGAGGACGCGGCCGCATCGGGTGGCTATTTCATCGCCGTGGCCGGGGACGAGATCATCGTCGATCCGAGCTCCATCGTCGGCTCGATCGGCGTGATCATGGCAGGCTTCGGCTTTGTGGGCGCAATCGATAAGCTCGGCATCGAGCGGCGCGTGCATACGGCAGGGCGGAACAAGTCGACGCTGGACCCCTTCCTTCCCGAGCAGCCGGAGGACGTGGAGCGCATCAAGCGCTTCGAACTCGAAATCCACCAGGTGTTCATCGACCATGTGAAGGCCAGGCGGGGTGCGCGCCTCAGGGCGCCCGACGACGAGCTGTTCACCGGCGAATGGTGGACCGGCCTTCGCGGGGTGGAACTCGGCCTCGTCGATTCCATCGGAGACCTGCATGCCACGCTGCGCGACCGGTATGGCCCCATGGTCCAGCTCAAGTTCATCGAGCCCAAGCGCAGCTGGTTCGGCCTGCCGCGGCTGAGCTTTTCGGCGGGCTGGTCCGGCGACCTCGCCGCCACGGTGGAAGACCGCGCCGTCTGGGCGCGGTTCGGGCTGTAGTCGCCATGTTGTTGCGCGTCATCATCCTTGCGGTCATCGGACTGATCATCGTTCTCGGCATCCGCCGCATCTGGCGCGACTGGCAGCAGAGCTTCAAGCGGGAGGACGAGGAAGTCCGTCGCATCCGCCGCGAGCGCGACCTGCGTGAACGCCAGCGGCCCGACGTCATCGACCTCGAGCAGGGGCCAGACGGCACCTACCGGCCCGGCCGGCAGGACGAGGACAGGCGCTAGCTGCCGGCAGCTGCGCCGAGCACGCGGCGGCACCAGCGCATCAGCGCCAGATCGTCCGCGGCGTGCGTCCAATAGGCGGCGAGCCACCGCCGGGCGGTGGG
>JAEZHZ010000347.1 GCA_023436745.1 Pseudomonadota bacterium | reverse complement strand
CCGGCCCGTTCAAGGACCGGGCGAGCAGACAGGCCGCCCGGATGCGGCTATATTACGTTGCCGGCTAGGGGGCCGCGGAAAAGCCGCGAAGACCGAGCGACCGGTCACGTTCACGCACCCGCTTTGTCTGGTTCGGCCACAGGTCGTAGTCGGACGCGCCGAGTGCATGGCGGGCATGAACGGCCCAGTTGGGATCGTCCATCGCCGCACGGGCGAGGGCGATGAAGTCGGCTTCGCCGCGTTCGAGGATCTGCTCTGCCTCCTGGGGGTCACCCAGCAGTCCCACGGCCATGGTCGGGATATCGGCGCCCTGTCGGACGGCGTGCGAAAACGGCACCTGATAGCTTGGACCGCTCTGGATCTTTGCCTCGGCAAAGCCACCGCTCGAGCAGTCGACGGCATCGACTCCGAGCGCCTTGAGCTGCCGGGACAGCACCACGCTGTCTTCGACGGTCCAGCCCCCTTCGGCCCAGTCGCTCACCGATAGCCGCGCCAGCAGCGGCTTGTGCTCTGGCCACACCTCCCGCACGGCCTCGGTGACCTCGAGAACCAGCCGCATCCGGTTCTCGCGGCTGCCGCCATACTCGTCGGTGCGCTGGTTGGCGAGTGGCGACAGGAACTGGTTCAGCAGGTAGCCATGAGCGGCGTGGATTTCCACGGTGTCGAAGCCGGCCTGCTCGGCGCGGCGGGCGGCGGCCACGAAGGCATCGATGACGTTGCGGATCCCCGCCTTGTCGAGTGCGGCAGGGGTCTGGAAATGCGGATTGCCCGGGGCGTGCGAGATGGCGCTCGGTCCCACCGGCTGCCAGTGCTCGAAACCGACCTTCGGCTTCTCCTCCTCCGTCTCGTCGAAGCCATTCCGCCATGGGACAGGCGTGGATGCCTTGCGCCCGGCATGCGCCAGCTGGATTCCGACGGCGGTGTTCTGCGAGTGGAGGAAATCGACGATCCTGGCGAGCGGGGCGATGTGCTCGTCCTTCCAAAGCCCGAGGTCGGCGTAGGAAATCCGGCCCTCCGGCAGCACGCCTGTTGCCTCAAGGATCACCAGTCCGAAGCCGCCGATGCCGAAGCGGCCGAGATGGACGAAGTGCCAGTCGTTGGCGAAGCCGTCGCGGGCTGAATACTGGCACATCGGCGCCACCACGGTGCGGTTGCGGAGCGTGAGCCCGCGCAGGGTCACTGGCGTAAACAGGTCGGTCATCGGAACACTCTGGTGGGTCGGGCGGTCTGGGCTGCGAACATGCACACTGTGCGTTTCATCGGCAAGTGCCGATGGCGCGAGCGCTCAGGTTCGCTCCTCCCAGACACGGGCCAGTTCGACGATGGTCGTGACAGCCTTCTCCATGTCCTGCCGGCTGATCCATTCGAGTGGCGAGTGAAAGGCATGGCCACCCGCAAAAATGTTCGGGCATGGCAGGCCCATGAACGACAGGCGGGAGCCATCGGTGCCGCCGCGGATCGAACCGCGGATCGGGGTCATGCCCGCCCGGCGAATGGCTTCCATCGCGTACTCCACGATCTCGGGGTGCCGGTCCAGCACCTGCTTCATGTTGCGGTACTGCTCGTGCGTGGTGATGGAGAAGCTCGAACCGGGGTAGTCGGCGAGCACCGCCTCGGCGATCCCGCGCACCAGGGCATGCTTGTCGGCAAGCCCCTCTTCGGTGAAGTCACGGACGATCATCTTGATCGTCGCCGCCTCCATGGAGCCGGTGATCTCGGTGGGATGCACGAAGCCGTCACGGCCGTCGGTGCCCTCGGGCGACACCTCACGCGGCAGCCGGGCGACGATTGCTCCTGCGATCTTTATGGCGTTCTCCATCCGATCCCTGGCAAAGCCGGGATGCATGGCGACGCCGGTGATCTCGAGCGTCAGCCCGTCGGCAGAAAAGGTCTCGTCCTCGATCGTGCCTGCCGTTTCACCGTCGAGGGTGTAGGCGAAGCGGGCACCGAGCTTTTCGAGGTCGACCTTGTCGACGCCGCGACCGATCTCCTCGTCGGTGGTGAACAGCAACCTGATGGTGCCGTGCCGGATCGACTTGTCCTTCAGCAGGATCTCCGCAGCCGTGACGATCTCGGCAATACCCGCCTTGTCGTCGGCGCCCAGCAGGGTGGTGCCGTCGGTGGTGACGATGTCGTTGCCGATCTGGTTGGCGAGGTCGGGGTGCTCACTGGTGCGGATCACTCGGCCGGAATTGCCGAGCGGGATATCCTCACCGTGGTAGGCGTGGTGTATCCTGGGCTGCACGTCAGTACCGCTGAAGTCGGGGGCAGTATCCATGTGGGCGCAGAAGCATATCACCGGCACATCCTTGTCGGTGTTGGCCGGCACGGTGGCATAGACGTATCCGTGTTCGTCCAGGTGCGCATCCGTCAGGCCGATGCCCTGCAGTTCCTCTACCAGTAGGCGTCCGAGGGTCTTCTGCTTTTCCGTCGAGGGCTGGGAGGTGGAGTCGGGGTCCGACTGGGTGTCTATCACCACATAGCGGAGGAAGCGGTCGAGGACTGTATCGGTCATGTGGGAACCCCGGTGGCAGGACTGCAGATGGCTTAGCGCGGGGTGCGGCTCTTGTGAATCCGTTAACGCCCGGAAGAAAGGGGCTTGTCACGAACCGTACCGTACGGTACGCCAAGACGAAATCGGCCGAAACCGTTCGGCTTGCGCATGGATGGCTGGAATGGCGCTGCCCATCAAGATCACCGAGGAGACCTTCACGCCGCGGCAACAGGCGGTGCTGACGGCAGCCCTCGACCTGCTGGTCGAAAACGGCGACGGCCTCACCATGACCGCCGTGGCGCGCCGTGCCTCGTGCAGCAAGGAAACGCTCTACAAGTGGTTCGGCGATCGCGACGGCCTGCTGACCGCGACCGTGCAGTGGCAGGCGGCAAAGGTGCGCATGCCGCATGTGGACCGCAGCCATCTCAGCGCCCCCGTGCTGCGGGAGAGCCTTGAGCAGTTTGCCCGCGACCTCCTGACGACCATTGTGGGGCAGGTGTCGATCACGCTCAATCGCACAGCGATAACCCATGCCGCCCAGGAGAAGGACAGTCTGGGCATGATCGTGCTCGAGAACGGGCCGCTTGCCATTCGCCGACGGCTGAAGCCGATCCTCGAGGCTGGACGAGACGCGCGCCTGCTGCGGTTCGACTCCAGCGAGGAAGCCTACCGCACCTTCTTCGGCCTCGTGGTGCGCGACGTGCAGATTCGGCTGCTCCTGGGGGACAGGAACCTGACCCAGAGCAATGTCGAGGCCAATATCGAAGCCGACGTGAAAACGGCGGCCGACCAGTTCTTCGCCCTCTACGGGACGAAAGCCACTCAATAACACCGCAAGTCCAGGGAGAAACCCATGCGCGTCTATTACGATCGGGATGCCGATCTCAACATCATCAAATCGAAGAAGGTCGCGATCGTCGGCTATGGCTCGCAGGGCCATGCCCACACGCTGAACCTGCGCGATTCCGGCGTCACCGACCTCGTTGTGGCGCTGCGCCCCGGCTCGCCCTCTGCCAAGAAGGCCGAAGGCGAAGGGCTGCGCGTGATGAGCGTTGCCGATGCTGCCGCATGGGCCGACGTGATCATGATGCTGACCCCTGACGAGCTCCAGGCTGACATCTACAAGCAGCACATCGAGCCGAACATTCGTGACGGCGCTGCCCTTGCCTTCGCGCACGGCCTCAACGTGCACTTCAACCTGATCGAACCCAAGAAGACCGTGGACGTGATCATGATCGCGCCGAAGGGCCCGGGGCACACCGTGCGCGGCGAGTTCCAGAAGGGCGGCGGCGTGCCGTGTCTGATCGCCGTCCATCAGGACGCATCGGGCAATGCCCACGACATCGCGCTGGCCTATGCCTCGGGCGTCGGCGGTGGCCGTTCGGGCGTCATCGAGACCAATTTCCGCGAGGAATGCGAGACCGACCTGTTCGGCGAACAGGCCGTGCTCTGCGGTGGTCTGGTCGAGCTGATCCGCGCCGGCTTCGAGACGCTGGTTGAAGCCGGCTATGCGCCGGAGATGGCCTACTTCGAGTGCCTGCACGAAGTGAAGCTGATCGTCGACCTGATCTACCAGGGCGGCATCGCCAACATGAACTACTCCATCTCGAACACTGCCGAGTGGGGCGAGTACGTCACCGGTCCGCGCATCATCACGTCGGAAACCAAGGCCGAGATGAAGCGCGTGCTGCAGGACATCCAGTCCGGCAAGTTCACCTCCGACTGGATGCAGGAATACAAGGGCGGCGCATCCCGCTTCAAGGCGACCCGTCGCCTGGCCGACGAGCACCAGATCGAGGAAGTCGGCGCGCGCCTGCGCGAGATGATGCCCTGGATCAAGGCCGGCGCCCTGGTCGACAAGGCCAAGAACTAAGCGACATGAGGCGGCCGGGGGTAACCCCGGCCGTTCCTTCTTGGTCCAGATACTGCCCATCACAGATATCGACCTCAGATTGGTGCCGGGCTCCTGGCCAGTGCCTGATGCCATGCGTGCCGCTGCCGAGCTGCACTGGGCCGGTCTGAGCGCCGCCAACCCGCACCTGTGGGACGGCCGCATTCTCGGGGTGACGGCGCAGCAGGGCGAACTGCCGCTCTCCATCGTCGACGGCGTGCTGACTGCCGAGGCGCGGGAGGAGGCGTTCTCCGTCTTTCTCCACTGGCGCGACAGCGGCTTTCCCGAGATCGGCATTCGCAACGTCTTCGGCTCCGCGCTGATTGCGTCGAACGACGGGGCGTTCATCTACGGGCTGATGGGTGGCGTGACCGCCAATGCCGGCCGTGTCTACCCGCCAGGCGGCTCGCTCGAGCCCACGGACGTCGACGCCGAGGGCAGGGTGGGTGTGCTGGCCTCCATCGGTCGTGAGCTCGCGGAGGAGACTGGCCTGACGGCCGGGGAGGCGGAACTCGGCCGGCTGCTGGTGACCTTCGATGGACCGCGCATTTCTGTCGCCCGGGTCTTCCGCTTCGACCAGCCGGCTGGCGAGCTTGCTGCGCGTATCCGGGGCAATCTCGAACTGCAGGACTATCGCGAACTGGCTGACGTCATCGTCGTGCGCTCCGCAGCCGACGCCGCTGCCGCGGGTGAAGTCCCGCCCTACGCCGCAGCCCTTGCGGACCAGGCGCAGGTCTATCTGTAGTATTGTTGCACATTCCGTAAAGTAACTGCGCCGCCAGCGGAGTGCGGGGTTTCGCTTCGCGTTCGTTCTGCTAGGCTCCGTACACTATCGACTACTTCCACCTTCTGCGCCTGGGGGTGACTATGACGTCGAAGAAGCAGTTCTGCCTCTACCTCATCAAGCCGTCGCACTATGACGACGACGGCTATGTGATCCAGTGGCGCCTGTCGCCCATCCCGTCCAACTCGCTCGCATCCGTTTACGGGCTGGTTCGCGAGGCGATTGACCGCCAGGCCATGGGGCCGGACTGGGAGTTTCAGATTCATCCGGTGGACGAGACCAACACGGAGGTCGATATCGGCGCCATCCTCGCGGACGTCCAGCGGGCTGATGGTGGGCTGGTGATGCTCATCGGAGTTCAGTCAAACCAGTTCCCGCGCGCCCTCGATATCGCCCGCCCGCTGCTGGCGGCGGGCGTGCAGGTCGCAATCGGCGGGTTCCACGTGTCAGGCGTGATCTCGATGCTGAACGGGGAGGACGCGGATTTCCGGCGCGCCCGGGAGATGGGCATCAGCCTGTTTGCCGGTGAACTCGAAGGCCGGGTCGAGCAGGTGCTCACGGACGCCGTCGCCGGCCGGCTGGAACCGCTCTACAATTACATGAACGGCCTGCCGGGCATCGAGGGCACGCCGGTGCCGTTCATGCCGGCTGGGCACGTCGCCCGCACGGCTTACAACCTGACCAGCTTCGATGCGGGACGGGGCTGTCCCTATCAGTGCTCGTTCTGCACCATCATCAACGTTCAGGGCCGCAAGTCCCGCCGTCGTTCGCCGGACGACATCGAGAAGATCATCCGCCTCAACCTCGAGCAGGGCGTCCGGCGCTTCTTCATCACCGACGACAACTTCGCTCGCAACAAGGATTGGGAAGCGATACTCGACCGGCTGATCGCCATGCGGGAAGGGGAGGGGCTGGACTTCAACTTCTTCATTCAGGTCGACACCCTTTGCCACAAGATCCCGAATTTCGTGGAGAAGTGCGCAAGGGCCGGGGTGAAGCGGGTGTTCATCGGGCTGGAGAACGTCAACCCTGCCAATCTGAAGGATGCCAAGAAGCGGCAGAACGAGATCACCGAGTACCGCCGGATGCTGCTGGCGTGGAAGCAGTGGCGCGTCATTACCTATGCCGGCTACATCCTGGGCTTTCCCACCGACACGCCCGAACGCATCATGCACGACATCGATGTCGTAAAGCGCGAACTCCCGGTCGACATTCTCGAGTTCTTCTTCCTGACGCCGCTGCCCGGCTCGGAAGATCACCAGAAGCTTCATCGCGCCGGCGTGGCGATGGACGGGGACCTCAACAAGTACGACCTCAATCACTACACCACCGCCCACCCCACGATGAGCAAGGGCGAATTCGAGAAGGTCTATGCCGACGCCTGGACGCGCTACTACTCGCCGGACCATGTCGAAACGATCATGCGGCGGGCCGCGGTTTCGGGAATATCCACGTCCAACGTGCTGCTGCTGGCGGTGTGGTTCGTGGGTGCGCTCAAGATCGAAGGCGTCCATCCGCTGGAGGTCGGCTGGATCCGGCGCAAGTCGCGCCGCAACCGCCGATACGGCATGCCGATCGAGCCGGCCATCGTGTTCTATCCGAGGTATTATGCCGAACTCGGCTGGAAGCTGATGCGCTGGGCCAGCCTCTACGTCCGCTTCGGGCTCAAGCAACTCAAGGTGGAGCGGTCGCCGGACCGGTTGGCCTACACCGATACTGCGATGACACCCGTGACCGACCACGACGAGGCGGATCTGGAACTGTTCAAGTCGAGCGATGCGGTGGTCTGGCTGGATGAACAGAAGCGGATCGAGCGGGCGCAGCACGGCATCAGCCAGTCCGCCGCGTCCTGATCGGCAACCTTCCGTTTCGCATTCATGGCCCGCAGCACCGGGCCACACTTCGAGGAGCCGTGTCGTGTCACTTCCCCAGTTCCCGCAGCAGGGCGGCTGCCAGTGTGGTGCCGTGCACTATCGCCTCGGCGCCGGTCCGCTCAGCATCTACAACTGCCACTGCAAGGACTGCCAGCGCTTCTCCGGCGCGGGCTGGTCCATGTCGATGATCGTGCGCAGCGAGGACTTCGTCGTCTCGGGCGGTCCCACTGTGCGCTATGACCGCAAGGCCGACAGTGGCAACATCATCGTCATGAACTTCTGCGCCAACTGTCATGGCTGGCTCTGGAACGATCCGCCGGACGACAGCATCAAGGTTGTGCGGGCGGGTACGCTCGACGACATCGACTGGGCGCGGCCCGTGGGCAACATCTGGACCAGCAGCAAGGCTGCCTGGGCCGAGATCGATCCGGCGCTGGTGAACTACGACAAGGGTATCAAGGACCGCACCCCGTTGTTCGAGGCCTGGACGCGGGCCCATCGGGCCGCCTGAGAGTCGCGGAGCCAGCCAAAAACCGCTGGCACCGGACGTAAAATCCTACCACAAATGCAAAAAGAGTTCGCTCGCCACACGGCGCGCGAACCGGCTTGGGGCCTACGATGAACAACGAAGACGATATCGCGCTGGTCAAGCGCCAGGAGCAGGAGCTGGTTCTCGACCGCTTCGACGAAGATGTAGCGTTCGCGATCGGCAGCTCCGTGCGCGAGCGGGCGCTGTCCGAGGGGCTGGCGCTGGTGGTCGATATCCGCACGTGGGACCGGCAGCTGTTCTTCTCGGCGACGGCGGGTACCTCGGCTGACAATGCCGAGTGGGTGCGCCGCAAGATAAACACCGTACGGCGCTTCCAGCGAGCCAGCTACCGCATGGTGCTGGAGCGGGGCGAGCAGCCGTTCTCGCCCCAGTCCGGTGCTGATCCGGCCGATTACGTCATCGCCGGCGGTGGCTTTCCCATCCGGGTACATGGCGCAGGGATCGTCGGGGCGCTGACTATCTCGGGCCTGCCCGGGCGCAAGGATCATGCCGTGGCGGTCGACGCACTGTGCGACTACCTGGGCCGGCCCCGCGCCGACCTTGCCCTGCCGGAGAGCACGAATTGAAGCTGCCCTATCTGCTGCTCGACGTGTTCACCCGGGATCGGTTTGCGGGCAACCAGCTCGCCGTTGTCCCTCAGGCCGATGGCCTGCTCGAGGGCCAGATGCAGGCCATAGCCAGCGAGTTCAACCTCAGCGAGACCGTGTTCCTGTGCAAGCCGCAGAGCGATCTCAACGCGGCACGAGCGCGGATCTTCACGCCGCTTGTCGAGATGCCGTTTGCCGGGCACCCGACCATCGGTGCAGCGGTGGCTCTGGGGTTGCGCAGCAAGGCCAGCGTCATCCGTCTCGAGGAGGGCGTCGGGGTCATCACCGCGCTTTTCGAGAAGTCCGGTCCCTCGGATGGTCATGCCCGCTTTGCGCTACCGAAGCTCCCCGAACGCCTGGGCGAGCCGGGTACGATCACCGAGATCGCGCTCGCCTTGGGTATCGAGCGCGACGAGATCGGCTGCGGCACCATGCTGCCCGCCATCTACGACGCCGGGAACGTCTTTCATCTTGTGCCGGTGCGCGACAAATCGGTGTTGGGACGAATCTCGCTCAACCTTGGCGCCTGGCGCTCGGCCTTCCCCGAAGGTCGGCACTCTGCCTATGTGTTCACCCGCGTCAGCGACGAGCCGGGCGTCGACTTTGCCGCCCGCAAGCTCACCCCGGGGATGAACGAAGACCCCGGCACAGGCTCGGCCGTCGCCGCCCTTATGGGCCTGTTGGCCGAAGACGACGGCTACGCCACCCCGCAGGTCGATTATGTGCTCCGCCAGGGCTATGAGATCGGCCGCCCGTGCAAGATCACCCTGCAGCTCAGATGCGATGGCACGCGACTGGTGCATGGCACGATCGGTGGGCATGCGGTGGTCGTCGGGGAAGGGGCGCTCGATCTAGGTGACTGACCAAGCCGTCGAAGTGGCGACCTGCCGCAAGCTAACCGAACGGATTTGCGGCGTGCGGTCTTGCAACGGCCTGTTGATTGGCGCATTGTTTTGTCGAACGAAGCGTACCTGAGCGTACCCAATGCAGCGCCGCCGCGCCAAAGCCATTGCCATCGCACAACAGCAGGTTCTCCGGACCCGGCTGGCGATTGCCGCCGGCCTTTTGCTGCTTCCCGCGCTTGTTCTCCTTCTTATCAGCCCCTGATCACCGGCAGCTCGGACAGCGAGCGGGTCGTCAGGGGAGTGCGCCATAAACCGAACATCGAAAATGTCCGGTCCAGCGAGCCATTGCCTCGGGGCCGATAGGAAAGAACTGAAATGTCCGCAACTGCCACCAGCAACAAAGAGCGCGTCTTCATCTTCGACACCACCCTGCGCGACGGCGAGCAATCGCCCGGCGCGACGATGACCCTCGAGGAGAAGTTGCAGGTTGCTGAAACTCTCGACGAAATGGGCGTCGACATCATCGAAGCGGGCTTTCCGATCGCTTCCAATGGTGACTTCGAGGCGGTCGTCGCCGTAGCGAAGCAGGTCAAGCGCGCCACCGTTGCCGGCCTCGCCCGCGCCATCTCCGCCGATATCGACCGGGCCGGAGAGGCCGTGCGCCACGCCCGTCGGGGCCGCATCCACACCTTCGTGTCGACGTCGCCTATTCATCTCGCCCACCAGATGAAAAAGACCGAGGACGAAGTCATCGAGATCATCGCCCGCACGGTGGCGCAGGCCCGCAACCTGATCGACGATGTCGAGTGGTCGGCGATGGACGCCACCCGTACGCCCATCGAGTTCCTCAAGCGCTGCGTCGAGACCGCCATCAAGGCCGGCGCCACCACCATCAACCTGCCAGACACGGTGGGCTACGCGGTGCCGGACGAGCACTTCCGCATGTTCAAGACCATCATCGAGAGCGTGCCGGGTGCCGACAAGGCGATCTTCTCGGTTCACTGCCATGACGATCTCGGCATGGCCGTGGCCAATTCGTTGGCTGGCGTGGCCGGTGGTGCTCGCCAGATCGAGTGCACCATCAACGGCCTGGGCGAGCGCGCCGGCAATGCTGCGCTCGAGGAAGTCGTCATGGCGCTCCACACCCGCGGTGACGCGATGCCCTTCTACACCGAGGTCGAGACGACCCAGCTCTCGCGCGCCAGCAAGATCGTGTCGGCCGCCTCCAACTTCCCGGTGCAGTACAACAAGGCAATCGTCGGCAAGAACGCCTTTGCCCATGAGAGCGGCATCCACCAGGATGGCATGCTGAAGAATGCCGAGACCTACGAGATCATGACCCCCGCGAGCGTCGGCATCAAGGAAACGACGCTGGTGATGGGCAAGCACTCGGGCCGCGCCGCCTTCAAGGACAAGCTGCGCGAACTCGGCTACGAACTCGGCGACAATGCCTTCCAGGAAGCCTTCCAGCGCTTCAAGGACCTGGCTGACCGCAAGAAGCACGTCTACGACGCCGACATCATCGCCCTGGTGGACGACGAGGTCGGCTCGCTCGGCGACCGCATCCGGCTGGTCGACATGGAGGTCGTCTCCAAGACCGGGGGCACGCATCGCTGCAACCTGGTGCTCTCCATCGACGGTGAGGAACGTGCGGTCACGTTCGAGGGCACCGGCTCCGTCGACGCGATCTTCAGCGCCATCAAGCAGGCAACCGGCCAGGAGCCGCATCTGGTGCTTTATGCCGTGGACGGCGTGACCGGTGGCACTGACGCTCAGGCGTCCGCCCATGTGCGCCTCGAAATGAACGGTCGCATTGCCTCCGGCAACGCCGCCGAACCGGACACTCTGGTGGCGTCCGCTCGCGCTTATCTCAATGCCCTCAATCGGGTGATGATCGAACGCGGCGCCTCCGCACAGGGCGCCCTCGCCGCCAGCTGATCAGAACGGGGCCGGGTCGCCGGCCCCGCATCATGCCCGGGCTCAGGCCAGTTCCGCCACCACCTCTTCAAGGGCACTGGCCAGCACTTGGCGGTCCTCGGCGGTGCCGGCACTGATCCGGACGTGATGGTCGAGCCCGGGCGCTGCGGGCTTGCGGATGAAGACCCCACGGGCCGCCAGACCCTCGAGGATAGCGCGTGCATAGGCAGCATCGCGTCCGCAGTCGACGGCCAGGAAGTTCGTCGCCGTTGGCAGCGGCGTGAAGCCATGCCGGCGCACGATGGCCGCCGTCTCCTCCAGCGATTCCTGCACGGCCACGACCGTACGGTCCAGGTGCTGCTGATCGAGCAGCGCTGCAATGGCGCCCGCCTGGGCCATGTTGCTGATGCCGAAGTGGTTGCGGATGCGGTCGAAAGGCTGCACCGAATCCGGGTGGCCGACCACGTAGCCCACCCGGGCGCCCGCCATGCCATAGGCTTTCGAGAATGTGCGCATGCGCAGCAGATTGCGCCGTTCAAGATCGAAGGGGGGCAGGGTGCCTGCAGGGGCAAACTCCCCATAGGCTTCGTCCAGGACGATCATGGTGTCCTCGGGTACCGCCTCGGTGAACCGGGCGATCGCCGCCGCGTCCCACCAGCTGCCCATCGGATTGTCCGGATTGGCAAGGTAGACCATCGCGGCCGATGTTGACCGTGCCGCTTCTGCCAGTCCGTCGATGTCCTCGTGCACGCCTCGGAACGGCACCGTGTGCAGCACGGCGCCGTAGCCGCTCACATGGTAGTGGAATGTCGGATAGCCGCCGAGCGAGGAGACCACCGTGCTGCCGGGTGCGGCATAGAGGCGGACGGCCATGCCGAGTATGGCATCGACGCCCTCACCCGGCATGACCGCCGTCGCAGGTATGCCGTGGTGGGCCGCGATGGCTTCCCGAAGGTCGTGATTCTCGGGGTCGCCGTAATGCCAGCTCTCCGCAGCGGCGTCGCGCATGGCGGCAAGGGCAGCTGGTGAGGGGCCGAAGGGGTTCTCGTTGGCGCCGATCCTGGCGCGCAGCGCCACCCCGCTGGTGCGGGCTATGCTCTCCGGCCCGACGAATGGAACGGTTGCCGGAAGTCGGTCGACAATTGGCGTGAGACGAGGGGGCACGGCGCGTCCGGGGTTGGTGTTCGCTCCGAGCTAATCTGCTGCGTCCATTTTACACAAGCCGCAGAACCGCCATGGCGCCTTCGCCCCCAGTTTTTCAGGCGGCTCCAGCCAGTTGTGCATTGGAGCACAGTTTGAATCAAAGGCATCGTGGCCCGGCAAGAACCCGGTAGGCATGGCGGCGCACCCTTTGCATGCGTCCCCCGACGATTCTTCCCCGTCTCTCACACTGAATGGAGCGTGTGAATGCTGCCCACTTACGTTCTCGCGCGCGATCACCTGCAGCGTGCCGCCACGATTCTTGCCGGCTCCGATCATCAATCGCGACAGATCCGCTACATCATCGAGCGCACCATCTCGCTCATCGAGGACATCCGACCGGAGCCGGACCGTCCGGCCAGTAATGTGCTGGATTTTACCGCCTTCCGGGAGCGCCACGAGCGCGCCTGAACCTCTGCAGGCCGGCGCATCGGCGCCGGCCGCCGTTTTACGCGGTTGCGGGGGAGAAGCCCCGCTCGCGATCGAGAGTCGCCATCAGCCGTTCCTGCAGTTCGCTCCTGGCGGCCATCCAGTCGCCGCTGCGCACGGGCACTCTTGCTGCCAGTGTCACCGCAGTGTCGCTCAGGCTGTCCACCACCACTTCCGTGCGGGCGTTGTGCACTGCGTAGTCGCTGTTGAGCCCTTCGATGATTCTCTGGCGCACCACGCCAAGTTCGGCAGTGCGCGGCACGGTGAACTTCAACTCGACGATTCGGCCCGCCTCACGCGTGAAGTTGGTGATGCGGGCGTTGGAGAGCTTCGAGTTCGGCACGAACATGAAGACGTTCTCCGCGTTCCGCATCTCCGTGCCGAACAGGCCGATCTCCACGACGGTGCCGGCGATTCCATCGGCATCGATCTGGTCGCCGACATTGAACGGTCGCAGCAGCACCAGCAGGATGCCCGCGGCGATGTTGGACAGCGTCCCCTGCAGGGCAAGCGCAATGGCGAGGCCGGCCGCGCCCAGCACGGCGAGGATCGACGCGGTTTCAACTCCGAACTGAGCCAGCACCACCACCAGCGTCACGACGAGAATGCCGTAGCGCACCACCTGGGAGAACAGCGGCACGATGGTGTGGTCGCGGTTCAGCCGCTCAGGCAGCAGGCGGACGACATTGCGGGAAATGATCTTGGCCAGAAGCCAGCCGGCGACCAGTACGATCAGCGCCACCAGCGCCGACCATATGCTGGATAGCACCCAGGCTGTGGAAACTCCGAAGATAGTCGCGTCGGTCATTTGGTCCCCTTTGGTTGTTGGTCTCCGCGAAATCGCAGGGCACACGGGCAGGTTCCACGGTTCTGCGCCATAACGGTGCCGGTGCAAACAAGGCGCAGGAAAGTTTGGCGGGCGTCTGGACAGGCCCGAACCGCTTTGCTAGAGAGGCGCCACTTTGGTGCCGGCGCGTTCCAGCGCAGCGGGTGCATAGCTCAGATGGTAGAGCAGCTGACTCTTAATCAGCGGGTCCAAGGTTCGAGTCCTTGTGCACCCACCTAAGTTTTTTCCTAAGTACCTGTAGTTGCAGGTGAATTGACAAAGGGCGCCAGTGGCGCCCTAAGTTTTTTCATAAGGTCCGGGTGTGTAGCTA
>JAEZHZ010000080.1 GCA_023436745.1 Pseudomonadota bacterium | reverse complement strand
CGCTGTCCTGCGTGGGTCCCGCCGGATCAGGCCGGCGTGCGTATCCAAAAACCGGCGCCCCGAGGCGATGTCGTCTCACACAATAATCACTCACGAGGCGCCATCGCTTCGGGGCTCTGCCTCTTCCCAAACCGACGGGTCACTCCGGCGGTCATGGCTGCTCGCCCATTCCGCGGCCGAATACCCCCGATCATCACAAGCAATTTGTCGCCGGTTGCCCCGAGGACTATCCTCTGTCCATGAACAAGCCCGTCGCGCTCCGCACCGTCCGCTCCGTTTGTCCGCATGACTGCCCGTCGGCCTGCGCGCTCGACGTCGATCTGGTCGACGAGCGCACCATCGGCCGCGTTCGTGGCGCCAAGGACGATCCCTATACCGCCGGGGTCATCTGCGAAAAGGTCGCCCGCTACGCGGAGCGGATCCATCATCCTCAGCGGCTCCTCTACCCGCTGAAGCGCGTCGGCCCGAAGGGCTCCGGCCAGTTCGAGCGCATCTCCTGGGACGAGGCGATGGCCGAGATCGCCACGCGCTTTGCCGGCATAGAGGCCGAGCACGGCCCCGAGGCGATCTGGCCCTATTACTACGCTGGGACCATGGGTCATGTGCAGCGCGACGGCATCAACCGGCTGCGTGCCGCCAAGGGCTATTCGCGGCAGTACGACACCATCTGCACCGGCACGGCCTGGCCTGGCTACATCGCCGGCACCGGCCACCTTGCCGGCGTCAGCCCCGAGGAAATGGCGGAGAGCGACTGCGTCGTCATCTGGGGCACCAATGCGGTGCATACCCAGGTCAACGTCATGACCCACGCGATGCGAGCCCGCAAGGAGCGCGGCGCAAGGATCGTGGTCATCGACATCTACGAGACGGCCACCATGGCCCAGGCCGACATGGGCCTCATCCTGCGGCCCGGCACCGACGGCGCGCTGGCCGTTGCCGTCATGCACGTCCTGCTCCGTGATGGCCTCGCCGACCGCGACTACATGGCCCGGCATACCGATTTCTCGCCCGAGTTCGAGGCGCACCTCAAGACGCGCACGCCCGAATGGGCCGCCGGGATTACCGGTCTCAGCGCTGAAGCCATAGTCAGCTTCGCCCATCTCGTCGGTACGACGCCGCGCACCTATTTCCGCCTCGGCTACGGTTTTACGCGCCAGCGCAACGGCTCGACCGCGATGCACGCCGCACTCTGCATTCCGGCGATGACCGGTGCCTGGCAGCACCGCGGGGGCGGGGCGCTGCACAGCAATTCCGGCACCTGGGGCCTCGACAAGTCCGTGATCACCGGCGATCACCTGCAGAAGGCCGCGGCCCGTCTGCTCGACATGTCGGCCATTGGACCCATCCTGACTGGGGACACGGCCGCCCTTGCCGGCGGCGGGCCGGTGCGCGCCATGCTGGTGCAGAACACCAATCCGGCCGCCGTCGCGCCGGACCAGCGCCTCGTGCATCAGGGGCTCTCGCGCGAGGACCTGTTCCTTGTTGTGCACGAGCAATTCATGACCGAGACAGCCGAGTTCGCCGATATCGTCCTGCCGGCCACCATGTTCCTCGAGCACAACGACTACTATACGCGCGGTGGCCACACCCGCGTGCTCTACGGACCGGCACTGGTCGAGCGGCCGGGCGAGATTCGCTCGAACCACGAAGTCATCAATGACCTGGCGCTCCGGCTTGGCCTTGATCCGGCGGATTTTTCTGGCTCGGAGCGGGATTTCGTCGCCGAAACCTTCCGGCGGTCAGGTTACCCGGACCTCGACACGGTCGCCGTCAGCGGCTTCGTCGAGCGCGCCCGCCCCGAGAATGACCAGCACTTCCGCGATGGGTTCGGCTGGCCCGACGGACGTTTCCGCTTCACGCCGGACTGGCAGGCGGTTGCCGACAGGAAGGGCTATGTCTGGACCTGCGATCCGGCCGACCTGCCGCGGTTCGCCGACCACTGGGATATCATCGAGCGCACCGACGGCGAGCACCCGTTCCGGCTGGCAACGAGCCCCGCGCGCGCCTTCCTCAATTCGAGCTTCAATGAGACGCCCGGAAGCCAGCGGCGCGAAGGCACACCCTCGGTGTTCATTCACCCCGAGGACGCCGGTCGTCTGGGCCTTTCGGATGGCGACGCGGTCACCGTCGGCAATCGCCGCGGCAGCGTGGAACTGACAGCCCGCGTGCGCACCGGGATGTCCCACGGCGTACTGGTGGCGGAAGGGCTCCACCCGAACAAGGCCCATCGCGGCGGCTCCGGCATCAACGCCCTCACGGATGCCACGCCTGCGCCGCCATTCGGGGGAGCCGCCTTCCACGACGTCGCGGTGTGGATCAGGCGCTCCGTCCTTTACTAGGAGAGGTCGTGCTGCGGTCAGGCATAGGCGCGATAGAAGAAGTAACCGGTCATGCCGACCCCGTAGACGATCACGCCCATGCGGATCCACTGGGTGGGAATGTGCCTCGCGAGCCGCGCCGCCACATAGCCGCCCACCGTCACGCCGACCAGTGCGATGGAGCCATGGTACCAGTCGATCGACCCACCAATGGCGAAGCGAACCACGGCGACCAGCGCCACCAGCGTCGAGATGTAGAGCTTGAGCCCGTTCATCGCATGGATGTCGGTGAGACCCGCCGTCGCGAGAAACGCCAGCAGTAGGATGCCGAGCCCGGCATTGAAGAAGCCGCCATAGATGCACACGGCCCCGAGGAACGCGAACAGCAGCACGGCCCCCAGCGCCTTCATCCCGCGGCCGCCCGTGTTCCGGGCCGCCACCCAGGCATTGATCTGGTTCCCGAACACGAACAGCAGCACCGCGAACAGCATCAGCCACGGCACCACCATCGCGAACTGCTCGTCCGAAACCACCAGCAGCAGTTCGGCCCCGATATAGCCGAACACGATGGATATGATGCCGTAGACCAGCAGCCGGTCCCGGTACTGCATCATAGATTTCCAGTACCCCAGCGCGCCGCTCACATAGCCGGGCATGGCGGCATAGGTATTCGAGGCGTTAGCCAGCACCGGCGGCACCCCCACGAACAGGAGCGCCGGGAACACGATGAACGAGCCACCCCCCGCCAGCGAATTCACCGCCCCTCCGAGAAAGGCGGCAACGAGGAGGAACAGGATCTCGATCATGGTTGGTCCGTCAGGGCAGACTCGCCCATACGGCGAGTAGATGTTCCCCTCATGCATAGCCCTAAACCACGTCCAAGACTAACAGAAATGCCCGCGTTCCAGGGACGTGCCGGGGAGGGTCATTGACATGCGGCCTGCCCGAGCCCATATCCCCGCGTGGTTGCTGGCACCCGCCGCTCGCCGGACATGCGTCCGATGGTGAAGTCCAGCCTAGGCCAGGACAGCGAACCCTCATTCATCTTCGCACCGGCGCATCATGGCAATGCGAGCCCCCGTGAACCAAGACGCCCTCATCGCGAATGAGAGGACTTCGTCATGTCGTTTTCACTCGACACCCCATCTGCCCGCAGCCTCAAGGCCGAGGCCCGCGCCCTGCGCGAGGAGCGCGCCCGCGCGGGCATGCCCCTGTCGCACTCTGCCGCTCTCGAGGAAGTTGCCCACGCGCATGGCTATCGCGATTGGAACACCGCCCGTGCGGCCTTGCCGGATCGGGTCGCAGCACCCTTTCAGGTCGGCGAGCGCGTGCGCGGCACCTACCTGTCGCAGCCTTACAGCGGCATGCTGATAGGCGTGCACATGATGGGTGACATGCAGCACTACCAGGTGACCATCCTCTTCGACCAGCCGGTCAACGTCACGCCGAACTTCATGTTCGAGGCGCTGCGCAAGCGTGTGTCCGGCACCGTCGACATCCGGGGCATATCGCCCGCCCTGCGCGGCGACGGCACCCCGCAACTGGTGATCGAAAGAACCTGATCGGAGGGCGGGGCGGCATTGCTGCCTTGCCCTTCATCGTCAGTTACCGATATACCGGAGGGCATACCGCCCAACCACGGAACCCGCCATGAGCATGCAGACCAAGCCGATCGAAGCCTACTCGTTGCCCACTCCCAACGGTCAGAAGGTGCACATTATGCTCGAGGAGCTGGGCGTGCCGTGGACCTACCATCGCATCGACATCGGCAAGGGCGACCAGTTCAAGCCCGAGTTCCTCGCCATTTCCCCCAACAACAAGATTCCCGCGATCGTCGATCCCGAGGGACCTGAGGGGCAGCCGATCTCGATCTTCGAATCGGGCGCGATCCTCAAGTATCTCGGCCTGAAGTTCGGGCGCCTCTATCCCACCGACATGCGCCAGCAGGTCAAGGTTGATGAATGGCTGTTCTGGCAGGTCGGCGGCTTTGGTCCCATGCTCGGCCAGAACAACCACTTCAACGTCTACGCGCCGGAGAAAATCCCCTACGCCCAGAAGCGTTACACCGACGAGACGCACCGGCTCTTCCGCGTGCTGAACACGCAGCTCGAAGGTCGCGAGTACATCACCGGCACCTATTCCATTGCCGACGTCGCCTCGATCGGCTGGGCCCAGTCATGGGAGCGCTACGGCATCACCCGCGAAGCCTATCCCAACGTCCTCGCCTGGATTGAGCGCGTGAGCAGCCGCCCGGCAGTGGCGCGTGGCCTCGCCTGGGGCAAGGACGTCGCGGAAAAGAGCCTCGCCGACGACAAGGAGGCCCAGAAGGTCCTCTTCAACCAGCGCTGAGCTACTGCTGGGCCTCGAGCTGGGATTCGGGGCTCACCCGGACCCAGTCCTCGCCCTGGCAGATGACGTTGAACAGCACGCAGCCGCGGAGCCGCACCACGTCCGGCCCCAGCATCTCGATGTAGCCGGAATACGTATTTCCATCCTGCGGGTTGTAGATCTCGCCGTCGAAGACATGCGGCTCCTTCCCCGGCCGGAGGGTGAGCATTTGCAGCCCCAGCATCGGCCGCTCGCGCAGGGCCGGGTCCGGGTTTCGCATGTCGGTAAAGCTCTCGACCGGCATCTGCAGCGCCGCTGCCAGTTCCTCGGGCGTCAGGCCGTCGCTGGGCACGACGATCTTGCTCAGTGTGCCACACCAGCCCTCGGGGCAGGGCGCGATGGTCACCTGGGATTCGAGCTTTGTCTGCCAGGTGCCCTCGATGGGGGAGGGTGGGTAGGGCCCCGACTGTGGAACGCTCGCGGGCTGCCCCGATACTCCCGGCGCCATCACCAGGACTGCTGCGAGCGCAAGTGACGTCCTGGACCAGTTGCCACCCACCATTCTCGACCTCCGCCGCCAGAGCGCGATTCGTTCTCCGGGCCAAGATTTACCGCCGATTTCAGGCAAGACGAAGCCAAATACCGCGGCCCGACCGCTCACTGAGGCCGTTGCCTGCCCCTTCTCCAAAAACCGCTTGCCACAAACGACACCGCCCGTTACCACCACCCCTGCCGGAGAGGTGGCCGAGTGGTCGAAGGCACGCCCCTGCTAAGGGCGCAGATGGTGATGAGCTGTCTCGAGGGTTCGAATCCCTTCCTCTCCGCCATTTTCCCACCAAGCGTATCTTCCGCCCATCCCCCGTCGCGCAGGTCGAAGGCGTAGTCAGCCCTTCGTCATGGAAATCGCCATGTCGAGCCCGTCCGGATTGGCCTGCTGGTCGCCTTCGGCGGAGCGCTCCCACCATTCCCCCAGCGCGTCGATCAGCGG
>JAEZHZ010000275.1 GCA_023436745.1 Pseudomonadota bacterium | reverse complement strand
GTGCCCTCCGCCCGGCAGGATGCCGAGGACGGAGCCGATGCCGGTGCCCCGGATGATGGGCATGACGATGCGGCGCATGTCCTCGCGGGTGAGCCAGAGGTTCGACACCTTCTTCACACCCACCTCGCGCTCGTTCTCGCGCTCAAGGTTGCGGAGGATCTCGGCGATGCCGAACACGCCCACCGCCACGGCGACGAAATTGAGCCCGCCGAATAGTTCGCGCACCCCGAAGGTGAAGCGCGGCTGGCCGGTGTAGATGTCCTGCCCGACCATGCCGAGCAGCAGGCCAAGCACGATCATGCCCAGCGCCTTCAGGATCGAGCCATGAGCGAGGGCAATGGAGACAAGCAGGCCCAGCACGATCAGCGAGAAGTATTCGGGCGCCCCGAAGTTCAGGGCTGCGCGGGCCAGGGGCGGGGCGAAGAAGGCGAGCAGGAGCGTCGCGACCGAGCCGGCGAAGAACGAGCCGATCGCGGCTGAAGCCAATGCAGGACCGGCCCTGCCCTGCCGTGCCATCTGGTAGCCGTCGATGGCGGTGACTGCCGCCGAAGACTCGCCCGGCAGGTTGATGAGGATCGCGGTGGTTGAGCCGCCATACTGGGCGCCATAGTAGATGCCGGCCAGCATGATCAGGGCCGTTTCGGCGTTGAGCGTGAAGGTGATCGGCAGCAGCATCGCGATGGTGGCCGTGGGGCCGATGCCGGGAAGAACGCCCACCAGGGTGCCGAGCAGCACGCCGAGGAAGCAGTAGAGGACGTTTACGGGATCGAGCGCGACGGTGAAGCCCAGCGCAAGGGAAGAAATCAGATCCATCATGCGCCTCCTAGAATCGCAGCCACGGCCCGAACCAGGGCACCAGAAGCCCCAGCCCGACCACGAAGATCAGAAAGCACAGCACGCAGAGGCCGACGCTGATCACCAGCGCGGACAGCATGTTGTTGCGGCGGCTGGACAGTGCGGTCAGGAAGCCCGAGATCAGCACCACGGGAATGAAGCCCAGCCCACGAATGGTGGCTGCGAAGAACACGATGGTGCCGAGAACCAGGGCGATGCCGCGCCATGGCCATGGTGGCGGGGCGTCGGCGTCAGGATGGTTCAGCCCCTTGATCGCGACGGCCACACCAAGCAGCACCAGTATGCCGCCGAGCACCACCGGCATGAAGCCCGGCCCCATGCGGAACGGCGTGCCGAACTCGTACCGCGTGGCCTCGAGCGCGAAGTACGAGCCGAAAGCGATGAACATGGCCGCCGAGGCCAGATCGTTCCTGGAAGCGTTGACCACCATTTCTCCCCCCTGGTGCAGCAGGTCCCCGGCCGCTAAGGCCGGAGACCGGTTCAAAGCGCCTATTGCGCAGAGACGCCGGCGGCGGCGATCACCTCACCCCACAGGGCGATCTGCTCCTCCAGCCGCTGAGCCAGCGCCTCGGGGGTGGCATCCTCCGCACTGACAGGAGCAGTGCCGAGATCGGCAAAGCTGGTGGCCACACTCTCGTCGGCAAGCGCCACCTGCAGCGACTGGGTGAGGCGCTCGATGATGGCAGGATCGGTACCGGCCGGGGCGTAGAGCCCGTGCCAGATGGCCAGTTCGAAGTTCTCGATGCCGCCCTCGGCCATGGTCGGCACATCGGGCAGCACATCGATGCGGTCCGCAGTGGTGACTGCGTAGGCCTTGATCTCGCCGGCCTGGATCTGGGACGTGGTGTTGGTGGTCTGGTCGCACATCATGTCGATCTGACCGCCGAGCAGGTCCGTCATGGCCGGGCCGGTGCCCTGATACGGCACCTCGGTCATCTGGGTGTCGAGAGCGTCCATGAACAGCAGGCCACAGAGCTGGCTCGCGGCACCGATGCCGGCATTGGCATAGGTGACGTTCTCGCCGTTCTCCTTGACGTAGGCGATCAGGTCTTCGAGCGTCTGTGGCTCGAAGTCCTTGCGGGCGACGATGGTCATCGGCACCTCGGTGACGAGGCCGATCGTGGCGAAGTCGGTGGTCGGATCGTAAGGCAGGCTGGCGTAGAGAGCGGGCGCCGTCGACATGCCGATATGGTGCAGCAGCAGCGTATAGCCGTCGTTGGGGGCGGCCGCGACCTGACCCGCGCCCAGGGTACCACCAGCGCCGCCAACATTCTGCACGACCACCTGCTGGCCGAGGTCGTCGCTCATCGCCGCCGCCACGAGACGCGTCACGGTGTCGGTGGGGCCGCCGGCCGAGAATGGCACCACGATCGTGATGGGTTGGGCGGGGTATTCCTGCGCCATGGCCGATGGGGCCGCCAGGGCAGTGCCGGCGACGAGGGCCGCAGCGATCAGGCTGGTTGTCTTGTTCATTGGTTTCTCCTCCCGTGTTGGGTGGCCCGATGCCTCCGCGGGCCTGCAATGGAGGTAGCAAACGGCGTGCCACGCAACGGGCGCAGGGCAGCCATGCACTTTCGCCGCGATAGCGCTGGCGCTGTCGGCAAAAAGTTGCTCATCTGTCCGCAAGTCGCCGGCAACATCTTGCCGACGCCTCCAGAGGAGCCGTGCTTGGGTTGGAGGGGCGTTCAGAGTTTGCGCGTCGAGCGGCACCATCTGGCGCTGCTGGGTGGCGGACTGGCAGCAATGCTGCTGGTCGGCTGGATCGCCTATGAGGTGACGCTTTCAAGGGCCATCTCGGAAGCCGGGGATGGCGCCCAGCGGCGACTGGCCCTGTTCGACCGCACACTCGAGGCCATCATCGAGCGCTTCCACTACCTGCCGGTGGCCATCTCGCAGGCGGGCGAGACACGGGCAGCGCTCGAGGACCCAGGGGACCCGCAGGCAATCGAGGCCGCAAACGGCTTTCTCAGCAAGCTGAACGAGACCGCGGGGGCGAGCGAACTGTTCCTGATGGACGGCACCGGCGCAGTGGTGGCGGCCAGTAACTGGTGGACGCTGACCAGCCTGGTCGGCACCAACTATGTGTTTCGACCCTATTTTGCCGACGCCATGGAGGACGGCAACGCGGAGTACTATGCGTTCGGCATCTCCACCAATGTGCCGGGGCAGTTTCTGTCGCAGAGGGTGGACGGGCCGGACGGGCCGCTGGGCGTTGCGGTCTCCAAGATCAACCTCGGCGAGATCGAGGCGACGTGGTGGCGGTCAGGCGAGCTCATCGCCATCCTCGACGTCAACGACGTCTCCATCCTGTCGACGCGGCCAGACTGGCGCTACCGGCCGCTCAAGACCATCCCGGGCGACCGGGTGGAGGCGGCGGCCACCGAGCAGCGCTATGGCGACGCCGGCATCGAGAACGTCGGCATCATCACCGACCGCTGGCCGTCACGGGGGGCGGAGTTTGCCCATATTGCCGGGAACGATCCGGAGACGTCCGGCTATTTCCTGCTGCGCGAACTGAGACTGCCCAAGCATGGCTGGCGGCTGGCGTCGTTCACCCCATTGGCACCGCTCCACGCCGGTGCCGTCACCACTGCCGGCGCCGCCGCGCTCGGCACTGCAGCCCTGCTGCTGCTCGTCGTGCTGCTGATGCAGCGAAGACGGCAGATTGCCCAGCGGCTGGCCGACCACGAGCGGCTGGAACAGCGGGTGGCCGAACGCACCGAGGATCTGCACATCGTCAACGAGGCCCTGCGGGCGGAGATCGCGGAGCGCGTCGCTGCAGAGAAGGCGCAGGCGGAGACGCAGGCGAGCCTTGTGCAGGCAGCGAAACTCGCAAGCCTCGGGCAGGCGCTGGCGGGCGTTGCACATGAAGTGAGCCAGCCGGTGGCGGCGCTGACTACGCACCTTGCCAGCGCCAAGCTGCTGGCGGCGCAACGACAGGATGCCGAGATCGGCAGCCTCCTGGCCACCATGGACAAGGTGGTGGACCGCCTGGCGGGGCTCACCGGCCATCTCAAGACCTTTTCCCGCAAGCAGAGCGCTGCCCCGATGGAGGCAGACCTGACGAGCGTGATCAGCAATGCGCTCGACCTGGTGGACCACAAGCTGCGGGCGTTCGGGGTGGATACCGAATACCAGCGTCCGCCACGGGCGATGACGGTGCGGGGAAACCCGGTTCATCTCGAGCAGGTGATGATCAACCTCATCACCAACGCAGCCGACGCCATGGAGCACGCATCGGTGCGGGTGCTGTCGATCGGCATCGAGGACGAAGGCGGGCAGGTTGCGATCGAGGTGTCGGATACCGGCATTGGCGTCGCCGCTGCAGAGGTGTCGAACCTGTTCGACCCGTTCTATTCCACCAAGGAGGCCGGCCGGGGACTCGGGCTCGGGCTTTCCATCTCCTACGGGCTGGTGCGCGATCTCGGCGGCACGATCTCGGTGCGCAGCCGGCCCGGGCACGGGGCCACCTTCACCGTGCGGCTGCCGCTCATGGCAGCTGCGGCAAGCAGCGAGAGTATCACCGCATGAGCGAACCGACCGTCCTGATCGTCGACGACGAGGAAATGGTGCGCACGGCGCTGGCCCAGTGGCTGCGGCTGTCGGGATTTGGCACCCAGGTGGCGAGCAACACGGCGGAGGCGCTGGCCATGCTCGACGACGTCCGCCCAGACGTGGTGCTCAGCGATGTGCGCATGCCGGGGCTCTCGGGCATTGAGCTGCTGCGCACGGTGCGCGACCGGGCCATCCCCGCAGAAGTCATCCTGATCACCGGGCACGGAGACGTGCCAATGGCGGTCGACGCAATGCGGGCGGGCGCCTTCGACTTCCTGCAGAAGCCATATGTACCGGACCAACTGGTGGCGAGCCTGCGCCGAGCCGTGAGCCAGGCCGCGCTCAAGCGGGAACTGGCGGACCTGAGGCGACGGCTGGACGGCGGGGAGAACGAACTGGCGGCGCGGCTGATCGGCTCGTCTCCGGTGATGGAGGACCTGCGCCGCGCCGTTCGGGCGCTAGCCCCCATCCCCACCGACGTGATCATCACGGGCGAGACCGGGACCGGCAAGGAAGTGGTGGCGCGCTGCCTTCACGACTTCTCGCAGCGCGCCAGCCGGCCGTTCGTGGCGGTGCACTGCGCCGCGATCCCGGCGGAGCTGCTCGAATCGGAACTGTTCGGCCACGACGCGGGCGCGTTCACCGGGGCGCGGGAGCAGCGGCTGGGCAAGTTCGAGTTCGCCAATGGCGGCACGCTGCTGCTGGACGAGATCGAATCGATGCCGCTCATGGCCCAGGCCAAGGTGCAGCGGGTGATCCAGGAGCGGACGGTGGAGCGGCTCGGCTCCAAC
>JAEZHZ010000239.1 GCA_023436745.1 Pseudomonadota bacterium | reverse complement strand
TGTTCTGCCGCCTCAAGGACTTCCGCCGCATCGCTACCCGCTACGACAAGCTGGCCAGAAACTTCCTCTCAGCCGTAAGCCTCGCCGCCGCCGTGGCATTCTGGATGTGAATGAGTCTGAACCCTAGGATACGGTGACTTTAGCCACGTGGGAGCCGATCTCTACTCACTCCGCGAGTATGGAACTTTTGAAGATCAAGATGCGATGATCGATCGCGGGCAAGCCTATTATCGCAGCGGTTGCCAGGGGCGCTGAACATGAAGACTATCATTGTTTTATCATCGCTCTGTCTGCTGCTGGTAGGCTGTTCCCGCGGAGATACTCCAAGCAAGGTTTTAAAATCACCTAACGGCGATTATAGTATCGAGATATATGGAGAAGATTTGGGTGCCTGCTGCACGTCCAATTCCCGTGCAATGATCGTTTCCGGCGGTGGGACTTTCAAAGGGATTTCGGAACAACTTTTTGAGGTAAAAGGCGGTAGTGACGTTCAAGTTTCATGGGATGGGCCTTACTCAATCGTAGTACACGTTTGCAATGCGAAGTCAGTTGCTTTCAAATCAGACTTCGCTAATTCGGACTTTAGCAAACACATCCATGTTGATGTTGCGAACGTGCTACCCCAACGTCATGACGGCCAGGTGATCTGTCTTGCACCGACTAAAGCAAGTGCCGCACCAATATAATCGCTGCCTATTTTGGTGGTGATCTGTCCATCAATCCGGGTTTGCGGCTTGCGCCATGCGATCGGAGAGGCTGGAAGCCGGCATTGAACGAACCGGTGCAGTCACCGGAGCGAGGCGGGCAGTATGGGAGCGGTTACCCGGCACACCGTACGCGAAGCTTCGCTGGTGCAAGGTGTTGATGTTGCGGGGGAAAGCGGTGATTTGGGCGCGATCTCGTTCATCGGCGGATCAACTGCCGGATTTGATGAAGCGGAAGCGGTTTTCGGACGAGCAGATCATGGGGCAAGAGATTGGCTGGGATGCCGCAGCCGGTGACGTATCTATTTCTTGCAGCGAGCCGGGCCAATGAAGCGGGCGGCTAGCTGGGCACTACTGATCGTCAACATTGTTGCGATGGCCTTTTATCTTAAGAATGCATCACTGGCGTGGGCTATCCCTGAGGAGGCGGGGCTTGATCCTGCCATAGCCGGGCCATCTATGGTGTGGGGATTAGGTGCACTTCCGGTATTAGTTGTGTTCTTAGTCGTAGACGGGGTTTGGTGGTATGTGGCGACGGCTCGTCTCATGCAGAGATGGCCTATCCTATTGAGCGGTGTTCTGTGGCTTGCGGTCGTCGTATTTGACTTCGTTCATCACTGACCGGACGCAATCCCGATGGGTTTGATCGGGGTGGGGATGTGATCGTGGCCCATTGAAGATGGCAGAAGGGTCAGGAGCGTTTGCAAGATAAAAGCAGTGGCTCCCCCTGCGGGGTAAGCTGTTGTCTGCACATCTAAATTTAGGTAGACAGACGGCGCTGCCTGCGAGACAGGCGGTGCCGCTGTTGTATCAAGTGGCTCGCGCGGGGCAACCACATCCTCTATAATCCGGCCAGCGACCTGGACCTGCCCCGCATGGAGCGGCGTCTGCGCCGGCATGTGCTCAACCTCCGCGAGGTGGAGACGGTGCTGGCCATGCCCGACCTCGCCACGCCCATCGGCATCCGCGACCGCGCCATGCTGGAGACCTTCTACTCCATCGGCATCCGGCGCATGGAGCTGATCAACCTGGACCTCTATGACGTCGACGCCGATCGCGGCACGCTGATGGTGCGCCAAGGCAAGGGCAAGAAGGACCGGATGGTGCCGGTGGGCGACCGCGCCCTCGCATGGATCGGCAAATATCGCGATGATGTGCGTGCCGGCTTCGCCTGCGGTCAGGATGACGGCACGCTGTTCCTGACCACGCTCGGCGAGCCGTTCGTGCCCAACCGAATGGCCCAGCTCGTGCGCGATTATGTGGACGCGGCCGACATCGGCAAGCGCGGTTCCTTCCATTTGTTCCGACACAGCATGGCGACGCTCATGCTGGAGAATGGGGCTGACATCCGGTTCATCCAGGCCATGCTGGGGCACACCGAGCTGTCCACCTCCCCAGATCAGCATCCGCATGTTGAAGCAGATCCACAGCACCACCCATCCGGGACGCCCGATCGCGCCGCGCCGTCATGAGAATGATGCCGGGGAGGCCCATGCCCTCCTGGCCGCGCTCGATGTCGAGGCAGCCGAAGAGGACGGCTAGAGGATCAGCGCAGCAGCTCGCTCACCAGCGACGGCTTCTTGGCCAGCATGGCGAGCAGAACCTGGGCGGGGCCGGTGGGATGACGGCGGCCATGTTCCCAGTTGAGCAGCGTGCCCTTGGCGACGCCGATGCTGCGCGCGAACGCCCCTTGGGAGAGGCCCGTGCTGGCCCGGATCGCCGCCACGTCCACGATGGGCACCTCGATCTGGTGGACGACTGCGCCGGTCTCCTTGCCCTGGGCATAGTCCAGCGCCTCGTTCAGCCCCTGCATGATGTTGTCATATGCGCTCATCTGCGGTCTCCATAGGTTGCGACCAATGCCTTCGCCAGCTCGACGGCGGCGGCCTGCTCGGCCCTTGTCAGGTTGTCCTTCTCGTTCTTGGCGAACACGGTGACGAGAAAGATCGGCATATGCGCGCCGCCGAGGACATAGATGGTCCTATAGCCGCCGCTCTTGCCGCCTCCTTCGCGGGGTATGCGGACCTTGCGCAATCCGCCGCCCAGCGAGACGCCCGCCTCCGGGTTGGCCGCGATATAGTACACCAGCGCCGCCCGCTCGTCGTCGGTCATGATGGCCTTCGCGCGCCGCAGGAACTCCGGCAGCTCGACGATGGTCTGCAAGCTGGTCATGCCGCCTATCTATGCGTCAATGGAGCATAGGTCAATGACGCATAGCTGTTCCGCTTGACCCGCGCGCGCCGATCGGGTGACATCCGCGCATAATCGGGGCATCGCCACACTCACCGTCTCAGCCGCTCGGCCTTCCGGGCCGAAGAACCGCCTCTGGGGGTCTGCAACCATGGGCACGCCGCCGCGTCGGGAGAACCGGCCAGTGCTTGAGCCGCACGAACTCCGGCAGGCTCTAGCGCAGCGAGCTGCAGCTGTCTCTGCTCTCTATGGAAGAGAGGTCCTCGCAGAGGCAGTCGACAGCACTAGGATCTCGCCGCTCTCTCGCGTCAGCGGGTGCTGATGGTCTTCGGTGCAGCCTCCCTGATCGTATGCAAAGCATCGCTCGTCCCATCTTAGCGTAAAAGATACGCCAATCGATCAATCCCACCCCCGCAGCGCGCGACAGTTAATCCCTCGCTAGCCGGCGTTACGCCAAGCTCTTCGCGAAGCCGACGCGCCGGAAGATCTGCATCGGGCTATCTCGTTAGCCCCAGCCGGTCCCGTCAAGTCGCGTTTGGAGAAGATGCTCTCCGAACCGCATTCAGAGATGTGATGTTTGAGTCAGTCCGAATATCAAAGCTCCCAATGGATCGCCTGCTTCGAATGTCTGCTCTCACCGAAAGCCGTCAATCAGATGGGCATCCGGCAATGACGGCTTTGTCCCAAACTCGGCCATCCAACCGCTGCCTGAACGAACGGCAGGTTTCAGGATCGACATTACACGTTCGGGATGACCGGGATTGGGGCGCAAAGCGGACGTCATCGATCCATCGGCACAGAAATTTCCCAATGATTTGAGTGCCCATCATATTCATGCCGGGCGCGCCATTCGCGAACAAAAGTTGGAACTCCGGCCTGGGATTTCCTTTCGTAGTCAGAGCATGTTTCAGTGCGAACTTGATCTCGCGTCTTTCTAGCACTCCCAGCATGACGCTCATCAAGATATCTCCGCTCGCCAGCTTTCCGAGGACGATTCTAGTAGAGGTGGCATCATCGATCCGGGCGAGAGCTGAGAGGTAAGCTTTGAGGTCGACAAGACGGGCGTGCAACACCGGGATCCAGCGGAGAAGGACTGAGTAGTTGACCCCCGGCACTTTCGCCCCGCAGGTCGGCTCAAGTTCGCCTCTCAACAGCATACACCTTTGCAGTTGGGCTCACCTGCAGTTGGGCTCACCGCTTCACGAGCAGGGTGGGGTCCGACGACGGAAAGGGCGCCGCGCGGATCGTCGATCAGCGCCGCAGGGGATGTTGGTCCATTCCGGCTCAGAGAATACCGCAGGCGCGCCAGACGTTCCTCAGCGATGCATCGGCAACGTCATCTCTGGTAGTGTTACCGGCACGCTCGACACGATGTCGCGGGATGATCGAGCAAGGTGGACGCGGTAGGTACCGCCCTTGATCTTCCAGCCGCCGTCGGCGCGGTTGAAGGTGGCGAACATGCGCGGATCGATCGTCACTGCCCCATCCACGCTCTCGCCAGGGGCAAGATGGAGCTTCTGAAAGCCGCCGAGGCGTATGGGCGCATCCAGCCCTGGCCCCGAGACATAGATCTGCGCGACGTCCTTGCCACGCAGGCGGCCGCTGTTTGTCACGCGGAAACGTGTCAACACCGATGCCCCATTTGCCAGCGCACTCAGGCCGCCATAGCCGAAGCTGGTGTAGGACAGGCCATGGCCGAAGGGGAAGGCCGGCTTGTGCTTGCGGCTGTCAAGCCAGCGATAGCCCACGATCGACCCTTCCGTGTAGCGGACTTCACCCTCTGCGGGCGGCCGCTCATGGGGCAGCTGTGCCAGCTTGTCGATGAAGCTGACAGGAAGATGTCCCGATGGATTGACCGCACCTGTCAGGACGTCGGCGATCGCTTCGCCGCCTTGAGTGCCGGGAAACCAGCTGGCGACGATGCCGGCGACACGGCTCCGCCACGGGGTTAAAACCGATCCGCCAGTTTCCAACACCACCACCGTATTGCGATTTGCGCCTGCGACGCGGTCGATCAGGGCATCTTGGTTGTCGGGC
>JAEZHZ010000229.1 GCA_023436745.1 Pseudomonadota bacterium | reverse complement strand
GGGCCCGCTTCGTCACCGGCGAGCAGCGCCAGCTGACCTCCCCGGAAAAGGCGATGGAACACCGCCTGACCCCCCAGCAGCAGCAGGTCATCGACCAGCAGTCCAGCCTGTGGCTGGTCGGCAGCCCGGAGCGCATGGCGGAGACCATCACCGAAAAGGCAAAGGCCGCCGGCGCCGACGAGGTGATGATCACCACCACCATCCATTCCTATGACCTGCGGCGGCGCTCGTACCGGCTCCTCGCCGAATCGCTTGGCATCGCGGCGAATGCGTGAGGCGCATTAACGTCTCGTTTCATCTCCGCCGCTAGGGTGCCGCCGATTTCACGAACCGCCACCCTCAATGAGCGCCGCAGCCTTCGTCCTGGCGATCAACCTGTTCATCGCAGGCATCTTCGCCACAGCATTCGCGGTTGTGGCCGCACAGAAGCGCTCGGCCAAGGGCGCGCCCTGGCTCGCCTTCTCCTACGGGTTCGGTTCGCTCTACCTGGTCCTCGAGTTCGTCCTGCCTTATCAGGACGACCACCGGCCGGTGAGCTTCGCCATCTTTGCGATCTTCCTCCTGGCGCTGGCGAGCGGCGTCTTCGGCTTCGGCCGCCACTATCGCGTGGCCACGCACTGGCGGCTGCTGGTCGGCATCGTGATTGCCTCGCTGCTGATCAACATCACCACGCTCGACATGCCGCGCGACAATCTGCTGCGCAACATGCTCTACCAGGCGCCGTATGCGGCGGTGCAGATGGTGGCAGTCGCGGTGCTGGCGTCATACCCCCGCAAGCGCGCGCTCGACATCGCGCTGCTCGTGCTGTTCGTGGTGTCGTCGCTGCACTTCCTGGTGAAGCCGCTGCTCGCTGTGGGGTTCGGTTCCGGTGAGGACGCTCAGGCCTATCTGAGTTCGACCTATGCCGCTTACTCCCAGACCATCGGGGCGGTCCTGCTTGTCGCCAATGGCCTGCTGTCGCTGCTCATCCTGATGCGGGACGTGATGGCCGAGATCACGGAGCAATCCGAGACCGACATCCTGTCGGGGCTGCTGAACCGCCGCGGCTTCGAGAGCCGGGCGGCCAAGGCGCTGGAAGTGGCGCAGCGAAATGGCACCCCCGTTGCGGTGATGGTCGCGGACCTCGACCATTTCAAGTCCATCAACGACCGCTTCGGTCACGAGGCGGGCGACCGCGTCATCGTCGCCTTTGCACGCATACTCGTCGCCACCAGCGACGATCGCACCCTGCTCGGGCGGGTCGGCGGCGAGGAATTCGCCATCGTCCTTCCGGGGGCAAGCCTCGCCACGGCGCGGATGTTTGCCGAGGCGGTGCGCAGCGGCTTCGCGGCCGCCGCCGCGGTGTCGGGGACCGATCACAGCGCCAGCTTCGGCATCGCCACCGTACGCCCTGACGATCGCCTGTCCGATGTTATTCGCCGCGCCGACGCAGCGCTCTACGACGCCAAGCGCAGCGGCCGCAACCGCGTGTGCGTCGCGGCGGACGAAACGGCGCGTCCCGCTATGGTGGTGGCGCCGCCCGCCAGCCGCGATCCGGGCGCCCGTCAGGCAAGCTGATCGTTGGACTCGCGCCGGGCCACCAGTTCATAATAATTCAGCGTCGGATCGACCCTGAGCGCCAGTTGCTGGCGGTCCAGTTCCGCCAGCCATGCGCTCCAGGAACACGGGCTCAGCCCATCGTCCTGGCTGGCATGATCCTGCTTGCGGCGCCGGTCGAAGCTCAGCTTCAGCAGGGACCGTGCCTCACCGAAGCGGTTGCGAACCCGCGCAATGGCTGGAATGCCCTTGCGGTCCGTCACCCAGTTCTGGATGTCGCGATGGCGGATGAGTGTCTGAATGCGAGTCATGGTAACCTCCCCTCGCTTCGGTCTCTGCGGACCTTCGCGCCAGCTCGAACGAGCTAGCTCTCCGCCGGTTCCATCGCCTCAGCATCGCTATCATGGGTTAGGGTGACGAGCCGGTAGCGCTCCATCTCCTCGCCCGAAAGATAATAGAGCTGGTTGGGCGGCGTCTCCAGCGCATGGAGCCAAAGCGCGGGATCTACGCCGCTGGCCGTGAGATGGGCGAGAATGCGCGCGGTCATCGCCTGGGCATCGGCCATCGCGGTGCCCGCCATCCTGAACGTACTCGCCGGATCGGCGCTGATCGCGGCGGCATAGATCTGGTGGAGCCCGATCGCAGCCTCCGCCGGGGCCCGCCGCTCCACGCCCGCGGCAAAGACCAGTGGGCAGGACGATGCGCAAAGCGCTCCCGCCCGCACTTCCGTCGCCAGCCCGCGCTCGCGGATCATGGCGCCGATAGACAGCGCATCCTCGACCGAGCCACCGGGAGATTCCAGCACCACCGTCGCAACGTACTCGCCCCGCGCCTCGAGTTCGCTGCGCACCTTCTCCGCCGATCCCGGCTCGAACGAACCGGTGAGATGAAGTTCCCCACCGGTGCGCAGCGCCACGACGAGCGGATCGGCGAGCAGGCCGGGGTCGCTGGTGATCTCGGGAGTGGCACCCTGCCCCGGGCCCTCGAGGGCCGGCGGCAGGATCGGCCGCGTCGGGGCGCTCAGGGACGTGCCGTCCCCGGCGGTGAGTTCGCGGAAGTCGACATAGAGCACCGACACGGTGCCGATCAGCAGGGCGAAGAAGGCAAAGCGCAGGATCGCGCCGTCCTCCACGCGCTCCACCCCGTGCAGGAACCGGCGGTAGAGCGAGCGGTGGTGGACGGGCTCTGCCGTGCTCATGCCGGACGCGGGCCGTCCGTGCGCTTGCGCTGGACGGCATCGAGGGAGGTCACGGTTGCTTCGTCGGCGGCTGCGGTGAGCGGCTCGTCGCGAGGCTCGGTTTCGATTTCTCCGGGCTCGCTCTCGGCGGGCGCTGGCTGTGCCGGTGCGGCCACCGGGGCCGCGCCCTCCATCTGCCGGAACAGCGCCATCGCCCGCAGCATCTCGGCGGCCGTGATGTTCTCGGCCGCTTCCAGCGATTCCGAATCCCGCCGCATGGCGTCGTTGACGATCATCAGCACCAGCACCAGCACCACCGGCAGCAGGTCGATGGAGATCGCACCCGCCCAGGAGGGGATGAAGTCCTGCCAGTAGCGGATCACCGCCTCCGCGCTCGACAGCGGCACGAAGCGCCGCTGCTCCACCGGCGGAGTCGCAAGGATCTCGTCCGCGGCCGCCGTCAGCGCCGCCGACTGCACCCCGACGGCGCCCTGTACCGTCGCCATCACCCGGTCCTGCCGGCTGGCAAGGTCCGCAGTGCTGCCATCGGCTACCGGCGCGATGAAGCCGGCGGCAAGATCTGCGGAAGCACGTTTCACCGAAGCGGCGATGCCCGTCTGCTGCAGGGCCGCGATCACGGCCGAAAGCTGCACCGCTTCGGTCTGGAAGGCATCGGCGCGCGGGCCGACCTCCCCGGGCGTGGAGACCAGTTCGCGCATGGTCGCGAGCCGCTCCGAACCCTGTGCGAACAGCGAACTCACCTCCTCGCGCGAGCCGATGATGCTGGCAGCGAGCTGGTTCATCTGGGTCGACATCTGGGTGAGCAGTTGCACCACGCTGCCCGAGCCCGTGGTGCCGGTCAGCGCGCCGGATTCCCGCTCGTCGGCGGCGAGACCGGCAAAGCGTTGCGCCGCCCGCTCCACGTCGGGCAGCAGGCTCTGGGCCGCGAGGGCATTGGAGTGCGCGAGATCCAGGTCTTCGGCATAGCCCTGCAGCGTCACCGCCATGTGCTGCTCGGTCGCCGCGGACCCGGCCAGCGCCGCCGCGTTGAGCCAGCTGGACATGGCGATGATCATGGCGCAGCCGATGGCCATGGTGGCGAACAGCGCAAGGCGCTGAACCCCGCCGGTGACCAGCGGCACGAAGCGGAGCATGAAGCTCCAGAAGGCATAGATCGCGACAGACACGGCCGCCGAGTAGATCATGGCGGCAAAGAACACGAAATTGGCGGAGCCATCGAGGATGCCGCGCACGCCGAGATAGGTATAGACGCCCGAGGCCAGCGCCAGCACCGCCAGCGCGAAGCGGGTCATGGTCTCGACGCCCTTGACGGTTTCGTTGAGACGGTAGGCGTTCGGCTTGAGCTGCATGAAATCCCCCCGGGGCGCTCCTGTGCCCGCCGTACAAATCTAGCACAGCGATGGCGGCGCAATCGTGGCGGCAGGCACCAGGAAAATCTGGGACTCCGGCAGGCGAGCGGGTAAGCTGGAAGGGCGTTGCGTCGTGGGGAGGCGGGAATGACGACACTCGACGGGGAGCCGCACGGTCCGCTGACCGCGCTGGCCGAGAACCTCTGGATCGTGGACGGCATCATCGCCATGCCCCCCGGGCCGCTGCCACGCCGGATGACGGTCGCCCGACTCGCCGATGGCTCACTCGTGATCTTCAGCGCCATCCGGTTGTCGGAGACGGAGTTCGGGCGGCTGGAGCAGCTTGGCCCGCCGCGCTATCTGGTCGTGCCCAATGGCTTTCATCGGCACGATGCCGCCGCCTTCAAGGCCCGGTACCCGCAATTGCGGGTGGTGACGCCGGAGGCGGCGCGAGCGATGGTCGAGGAGGTGGTGCCGGTCGACGCCACAACCGACGTCCTTGCCGATCCCTCGGTTCGCTTCTTCACCGTGCCGGGAACCGGCGAGCGTGAATCCGCGCTGCTGGTCACCAGTTCGGGCGGCGTCACGCTCGTCCTCAACGATCTCGTCGGCAACGTCGGGGACGCGCGTGGGCTGATGAAGCTCGTGCTGTCGTTGATGGGGTTTGCCGGGCGCCGGCCGCAGGTGCCGCGCATGTTCGCGCGGCGCGTTGTCACCGACAGGCCGGCCGTGGCCGCCCAGTTTCGCGAGTGGGCGGCACTGCCGGGCCTTAGGCGGATCATCGTCTCGCATGGCGCCATGATCGACGGGGACGCCAGGGGCGAGCTCCTGCGGCTCGCCGACAGCCTCGGGTAAACCGCTACAGTTCGAGCTGCATGTGCACGATGTCGAGCCAGCGGTCGAACTTGAAGCCGAGCTTTTCGTGCCGGCCGATGTGGCGGAAGCCGAGCTTTTCGTGGAGACGGATCGAGCCTGCGCCCTCGGCGGTGATCACGCCGATCATCTGCCGGAAGCCGAACTGGCGCGATTCAACGATCACCCGCTCGAGCATCTGCCGCCCGAGCCCCTGCCCCTGCGCATCGGGCGCACAGTAGACCGAATCCTCGCAGGTGAACCGATAGGCCGGCCGCGGCCGGTAGACCGAGGCATAGGCATAGCCGCGTACGGCCCCGGTCCCATCGGTGGCCACCACGACGGGATGGCCCTGTTCGCGCATGTGGCCGAACTTCTCGGCCATGGCGGTCTCGGCGGGGGCGGTCAGGTCGAAGGTGGCGACGGAGTGCTCGACATAGTGGCGGTAGATGGCAGTGATGGCCGGCACATCACTCCACTGGAACGGACGCAATTCGAAGGGCGACAACGGAGCACCAAAAAGCAGGGGAGC
>JAEZHZ010000224.1 GCA_023436745.1 Pseudomonadota bacterium | reverse complement strand
CACCTTACCTCCCCCTGAAGGGGGAGGGGGAGGAGACATCGGGGCACCCCTGGGGGGCGGGAGAGATGGGGGAACTCAGTCTGCTCCGACGGCCTTGCGCATCTTCGTGGTGATGGACTGGGTGGTGGTGAAGTAGCCTTTCCAGGGGTCGGGCTGGCGGGCGCGGGCGGCGGCTTCGGGGAGGGAGAACTGGTTGGCGGCCCGCAGGGTCTCGAGTTCGCTCCAGGTGATGGGCACGGCGACGGGGGCGCCCTCGCGGGAGCGGGTGGACCAGGGGGCGATGGCGGTGGCGCCACGCTCATTGCGGAGGTAATCGATGAACATCCGTCCCTTGCGCTTGTCCTTGCGGATATTGGCGGTGAAACGCTCGGGTTCGCGATCGGCGAGCAGGTTCGCGACGCCCTTGCAGAACGCCTTCACCTCCGGCCATTCGAGGGTGGGGCGCACCGGGGCGATGACATGGACGCCCTTGCCGCCGCTGACGAGCGGGTAGGTTTCGAGGCCGATCTCGGCGAGCAGATCGCGGATGTCGGCGGCGGCGCGCCTGACCTCGGCGAAGTCGAGGCCGACGTCAGGGTCGATGTCGAAGATCAGCCGTTCGGCCTTCTCGACATCCCTGATGCGGGCGCCCCACAGGTGCCATTCGAGCACGTTCATCTGGGTGCCGGCGATGAGGCCGGCGAGATCCTCGATATAGAAGTACTCCTCGGTATGCCCGTCCTTCTCGGCAATGGGAATGTGCTTCATCTGGTCGGGGAAGGCGCCGGTGTCATGCTTTTGAAAGAAGCAGTACTTGGCGCGGCCCTGCGGACAGCGCACGAGGCTGAGCGGACGCTGCTCGATATAGGGCAGCATGCGCTCGGCGACGGCGGCGTAATAGGCGACGAGGTCGGCTTTGGTGACGCCCTGGCCGGGATAGACGACGCGGTCGGGACTGGTCAGCCTGACGCCGGCCGCCTCTGCGGCGTGGATTCCGGCCTGCGGGCTGAGCGCGACCGCCGGTGCCGGCGCCTCCTCTGGGCTGTCGGCCGGTTTTTCGATGGTGATCTCGGCGGCCGGCTTGTCCTCGCGCAGGCCGAGGAACGAGGGGTGGCGCAGGACGCCATCGGGCGTGAACTCGGTGAAGGCGACTTCCGCCACCAGTTCCGGCGCGACCCAGCGGGCGGTGCGGGCGATGGGGCGCGGCACCTTGTCGAACGGGCTGGTCTTGCGCGCGCGGCGATCCAGCTCCTGCTGGAGCGCGCGGGAATCCGCCTGAGTGAAGCCGGTGCCGACGCGGCCGCGATAGACGAGCCTGCCATCCTCCAGGGTGCCGATGAGCAGGGAGCCGAAGGTCTTCTTTCGGGTCGATGGCGACCAGCCGGCGATGATGAACTCCTGGCGCCTCGAGCACTTGATCTTGAGCCAGGAGCGGGTGCGCTCGCCCCGGTAGGGATCGTCGGAGCGCTTGGCGATGATGCCCTCATGCTCGGCCCGGCAGACGGTTTCGAATACCTTCTGGCCATTGCCGGCAACATGGGTCGAGAACTGGACCATCGGGTTCGCCCCTGCCTTGCCGAGGAGTTCTTCGAGGCGCTGCTTGCGCTCGGCGAGGGGTAGGCGGGTTAGGTCCTCACCATCCTGCTCGAGTAGGCCGAAGGCGAAGAAGGTGAGGGGCCCGCCGGTCGACAGGTTGGTCTTGAGGGTCGAGAAGTCGGTGCGGCCCTTGTCGTCGAAGGCGCAGAGCTCGCCGTCGATCAGGGCGCTGCCCGCGGTCAGGGTTTCGAAGGCCGGGGCGATGGCCGCGAACTTGTCGGTCCAGTCCTGACCGGTGCGGGTATAGAGGCGCACGGAACTGCCCGACACCGCGGCGAGGCAGCGATAGCCGTCGTACTTCATCTCGAAGACCCAGCCGGGGCCATCCGGCACCTCGGAGACCAGGGTGGCGAGCTGCGGCGGACGATAGTCGGGCAGGGCCTCGGGCTTGGCCTTGGCCCTGGTCGGGAGCTTTAAGCCGGCAGCAGCCTTCTTGCTCGCCGGTTTTTCGGCCGCCTTGGGTCCGGCATCGGAGTGCCAGACGTTTTCGGCGGGGGTAGTGGAGCCCTTCTTCGGCTTCAGGCCCCTGGCGATGCCGTCGAGATCCCGGCCGCTCGAGACCGATTTGGTGAAGCGCTCCGTCAGCAGCGGGCCATCGTCGCGGGCATATTTGTCGCGATGCTTGATGAGCAGCCAGTTCTCGCGCGGGGCACCGGATTTGCGTTTGGTGTCGCGGCCCTTCATGTGGACGAGAACGTACTCCCCCTTCAGCCGCTTGCCGTTGAGGCGCATCTTGAGATCGCCGGATTCAAGGCCCTCATGCGGATCGCCGACCGGCTCCCAGGTGCCTTCATCCCACAGCATGACGGTGCCGCCGCCGTATTCGCCTTCCGGGATGGTGCCTTCGAAGTCGCCATAGTCGAGGGGATGGTCCTCGACATGGACGGCGAGGCGCTTGTCGGCGGGGTTATCCGACGGCCCCCGGGTGACGGCCCAGCTCTTGAGCACGCCGTCGAGCTCGATGCGGAAATCGTAGTGAAGACGCGTGGCGTCGTGCTTCTGGACGCAGAACCGCAATGGCTGCGCTGCGCCCTCCGTGCCGCCGGCCCTGTCGCCCGAGGGCTCCTGCGTCTTCGTGAAGTCGCGCTTGGCGCGGTATTCCTTGAGCAGTTCGGTGGCGGCTGCGGGCATGGGTCAGCTCGCTTTCTTGCGCGGCGTGGCCGATGATTTCGGCTTGCCGGTCGATTTGGCGGGGGCAGACTTTGCAGCTCGCGACTTGCCGGCTGCGGGTTTGGCTGCGGTGGTCCTCGTGGCGCGGGACTTCGCCGCCGGCTTTCCGGACGCGGCGGACGCAGCGGACTTGCCGCCACCCTCGAGACTGGACTTGAGGGCCGCCATCAGGTCGATGACGTTGGATTTCTGCCCACTGGCGGGGGCAGCGTCTTCCTCGGTGGTGGTAACGCGCTTGCCCTTGTTCTTGAGCTTCTTGCCGATCAGTTCGCGCAGGGCCGCGACGTAGTGGTCCTTGTAGGCGGAGGCGTCGAACCTGTCCGTCTTCTTCTCGATGAGAGCCGTGGCCACTTCGAGCAGGTCGGGATCGGCCTTCTCGGCCGGGATGTCGGAGAAGTACGGGTCGGCCTCGCGCAGTTCCTCCTCGTAACGCAGGGTTTCGAGCAGCAGGCCCTTGCCGGACGGCTTGACGGCGACGAGGTATTCCTGCCCGCGCAGGGCCAGCTGGCCGATGCCGACCTTGCCGCTCTGGCTGAGGGCATCGCGGATGACGCGGAAGGCGTCCTCCGCCAGGTCGTCGGCGGGGACCATGTAGTAGGGCTTGTCGAAGTAGAGCGGGTTGATCTCGCAGGCGCCGACGATCTGGGTGAGTTCAAGGGTCTTGCGGGTCTCGAGCTTGACGGCGTCGATCTCCTCCTCGGTGAGGAGCACGTAGTCGCCCTTCTCGTACTCGAAGCCCTTCATGATCTCGTCCTTGTCGACGGGACCGACGCCGTCGGCGACCTTCTGGTAGTGGATGGGCTTGCCCGAAGGCTCGTGGATCTGGCGGAAACGCGGGCGCGCCGCGGTCTTGGTTGCCGAGTAGAGCTCGACATCTATGGACACCAGCGACAGTCGCATCTGGCCTTTCCAGACAGGGCGGGACGCCATTGGGAATTCCTCATGCAAGCCGGGGATGGTCGCTGGTGAGAACGAGAGGCGGCTGATGCGGGTTCCGCGCGGCAACGCGTTGCGCCGCCTGCCGCCGGCCCCTACAGTCGCCGCTGATCGGGGATGAGGAGACAATCGATGGACTTGCTGGACGGCTTCGCGCTCGACGGGCTGAGCATCACGCTGATCGGGCTCGGCATACTGGCGCTGCTGGTGCTGTTCGCCGGGGCCAAGACGGTGCCGCAGGGCTACCATTACACGGTCGAGCGGTTCGGCCGCTACACGCGGACGCTGAGGCCCGGGCTCAACCTGATCATCCCGTTCATCGACGGCATCGGCAAGCGGCTGAACGTGATGGAGCAGGTGCTCGACGTGCCGCACCAGGAGGTGATCACCCGCGACAACGCCACGGTGACCGCGAACGGCGTGACGTTCTTCCAGATCCTCGATGCGGCGGCGGCGGCGTATGAGGTGTCGAACCTCGAGAACGCCATCCTCAACCTCACCATGACCAATATCCGCTCGGTGATGGGCTCGATGGACCTCGACGAACTGCTGAGCCATCGCGACGAGATCAACGAGCGGGTGCTGCGCGTGGTCGACACGGCGGTATCGCCCTGGGGCGTGAAGATCACCCGCATCGAGATCAAGGACATCGACCCGCCCAAGGACCTGGTCGAATCGATGGGCCGTCAGATGAAGGCGGAGCGCGAGAAGCGCGCGGCCATCCTCGAGGCGGAGGGGCGGCGGCAGTCGGCGATCCTGCAGGCGGAGGGCGCCAAGCAGGCGCAGGTGCTCGAGGCCGAGGGACGGCGCGAGGCGGCGTTCCGAGACGCCGAGGCGCGTGAACGCTCGGCCGAGGCGGAAGCCAAGGCGACGCAGGTGGTGAGCGACGCCATCGCGTCGGGAAGCGTGCAGGCGATCAACTACTTCGTCGCCAACAACTATATCGAGGCGCTGGGCAAGCTGGCGTCGGCACCCAACCAGAAGGTGCTGATGCTGCCGGTGGAAGCATCGAGTGTGATCGGCTCGATCGGCGGCATCGCCGAGATCGCGCGGGAGACGTTCGGCGCGGGGGCGGCGGCACCGGTACGCTCCACCGCGCGCCCGCCCTCATCCGGATCGGTGACGGAGAGCTAGCATGCAGGTGGTCGAGTTCGTCGTCGCCTATGGCCCGTGGGCGTGGGTCGTCGCCGGGCTGGTGCTGCTGGCGCTGGAACTGGTGGTGCCGGGCGGAATCCTCGTGTGGATGGGCGTATCGGCCATGGTGACGGGGCTGATCGCGCTGTTCCAGGCGCCGCCCTGGCCGGTGCAGTGGCTGATCTTCGGCGTGCTTTCGCTGCTGAGCATCCTCGTGTGGCTGCGCTGGAGCCGGGATCGCAAGGAGACCAGCGACCGGCCGCTGCTCAACCGGCGGGCGGAGCAACTCGTCGGGCAGGAGGCCGTGCTCGACCAGCCCATCCTCAACGGCTACGGCCGGGTGATGCTGGGCGACACCGTCTGGCGGGTGGCGGGACCGGACCTGCCGGTGGGCCAGCGGGTGAGGATCACCGGCAGCCAGGGCAATGTGCTCTCCGTCGAGCCGGTAACCGGCTGACGGGCAAGCATTCGTTAACCATAAGCTGGAAGGATCGCGCCGAGCCGGTCCGGCCCGCTTCGGGCCGTGCCGGACCACGGGATCGGAGCAGGCTGGGTGCGTATGTGGCGGCGACATGGGGTCATCAGGACCCTGGCACTGGCGCTGTGCGCCACGGCAGCGCCGCAGATCGCCACGGCCGGCGACGGGCTGGATGCCGAGCGGCTGATGCCGGGCCAGCTGCCCGCGGCACCGGTCGCCGACAGCGGCGTCTGGCTGCGCGAACCCTATGATCCATTCTTCGATGTCGACTGGTCGGTCGGATTGCGCGGGTCCTACACGAGGACACCGACGGCCGAGCGCTTCGATACGCTGCTGGTGCCGTCCGTGCGGCTCGAGCACATCGGGGTGCGCGCGGCGGTCGCCGCGGACGGCAGCGCCGAAATCGTGCGCGAGCAGAACGGGCGGTTGAGCGTCACGGGGCTGAGGCTCGGGCTCGAAGGGGGCTACGACCTCGACAGCGTCACACGGGCGACGGCCACGGCAGAGCTCGATCTCACCCAGCCGCTGGCGGGCACGCCCGGCATCGCCAGCACGGTGGCGATCGCGCCGCAGGTGCTCTCGGGCTCGGCGGGGCTGGGGGTCACCCGGGAATTCGGCCGCTTCAACGTCGGGGTCACCGGCGCCGTGGGGCGGAGCCTTTATGGCGACACGACGCGCACGGACGGCACCGTGATCTCCAATGCCGAGGACAATCGCTGGTCGCTCGATGGCGCCCTTCGGGTTGGCTACCAGGTGACCCCGGTCTTCGAAGTATTCGGACAGGCGGGCCTCGGCCGCGACCTGTTCGACAATCCGTCCACCTCTCTCGGCGTCAAGGCTGACGCCACCGAGGCGACGCTGCTGGCCGGGGTGACCGGACGGTGGAACGGCACGCTCGAAGCGACGGCGGCCACAGGCGTCACGCTGAGGCGGTTCGACGTGGCGTCGCTCGGCGAGGTGCGGGCGCAGCTCTATGACGCGAGCGTGGTGTTCACGCCCGATCCGACGCTGCGGCTGAGGGCAGGGCTCAACACGACCGTCGCGCCGCCGGGACCGGACAATGCCGGCACGGCACGGGTCGAGTACACCGCCAGCCTCGGCGTGGACTACACGGTCAATTCGTGGCTGGCGATGCGGGCGCAGGCCGCATGGAACACGGCGGACTTCACCGGCACCGGCAATACCGAGACCGGATACAGGCTCGGCGCGGGCGCGGACTACAAGGTCAATGCCCATACGGCGGTCGGCGCCGATTATTCCTATTCGCAGGCCGTCACGACGAATGACGGCCTGCAGCAGGCCCACCGCGTTACGGTGGGCGTCACGGTCAGCCGCTAGAGCCGGTCGCTGAGGTCGAGCTTGCGCAGCTCGGCCAGGAAGCCGGGGCGGATATCGTCGCGGTCGAGCGCGAAGACGACATTGGCGGTGAGAAAGCCGAGCTTGGAGCCGCAGTCGAAGACCTTGCCGTCGTACTTCACGCCGGTGAAGGTCTGCTGCTTCATCAGCTCCTGCATCGAATCGGTGATCTGGATCTCGCCGCCGGCACCCTTTTCCTGCTGGCTGAGCAGGTCGAAGATCTCGGGCTGCAGAATGTAGCGGCCGGAAATGAACAGGTTGGACGGGGCCTCGCCGACCCTGGGCTTTTCCACCATGCCGGTGATGGGGAACCCGCCATCGGGACCATCGCCGCGCGCGACGATGCCGTAGCTCGACACTTCACTCGGATCACATTCCTCGACGCCGACGATGTTGCCACCGGTCCGCTCATAGGCGTCCATCATCTGCTTCAGCACACCCGGATTGGCGCGGAACACCATGTCGGGCAGGAGCAGGGCGAAGGGATTGTCGCCGACGATGTCGCGTGCGCACCAGACGGCGTGGCCGAGACCCAGCGGCTCCTGCTGGCGGGTGAAGCTGGTCCGGCCGGCGGAGGGCAGCTCCTTGCGCAGCTCGGAGAGGGCTTCTTCCTTGCCGCGTGCTTCGAGAGTGGTCTCGAGCTCGAACTGGCGGTCGAAGTGATCCTCGATGACACCCTTGTTGCGCCCGGTGACGAACACGAAGTGCTCGATCCCGGCTTCGCGGGCCTCGTCGACGGCGTACTGGATCAGCGGCCGGTCGACGACCGTCAGCATCTCCTTCGGCATCGCCTTGGTGGCCGGAAGAAAACGGGTACCCAGACCCGCAACAGGGAAAACCGCAGTGCGAACGCGCTTCGGCAAATCATTGCTCCTTGTTATCGCCGTAAGGCTATCTCAAGAGGTTGAACATAGCATTAGGGCAAATCGTAATGTCCGTTCAGGGGTAAACACATGGCCGTCCTTGTGACCGGCGGTGCCGGCTATATCGGCAGCCACATGATCCTTAACCTCGCTGACGCCGGCGAAGACGTGATCGTCCTCGACAACCTGGTGACCGGCTTCGACTGGGCCATCGACGGGCGGGCCCGGTTCGAGCAGGGTGATGCGGGTGATACCGCATTCGTGCGCGGGGTCATCGAGAAATACGGGATCAGCGAAATCGTTCACTTTGCCGGCTCGATCGTGGTGCCGGAGTCGATGACGAACCCGCTGAAGTACTACGGCAACAACACCAGCACCTCGCGCAACCTCATCGAAGCGGCTGTGGCCGGCGGGGTCAAGCACTTCATCTTCTCCTCGACAGCGGCGGTGTACGGGATGACCGGTCTCGCCCCGGTGGTGGAGGAGACGCCGCTCAACCCGATGTCGCCCTATGGCCGCTCGAAGCTGATGACCGAGTGGATGCTGCAGGACGTGGCGGCGGCCCATCCCATCACCTATGGCGTGCTGCGCTATTTCAACGTCGCGGGCGCGGATCCGCAGAAGCGCAGCGGACAGTCATCCCCCCTTGCCACGCACCTCATCAAGGTCGCCTGCCAGACGGCGCTCGGCCAGCGCGAGAAGATGGACATCTTCGGCACCGACTACGAGACGCCCGACGGCACATGTGTGCGCGACTACATCCATGTCACCGACCTGATCGCCGCCCATGCGCTGCTGCTCGGGCACCTGAGAGGCGGCGGGGAGAGCACCACGCTCAACTGTGCCTACGGGCAGGGCTATTCGGTGCGACAGGTGGTGGACACCGTGCGCCGGGTCTCGGGCGTCAATTTCCGCGCCGACGAGGGACCGCGCCGGGCGGGAGACCCCGCCTCGATCACCGCGACCGGCGAGAAGGTACGGGGGCTGCTCGGCTGGGTGCCGGAGCACGACGACCTCGAGGAGATCGTGCGCCACGCCTATGACTGGGAGCGCTACCTGATGACGCGCAACCGCTAGGGAAACCGATCATGCCCGCGACCTCCTGGCTGGAAAGGCTCACCACGAGGTTCGGGGGCAGGTTGCGCCCTGCGGTATTGGTGACGGGCATGGTGCTCGCCTCGCCGGTTGCGGCCCAGCCGGTCGAACCCTTCGATGCATTCGTGTCCGGTTTCCGCGCCAGGGCGCTGGCCGCGGGCGTATCAGCCGCGACCTACGACCGGGCGATGCTCGGACTGACGCCCGACCCGAACGTGCCGGACGTCGTTGCGCGGCAGCCGGAATTCACCACTCCGGTGTGGGAATACATCGAGGCGAGGGTCACCAGTTCGCGGGTGGAACGCGGCAAGGCCGCCATCGGGCGCAACCTGGCGCTGTTCGAGAGCGTCGGCCGGGCCTATGGCGTCGATCCCTACCTGCTCGGCGCCATATGGGGCATCGAGACCGACTATGGCTCGGTGCTGGGCAACGAGCGCCTTATCCGTCCGGTGATCCGGTCGCTGGCAACGGTGGTGCACCAGCGTCGCGTGCGGCTTGCGGATGACGAGAAGGACCTGATCGCGGCGCTGATGCTGCTGGAGCGGACAGGGCTTGCCCCGGAGCAGCTGGTGGGCTCGTGGGCCGGCGCGATCGGGCACCTGCAGGTGAACCCGTCGAACGTGCTGGCGCATGGGACCGACGGCGACGGGGACGGCCGGGTGGATCTTCATGCCTCGCTGGCGGATGCGCTGGCGACGAGCGGCAGGTACCTGCTGGGCCTCGGCTACCAGCCCGGCGTGGACTGGGGCATGGAAGTGGTGGTGCCGGAGGGCTTCGACTACCTGCTCGCAACGCGCACGGAGCTGCGGCCGGTGTCGTTCTTTGCCGAACGGGGCATCACGCGCGTGGCCGGGCGGCAGTTCGCCGATCCCAACCTGCCGGTGTTCCTGTACGTCCCGGCCGGCAAGGACGGGCCCAAGTTCCTGATGACACAGAACTATCTGGTGCTGAAGGGCTACAATTTCTCCGACAGCTACGCCCTGGCCGTTGCGCACCTGACCGACCGGCTCAAGGGTGGTGGACCATTCGTTGCGGACTGGCCGCGCGGCACGGTGTTCCCGAACCTCGAGCAGCGGCGGGCGATCCAGACGGCACTGGCGAAGCTGGGCCTTTACGCGGGCGGTATCGACGGGCGGCTCGGGCCGGTCACGCAGGAGGCCTATGCCCGTTTCCAGGCCATGCGCGGGGAGGTTGCGGACGGGTTCATCACCCGCGCGGCCCATGACGCGCTCGTGGCAGCGTCGCGGTAACGGGCGGGCGAGGCGATGGCCCGGCGAGCGGTGGTCTGCTATGAAACCGGCATGTTGCGCTTTGCGATTGCCATCGTGATCGGGCTGTTCGTTTTCGTGGATGTCGCTCCGGTGTTCGCCCAGGACGACGGCAGGGTGATCGTTGCCCAGCAGCAGAAGCGGCGGACGCTGTTCGATCTGCTGTTCGGCGAGGAGCCGGCACCGCAGCCGGTGGAGCAGGCGCCGCAGCGCCGCCAACAACAGCAGCAGCCGCAACCCCAGCGCCAGCAACAGCAACAGCCCCAGCAACAGCCGCGGGAGCAGCAATCGGCTCCGGCCCCGCAGCCCAGCCAGCCGCCGCCGAAGCCCGAGGTGGAAAAGGCGGAGAACGCGACCCGGCTGGCCGTGTTCGGGGACTCGCTCGCGCTCGACCTCAGCCGCGCGCTCAACCGCTTCTATGCCGAAGACCCCAACCTCGTGGTGATCGATCAGGCGGTGAACTCGTCCGGTTTCGTGCGCGACGACTTCTTCGACTGGAACGGCGCGATCGAGGAGGCCCTTGCCGAAGACAGCTTCGACGTCGCGGTGGTGATCATCGGCATCAACGACCGGCAGGAGATCCGCAGCGGCGGAGAGACCCTGGCGCCCCTCAGCGCGGAATGGAACGCCGCCTACCAGGCGCGGATCACGAGCTTTCTCAACAAGCTTCGCGCCGCCCGAAAGCCGGTGATCTGGGTGGGGCTGCCGCCGATGGCGAAGTCGGACTATTCGGCCGCAATCAGCCAGATCGCGAACCTGCAGCGGATGGCGAGCTTCGCGGGTGGGGCGGAGTATGTGGACATCTATGAGCGGTTCGTGGGCGACGACGGCCAGTTCGCCTCGTATGGTCCGGACGTCAATGGGCAGAACGCCCGCATGCGCAAGGATGACGGCATCCACTTCGCGACTGCGGGGGCCGACAAGCTGGCCTTCTATATCAGCCAGAGCCTGAGGACTTTCTACCGGGGCGGGTCGGTGACCATCGCGGTGGTCGATCCCCTGTCGGGAACCGACGCGGCGAGGATGCAGCGGCCGCCCTACCAAGGGCTCGGGCAGACGCGGCTGCTGGAAGTGGCTGGTGCGGTGATCCCGATCAGCCGGGCACCGGCGCGGGCAGGGGACCTTGTCAGCACCGCCACGCTGCCGCCGCCGGAAACGGCGCCGTTCAGCCTCGAGCAGATGGTGGCGGCCCCCGTGGGGCGCGCCGATGCCTTCGGGGTGGGGATCGATCCCGCAAGGGACGACGCCGAGCGGGCCAACGCCGGCGCGCTTTAGGCGAGCGCCTTCCTCCCTACCCTGACCAATCAACTCCCATCGGGAACTGCACCGGATCTCCGTGCCGTGTCGAAAGAGGTGCGGCTCTCTCGTTGTCCCTTCGGTAACCAGGAGGGAGACGAAGAATGAGGGCAATCCTCGCAGCCGTCGTTGCCGCTATCACACTGACCAACATGGAGGGCGCCATGGCGCACGACCTGACGCTGACACGAACCATCGCCGCATCGCCCGAACGGGTGTGGCAGGCGCTGACGGAGCAGGATGCGATCGCGCAGTGGTGGGGACCAACCGGCTTCACCGCGCCGCGGGTCGAAGTGGACCTCAGGCCCGGCGGCCGGACGGTGGTCTGCATGACGGCACCCGGCATGCCGCTGATGTGCAACAGCTGGACCTACAGCGAGATCGTGCCGGGCGAGCGGCTGGTGTTCGACCAGGGCTGGGCGGACGCGGAGGGAGCGGAGGTGGACCCGCACACGCTGGGCTTTCTGCCCGCCGATATTCCGCTGAGCGTGCCCCACACCATCAGCCTCGCTGCGCAGGCCGACGGCAGCACCGTGCTCAGCTGGGCCGAGTTCGGCTATGCGTCGGCGGAGACGGCGGCACTCTCCCAGTCAGGGCTCGAGCAGGTGCTGGACAAGCTGGTCCGTGTGGCCGAAGGCGGCTGACGCAAGATCAGGAGCCTCATCCCGGTGTGGTTCCAGGGCGGCTAGTCCACGAAGCGGACGGCGCCGATATGGGGGAGGTTGCGGTTGCGCTGGCCGTAGTCGATGCCGTAGCCGACGACGAACTCGTCGGGAATGTCGAAGCCGATCCAGCGTGCAGCGACGTCGGTTTCGCGGCGGCTTGGCTTGTTGAGCAGGGCGCAGACTTCCATGCGGCGCGGGTGCCGGGTGGCAAGGATTTCCAGCACATGCTTGAGGGTGTGGCCGGTATCGATGATGTCCTCGACCACGAGGACGTCGCGGCCGGCGATCTCGCCGCGCAGATCCTTGAGGATGCGGACTTCCCGGCTCGATTCCATGCCGTCGCCATAGGAGGAGGCTTCGAGGAAATCGACTTCCACGGGCAAGTCGAGTTCGCGCACGAGATCGGCGATGAAGATGAACGAGCCGCGCAGCAAGCCCACGACCACCAGCTTGTCGGTATCGGCGTAATAGGTCGAGATGTCCTTGGCGAGCGCCTCGACGCGGGCAGCGATGGCCTTGGCTGAGATCAGTTCGTCGACGACGTAGGGAGTGTTGGCCATGGCGGGCGCCTTTGTCAGAGTGACGGCTTTCTAGCTGGCCGCAGTGACTCGGGCAACATGGCTGCGTTTGTGCATGTGGGAGCGGAGGTTGGCCTCCGGAACCGGGCAGGGCATCCGCCGTTTAGGCTGGCCAGATTTGAGGACCAGACCATGCTCGACACGATCCATGCCTTCTCCCGGCCGATCACCATCATGCTCGACGGAGAGCGTCAGGTGGTGACGACACCGGTCGAGGCGCGCAACATCCTGCTGATGGAATGGCCGGGCGAGCGCGGCGACAAGCACAAGATCGCCAGCAGCCTGTGCCTCGACGCCATGGAAGGGGCGGACAGCGAGCCCGCCTGGCTAGCCTTCATGGAAGCGGCGATCGAAGCCGGGATCTTCGTGGAATAGACGCAGTTGGACGCCCGGCACGTAGCCCTCCCCTGAAAGGGGGAGGGACTGATCGTTGTCAGCTCGATGCCGTTCCGGACGTGAGTCAGCGTGGCAGGGCGGTCTGCCCCATCAGGTCGAAGTCGATGGAGCGGGCGGCCTGGCGGCCCTCGCGGATAGCCCAGACGACGAGCGACTGGCCGCGCCGCATGTCGCCGGCGGCATAGACGCCGGGCACCGAGGTCCGGTAGCTCAGCGTGTCGGCGAACAGGTTGCCGCGCTTGTCGAAGTCGGCGCCCAGCTCGGTCAGCATGCCCTCGTGCACGGGGCCGGCAAAGCCGATGGCGAGCAGGACGAGATCGGCCTTGATGGTGAACTCGGTGCCCGGGATCGGCTGGCGCTTGCGGTCGACGCGGGCGCACTCGACGCCGGTCACCTGGCCCTTGGCGTTGCCGATGATCCTCATGGTTCCGGCGGAGAACTCGCGGATGGCGCCTTCTGCCTGGGAGGAGGAGGTGCGCATCTTCACCGCCCAGTTGGGCCAGTTGGTGAGCTTGTTCTCCATCTCCGGCGGCATCGGGCGGACGTCGAGCTGGGTGACGGCGATGGCACCCTGGCGGAAAGACGTGCCCACACAGTCACTTGCGGTATCGCCGCCTCCGACCACCACGACATGCTTGCCGGCGGCGGAGAGCTGGACTTCGCCCGAGACGTCTTCGCCGCCGATCCGGCGGTTCTGCTGCACGAGGAAGGGCATGGCGAAGTGAACACCGTTCAGATCGACGCCCTCGGCATCGACCGGGCGGGGCTTCTCGGCACCGCCAGTCAGCAGCAAGGCATCATGCCTTTCGCGAAGGTCTGACAGCTTTACGTTACCGCCAACGTTGGTTCCGTAGTGGAATTGCACACCTTCCGCTTCCATCTGCGAAACGCGGAAGTCGATGTGCTGCTTTTCCATCTTGAAGTCGGGGATGCCGTAGCGGAGGAGGCCCCCCGCCCTGGGCTCGCGCTCATAGACATGCACCTCGTGACCGGCGCGGGCCAGTTGCTGGGCGGCAGCGAGGCCGGCGGGGCCGGCACCGACGACGCCGACCGACTTGCCGGTCCTGGCCTCGGGCGGCTGCGGCTTCACCCAGCCGCTGCGGATGGCCCGGTCGGCGATCGCCTGCTCCACTGTCTTGATGGCGACGGGAACGTCCTCGAGGTTGAGGGTGCAGGCTTCCTCGCACGGGGCGGGGCAGATGCGGCCGGTGAACTCGGGGAAGTTGTTGGTGGAATGCAGGTTGCGCGCCGCTTCCTCCCAGTCGCCGTGGTAGACGAGATCGTTCCAGTCCGGGATCTGGTTGTGGACCGGACAGCCGGTGTCGCCGTGGCAGAAGGGAATGCCGCAATCCATGCAGCGCGCGGCCTGATCGGCGACGCGCCCTTCCGTCATCGGAATGGTGAACTCGCCGAAATGGCGGATGCGGTCGGATGCCGGCTCGTAGCGCGGCTCCTCGCGGTCGATCTCGAGAAAGCCCGTGACCTTACCCATGGCTTTGCTCCTTGCTGATGTCTGCCTCGGGGGCAGGGAGGCCGAGTTCTTGTTCGCAGGCGCTGATCCAGCGCAGAAGTGCCGGGCGGTCCGACAGGTCGAAGCCGCCTTCCGGCGCCTGGCGCGTGTAGGGGAGCAGCGCGATGTCGGCGATTGTCATGGTCTCGCCGACAAGCCAGGTGCGGCCGGCGAGGGCCTGTTCCATCCGGTCCAGCGCCTTGTTGGCGCGGCTGACCAGGCCCGGATCGAGATCGGCCGGGGCGACGCCGTCATAGACAACCTTGGCGCGGGCAACGGCGACGGTGGGTTCGTGGCTGTACTGTTCCCAGAACAGCCATTCATCCACTTTTGCCGCCTCGTAGCGATCGGCGGGAATGAAGCGCGTGCCGTGCGCGAGGTAGCGCAGGATGGCGTTGGACTGGGCCAGCGGGCGGCCGTCATCGAGGACGACGACCGGCATCTGGCCCGCGGGGTTGAGCGCGAGAAACTCGGGCGTGGCTGTGGCGCCCGAGCGGATTCCCAGCTCGTTCAGGACATAGGACGTGCCGGTGGCGTCGGCGATGTACTTCACCTTGAGGCAGTTGCCCGACCCAAAGTTGCCGTAGATCTGCAACATCACTCGGCCGCCACGCCCATGGCGCCCTGCGCCCGCTTCTTTTCCATCTCCTGGATGGCGCGGCGGTACTCGACGGGCATCACCTTGACGAACCTGGGACGCATCTCGGCCCAGTTCTCCAGCACCTGACGGGCCCGGGTGGAGCCGGTGTAGTGCAGGTGGTTGCTGATGAGCTGGTGCAGGCGCTCGTCGTCGTGCCGGGTCATGTCGCCGGAGATGTCGACGCGGCCGTGCCATTCGAGATCGCCACCGTGGTGGTGGATCTTGCGCATCAGCTCTTCTTCCTCGTGCACGGGCTCGAGGTCGACCATGGCCAGGTTGCAACGCGAGCGGAAGGTGCCGTCCTCGTCGAGGACATAGGCTACGCCGCCGGACATGCCGGCCGCGAAGTTGCGCCCGGTCGGGCCGATGACGACGACAACGCCGCCGGTCATGTACTCGCAACCATGGTCGCCCGTGCCTTCCAC
>JAEZHZ010000159.1 GCA_023436745.1 Pseudomonadota bacterium | reverse complement strand
CACCGCGATCGGTCTCAACTTCGTCGACACCTACCAGCGTTCGGGCATCTATCCGATGCAGACGCCCTTTGTCGGCGGCAACGAGGGGGCGGGCGTGGTGACGGCCATCGGGGCCGGGGTCGACGAGGTGCGGGTTGGTGACCGGGTTGCCTACCAGGGGAGCCCGGGCGCCTACGCCGGGGAACGCATCATGCCGGCACAGAAGCTGGTGCGGGTGCCGGACGGCGTTTCCGACGAGGTGGCTGCGGCGATCATGCTCAAGGGGCTGACCGCCTACTACCTGCTGTTCAAGACCTGGGCGGTGAAGCCGGGCGAAACGCTGCTTTGGCACGCCGCAGCAGGCGGCACGGGTCTGATCGCGACGCAGTGGGCCAAGGCGCTCGGGGCGACGGTGATCGGCACTGCGGGCAGCGCCGAGAAGGTGGCGCTGGCGAGGGCGCACGGGTGCGACCACGTCATCAACTACCGCGAGGAGGATTTTGCCGAGCGGGTGAAGCAGATCACCGGCGGGCGTGGCGTCGATGTGGTCTATGACGGCGTGGGGCAGGCGACGTTCGAGAAATCGCTCGATTGCCTGAGGCCGCGCGGGCTGATGGTCAGCTTCGGCAATGCCTCGGGCGTGGTCAGCATCCCGGACCTGGGGGTGCTGGCGCGCAAGGGCTCGCTCTACCTCACCCGGCCTACCGGCAACGCCTATTTCGCGCGGCGTGAGGACCTGCTGGAGGGCGCGGAGGCGTTGTTCAACGCGGTGCTCGGGGGCCAGATCAAGGTGGAAATCGGCAGGACGTTCCCGCTGAGCGCCGCCGCCGACGCGCACCGGGCGCTCGAGGGACGCGAAACAACCGGTTCGGTGGTGCTGCTGCCGTAGCGGTGCACACTGGACACGCGAGCGGGCCGCCGGTAAACGGCTGCCCTACGGGTAGATGGCAGAGTGGTTGATTGCTCCGGTCTTGAAAACCGGCGAAGGTGCAAGCCTTCCGGGGGTTCGAATCCCTCTCTACCCGCCAGCTCTTCTGCACGGCCCTAGTCCGCGATATCCGCGTACTTGCTGCTAGCTCCGCGGTCGCGGTGGTCGTCCAAGCAGCATAGGCCAATGACAATCAGCAGGCGTTGATCAGGTCCGGCTTTAATCGATGGACCAACAGATCAGGCTAGAAACGTCCGTTGGGGTGATCGCACCCCAACGGCTTGTTTGCCGGCCTACTGCTCAGGCGGCGTCTGCGGGCCCCTGCTGAACAAGCACTTGCGTTATGACTGCTACGCACACGGTATCAGTGGGGCCAATAAGGCCACGAACCAAGGACTTTATGCCTCGGGGTGTGACATTGGTGGACACCATGAAAAGGGCCGCATGTACCCGGTTTGTTGTCCCGATCTTCTGGAGAGTCGCATAAACCGACTCAAGTCGGTGGGGCGAGCTGACGTGTACGTTGACAAGGAGATTGACCGTCATTGTTGGCGTAATTTCCAGTAGCCCGATATTGACGGTGAGTGTCCCACTGGTAACCTTGGCACGCTCACCGCCCTAATCGGCGGTTGAGGGAGCCCAAGAGGACGGCGCCGATGTTTCGCGACTGAGACGCCGTCCCTTGGGTTGCGCTATTGAACGCCCTTCAAACGTCGCTCCGATTCCGCCCGGCACACAAGGGCTGGTGTCAGGTTAGCGCTGCTGGGCGGTAGTTGCTTGCCCGCGGGCTGTTTCTGTGAACTCTGAGGCAGCGCTTTGAAGTTGCTAGGCATTTGCCGGAATAACCATGTGGAAAGCAAAGTGCCGAAGTTGTGGAGCATTCGGGCCGCGATTGCTGGGAATCGGCGGGAGTCCTAGTCAACCGGATTAGTTGCGTTGGGGGCGCCGTCTCTAGCCGATTTTCCACAAGGTCAGTGGCTTGTGAGCCATTCTGGCAGGTTTAGTGGAGCGGGGCTGCTGACACTGCTTCGCCCCACCTCGGCCGGGCGACGGCAACGTGGTCGCTCGTCAGGGCGGACTGCTGGTGCTACGTGTCGGCCGCGGCAGGGGCGTCGATGGCCGCCAGGGCGCTCTCTAGGTCGGCTACGCTTCTGACTTCGATGGTCCGGTCTTCGACGCAGACCTGGATGGGTGCGCGGGTGAACCAGCGGGCGAGGGCGTCCCGGGCGGTGTTCAGGAGCAGCGCGGCGGCCAGGGCTCCTTCTACCTTGATGGCCAGACTGTACCGGGTCTGGTAGCCGGGCGCACCGTCGGCGTGGTGGTGCCCCGTCATGGCGAGCCGGTCAATCGTCAACCGGGCGGAGTCGGCGATCGGCACTGCGGCCTGGCGGATGGATTCCAGCAGAAACTGCGTGTCGGCCGCGGCTGCGGCGTCGGGGATGTGCTGTGTGCGGGTGGGAGGAGAGTGTCCCTCCTCCACGCCGGTGTGCTCGGGCCACTAGTAGCCAAGCTCTAGAGTGACTGCCGGAGTCTGGGAAATGGCCGAATCCTCCCCGTGGGACCCGCAGATTAGGCCGCACTCTTCGGCCGCTGTCTCTAGCCTATCGAAGCTAGAAGCGGCGTTGCCAGGCCCCGTTCCTGTACAGCGACCGGCTTTGGGCCGTTTTTTCTGCATCTCGCTTCAAGTCTGCACTTCTCAGATGCGCGCTTCTGCTCGACGGTAGCGGCGGGTTGTTCCATGTGGCGAAACCCGATGGTGTGGGCGGTTGTTTGGGGCCGCCCGAGAGCCGAGGTTGGGGCAAACCATAGCATGGGCCGGCACGTTGCCGGCGCCTGGGGGGAACTTGATGATTGATAGGGAAATGCTGGCGGGGCTGGTGTTCACGGCCGTCGGCATCGTGGCCGTGGCCGTAGGCTGGGGTTACGGATTCGGCAGCTTTGCGGCCCTTGGTGCCGGGGCAATGCCGGTGCTGGTGGGCGTTGGCCTCGTCGGGCTGGGGGTGATCCAGATCGCGCGCGCTGGAGCGGCCCTGAGGGCAGGAGAGGTGCTGGAGGCGGCGTTTCCGCGGGCGGAACTGCGGCCACTCGCCATCATCCTTGCCGCGGTGCTGGTGTTTTCGCTGCTGGTCGATCGAGTCGGGCTGGTGCCGTCGCTGGCCGCAATGGTCGCGGTGAGCTGGTTCGCCGAGCGTGGTGGACGCTGGCGCGAGATGGCGGCCGTGATGGTCGTCGTGCTGGCGCTGATCGTCGCCATCTTCCACTGGGGCCTCGGCATTCCCTTCCGCCTCGTGGCGTGGAGGTTCTGACATGGATCTGTTCGCCTACCTGGCCCAGGGCCTCATGGTCGCGGTGACGCCCACCAACATGCTCTACTGCCTGCTCGGGGTGACGCTCGGCACCGCCATCGGCGTGCTGCCGGGGGTGGGGCCGATCATCACCATCTCGCTGCTGCTGCCGCTGACCTTCGGGCTGACGCCGGAGGCCAGCATCATCATGCTCGCCGGCATCTTCTACGGCGCCGCCTATGGGGGCTCGACCACATCGATCCTCGTGAACCTGCCGGGAGAAGCCTCGTCGGCGGTGACCTGCCTAGACGGCCACCAGATGGCGCGGCAGGGACGGGCCGGGGCCGCGCTGGCGGTGGCCGCGCTCGGATCATTCTTCGCCGGCACGGTCGGCACGCTGATCATCGCCATTGCCGGTCCGCCGCTCGCGGGGATCGCCATGCGGTTCGGCGC
>JAEZHZ010000106.1 GCA_023436745.1 Pseudomonadota bacterium | reverse complement strand
ATCGACATCACCATTGCCGAACACCTCGAGACCACCGAGGCGACACCGGCTGTGGCCGAGGCCCCGGAGCTGGCCGAGGAAGCTCGGCCAGAAGACACGGCCGCCGAGCCACCTGCCGACGTTGAAGCAACGCCAGAGCCCGCCGCGGTCGAACCCGCCGCAGCGGAGCCCGAACCGGCGCCGCAACCGACCGAAGAGGTCGTGGCGCCACAGGCCGGGGAAGCGGACGTAGCCGGCGACGAACAGCCGGACGAGGACGACACCGAGAACCAGCAGGCGCCCGTGGTGCCGCCGGTCGAGCCGGAACGGCGCTAGGAACTGCTGGGGGGCAGCACGTGATTTCGCAGAAAGCCAAATACGCGCTGCGGGCGCTGGTATCGCTCGCCCGCGCCGGCCGGGGGGAAACCCGGATGATCGGGGAGATCTCGCGCGAGCAGGCGATCCCGAAGAAATTCCTCGAGCAGATCCTGCTGGAACTGAAGCGCGCGGGCCTCGTCGCCAGCCGCCGCGGCCGGGCGGGGGGCTATGAACTGCTGCGGCCGGCCGAGCAGATCACCTTCGGCGAGGTGCTGCGGCTGATCGACGGTCCGATCGCCCCCCTGCCCTGCCTGTCGCTGATGGCCTATCGCCGCTGCGAGGACTGCCGCGACGAAGCGCAGTGCGAAATCCGCCACGTGTTCGAGCGGGTGACGCTGGCAACGCGGGCGGTGCTCGACCGCACCAGCCTTGCAGACTCCCTGCGCCTCGAAGACCTGCCGGTCTAGCTGCGGGGGCCGCCGATGAGGACGGCCGCCATGGCCCAGGAGATGGGCATGGCAAAGAGCACGGCTGCCACAGCCACTGACTGGAACGAGGCCAGGGTGGCCTCGAGCCCGAGCGGCGACATGCAGCGGGCCACCACCCCCGGCCCGCAGAGCGCTGCGGCGGTTGCCGGCATCAGCATGGCAGCAAGCACGAGCCTCGGCATCGGTCGTCCTCCGGCGGGGAGAACGGTGCGACGGCGGGGGTGTTCCGGCGATTAGCGCCGGTGACGGGTCGCGGGCCCGCCAGCCTACACCGCCTTCGAGTAGCGCGCCTTGTCGTCGGCGAGATAGGCATCGAGGGCGGCAGCCACGGTACGCACGAACGGCCGGCCCCCATCGGTGACTTTCATCTGCCCCGGCAGCAGCCGGACGAGGCCATCCCCATCGGTGTCGGCGAAGGCGACGGCATCGGCGATGACCGGCTCGGCAGCGGCGCCGAAGCGCTGGCGCAGCTCCGCGAAATCGAGCGCGAACTGGCACATCAGCCGCTCGATGGCATGGCCCCGGACGCGGTCGTCCCCGGTGAGCGCCACGCCGCGCTCGATGGCGCCCTCACCGGCGAGGACACGCCGCTGGTACTCGTGGGTGGCGACGACATTCTGGACATAGCCCTGTGGCAGCCGGCCGATGGCCGAGGCGCCGAGACCGATCAGCGCGTCGTGCCGGTCGGCGGTATAGCCCTGGAAGTTGCGGGCAAGGGTGCCGTTGCGGGCGGCGACGGCCATGGAATCCCCGGCCAGCGCAAAGTGATCGAAACCGATGCGCTCATAGCCGTCGCCGGTGAACACCGCCGCGGCCGCGACCGACTGCCGCGACCGCTCGGCCGTGTCGGGGAGAGCGGTTTCCTCGATCATGGTCTGGTGCTTCTTCATCCACGGCACGTGGGCGTAGCCGAACAGGGCCACCCGGTCGGGCCGCAGCGAGCGCACCTGCCGGGCGGTCTCGACCGCACCGGCCTCGGTCTGGTGCGGCAGGCCGTAGAGCATGTCGATATTGACCGACTTCACGCCGCGGCGGCGGACGGCCTCGACCACGCCGGCGGTGTGCTCGAAGGTCTGGATGCGGTTGATGGCGGTCTGGACCCGGGGGTCGAAATCCTGGACGCCGATGCTGGCGCGCGTCATGCCGGCTGTGGCCCAGGCATCGAACCGGGCCTCATCCATGTCGTTGGGGTCGAGCTCGACGCTGAACTCGGCATCCGGGGTGACCCGGAAGGCGGCCCGGACCGCCGCGTTGATCGCGACGATGTCCTGCGGGCTCATCAGCGAGGGCGAGCCTCCGCCCCAGTGGATGGCGGTGACCGGACGACCCGCAACCACCGCGCCGATGCTGCGGATCTCGGCCCGCAGCGCCTCGATATAGACCGCGACCGGATCGTAGCGATTGACCTGCTTGGTGTGGCAGCCGCAGAACCAGCAGAGCCGGTCGCAGAACGGCAGGTGGAGGTAGAGCGACACCCGCGCATCCGCCGGCAGTTCCGCCAGCCAGCCATGATACTGTTGGGGGCCGATCCCCTTGTGGAAATGCGGGGCGGTCGGATAGCTCGTGTAGCGGGGAACCGGCTTCAGCAGTCTGGACGTGTCGGTCATGCAGCACCTCTCGATGCGCCATCCATAGAGGCGGCGCCGCCGCTCCACTTTGATGTCGGTCAAACCGGCCGGTTTTCGTCGTCCTCGATGAAGATGCGGGCCGCCGCGCCCTGCAGGTCCTCGTACTGGCCGGTCCGCACCGTCCAGAAGAAGGCTGCAAGGCCGACGGCGCCGAGGCAGACCGCCGCGATGACCACCAGGATCAATCCGCCGCTCATGATGTGGGTGCTCCGGTTTCGGGCGCGCGGGTGACCCGCAGGCGCAGGGCGTTGAGGACGACAAGGATGGACGAGGACGACATGGCGACGGCGGCGATCAGCGGCGTCAGCATGCCCGCCATGGCGAGCGGCAGCACCACGAGATTGTAGGCCAGCGACAGCCAGAGGTTCTGGCGCACCAGCCGGTCGGCGCCGCGGGCGACGCGGATCGCGAACGGGACGCCGTCGAGCCGGTCGCGGGTGAGCACGAAATCGGCGGCGGCGCGCCCGACATCGGCGGCGGCGGCCGGGGCAAAGGACACGTCGGCTGCCCGCAGCGCCGCGGCATCGTTGATGCCGTCGCCCACCATCACCACCGCGCCGTGGGTTGCCCGCAGCGCCTCGACGGCCTCGACCTTGTCGGCAGGGGTCAGTTGCGAGCGGGCCGCGTCGGCGCCGATCGCGTCGGCAATCCGGTCGACGGGGCCCGCCGCGTCGCCCGACAGGACATGCAGCGAAAGGCCGAGCCGCCGCAGTTCGGCGGCCGTGGCGACCGCCTCGGGGCGCAGCGCATCGTCGAAGGAGAACCGCGCCACGGCCTCGCCGTTGTTGCGGGCGAGCCAGACGGTGGTCGTATCGGCGGTGCCGCCGGGCACCCCGCAGAACGCCGGGGAGCCGAGCCGCCACAGATGGCCATCGATGCGCGCCTCGACGCCGGCACCGGGATATTCCTCGACCGCGGTGGGCGGCTCGACCGGCTCGTGCGCGGCAACGATCGCGCGCGACAGCGGATGGTTGCTGGCGGCGGCGAGCCGGGCGGCGATCGCGACGAGTTCGGGGTCCGCCGTGGTGTCGACCAGCACCGGGTGACCCTCGGTCAGCGTGCCGGTCTTGTCGAAGGCCGCGGCCCGCACCGCATTGAGGCGCTCGAGCGCGGCACCGTCGCGCATGACGATGCCCTGGCGCAGCAGCCGCTCGGCGGCGATGACATGGACCATCGGCACCGCCAGCGCCAGCGCGCAGGGACAGGTGACGATCAGCACCGCAACGGCATTCACCAGCGCCACCTGCCAGCCTGCCCCGGCAAGTCCCCAGCCGAGGAAGGTCACGATGGCGGCGACATAGATGACCGGCCCGTACCAGGCCGAGGCCCGGTCGGCGATGCGGCGGTAGCGGGTGCGGGTGCCCTCGGCCGCCTCCATCAGCGCGGCGGCCCGCGCAAGGAACGAATCCGAGGCCGGGCGCACCGCCTCCACGCGGGCGGCGAAGCCGAGATTGGTGGCGCCTGCCGGCAGGCTCGCCCCGGTCTCGAGCAGCACGGGCAGCGGCTCGCCGGTGACCAGCGCCAGGTCGAGTTCCGCCCGCCCGGACAGGAGCACGCTGTCGACCGGCACCCGGTCGCCCGGCCTGAGCAGCAGTTCCATGCCGGGCTCGATGCGTTCGAGCGGGGTATAGGCGACGGCACCATCCGCGCCAACCACCTGCGCCCCGCGCGGCGCGAGGCGCGCCAGCGTGGTGACGACGCTGCGCGCCTGCGACCGCATCACATGCTCCAGCGTCCTGCCGGCGAGCAGGAACAGCAGCAGCATGGTAGAGGCGTCGAAATAGGCATGCTCGCCGCCGCGGATGGTCTCGAACAGGCTGATGGCGCAGGTGGCGATGAGCCCGACCGCGATCGGCACGTCCATGTTGCTGCGGCGCGCCGACAGCGCCGCCCAGGCCGAGCGGAAGAAGATGCGGCCGGCATAGACCGTGGCCGGCAGCGCAACGAGCGCCGAGACCCAGTGGAACAGCTGGCGCGTGGTCGGATCGGGGTCCCCGTTCCACACCGCCTCCGAGAAGAACATCACATGGATCGTGGCGAAGGCGGCGACGGCCAGCGCCCGCAGCAGTTCGCCCAGCACCGGGTCCCTGCCCTCGAGATCGCGCGCATCCACTGGATGGTTGCGATAGCCGCTGCGGCGGATGACCTCGGGAAGCTGGTGGAGAACCGCCTCGCCGACGAAATCGACCTGCACCGTGCGGCGGGTGAGGTTGACGCGGGCCTGCTTCACCCCGTCGAGGGCACCGAGGCTGCGCTCGATGGTGTCGATGCAGGCCGCACAATAGGCATCGGGCGCCGAGAAATGGATGCGGCAGGCGCCATCCTCGATGCGCTCGACGAACTCGATCAGCTCCGGCGGTGCCGCGCCGACGGTGTCGGGCCGGTCCGCCGCGAGGTCGGTCATGGCACGCTCACCCGCCGCTCGAACTCGATGGCGCCGAGTTCGGTCTCGGCGGTGGTCACGATGATGTCCCAGACCCCGGATGGCAGCGCCACCGCAGCGGCATACAGGCCATCGACCGGCTCCAGGGCGAGCGTCTGGTCCTCGTGGCCGCCGACGGGGCGGTGGATGAAGGCCGACACCGCCTGGAGCGGCAGCATGGCCCCATCGACATCCGTGGCCCTGAACACCACCCGCCCGCCCTCATAGCCGATGGTGAAGCGCCAGCCGGCCTCGACCTGGGCGCGGATGCGCTGGTTCTTCTCGTCGAACCGCTGGCTTTCCACATAGCTGTTCTGGACCACGAGCCCGGTCCAGGTGCGGCTTGCGGAGACCGCCATCACCAGGTTCACCGAGATGATCACGGCAAAGAAGCTGCAGGTGATCAGCAGCATGTGCCGACCGGTGAATTCGCGTTGCCTGCTGGCGCTCACCTGGAAACCTCCGGAGCTTC
>JAEZHZ010000096.1 GCA_023436745.1 Pseudomonadota bacterium | reverse complement strand
CGGCGAGCTCGACGACGGTGGCGTGGCCGGAGAGGGTTCCGAGCGCCTCGCCGAGGAACAGTTCCATGCCGTGGCCGGTCCAGAACACGACGTCCGCGCTTTCGAGCGCAGCGGCATCGGAGGGCTTCAGCGAATAGGTGTGGGGCGATGCGGCGCCATCGACCAGCAGGTCGGGCTCGGCCACCCCTTCCATCACCGCAGCGACGAGGGAATGGATCGGCTTGGTGGTGGCGACCACGGCCGGCGCGGCGCTTGCCGTGGTGGTGAGCAGGAGCAGGCCGGCCAGGATCGGCAGGGTACGCGGCATGGGGCGATCCGTGTAATGTTATGTTATTACGCTTGCGGCGGTGTTATGCTATAACGTATTTCACCACGTCAAGGGGCTGCGCACGGCGCTGAACGCCGGCGCCCGGAGCTGGAGCCGAAATGCTGGATGGCCGACACGAAATCCTGGTGACGCTCGCCGGCGCAGGCGTGCGCCGGGGCGGACGCACACTGGTCGAGGGCGTGGACCTCGAGTTGCGGCGCGGGGAAATCGTCACGCTGATCGGGCCGAACGGGTCGGGAAAATCGACCACGGCCAAGATGGTCACCGGCGTGCTGAAGCCCAGCATGGGCACGGTGACGCGCCAGCCGGGGCTCACCATCGGCTATGTGCCGCAGAAGCTCGGCATCGACTGGACCATGCCGCTGACGGTGGAGCGGCTGATGACGCTGACCGGCCGCTTCGGCGCCGGCGAGATCGAGCGCGCGCTCGCCGCGGTGGGTGCGGCGCATCTGAGGCGGGCGGCGGTGCAGGAACTGTCGGGCGGCGAGTTCCAGCGGGTGCTGTTCGCGCGGGCGATGATCCGCAAGCCCGACCTGATGGTGCTGGACGAGCCGGTGCAGGGCGTCGACTTCTCGGGGGAAGTGGCGCTCTACGAGCTGGTGCGCGAGATCCGCGACACCACGCGCGCCGGCATCCTGATGATCAGCCACGACCTGCATGTGGTGATGGCCGAAACCGATACGGTGATCTGCCTCAACGGCCATGTGTGCTGCACCGGCACGCCGGCGGTGGTGAAGAAGAGCCCGGAATACCTGCGCCTGTTCGGCCCGCGTGCGGCGGAGACGCTGGCGATCTACGAGCACCATCACGACCACGAGCACCACGACGACGGCTGCGTGGTGCCGGCCGGGACGGCGCACGAGCATGCACACGGACACGAGGGGCATCATCATGCTCGGTGATTTCTTTTCCCGCGCGCTGATCGCCGGCATCGGCCTCGCAGCCGTCACCGGACCGCTCGGCTGCTTCGTGGTGTGGCGGCGGATGGCCTATTTCGGCGACACCATGGCGCATTCGGCGCTTCTCGGCGTGGCGCTGTCGATCCTGCTGTCGCTGAACATGGCGCTCGGCGTGTTCGTGGTGGCGGCAATGGTTGCGGGGGCGCTGCTGCTGCTCGAACGGCAGAATTCGCTGTCGACCGATGCGCTGCTGGGCATTCTCAGCCATTCGACGCTGGCGGTGGGGCTGGTGCTGGTGGGGTTCCTCACCACGGTCCGCATCGATCTGATGGGCTTCCTGTTCGGAGATCTGCTCGCGGTCTCGGCGGGCGACATTGCGCTGATCTATGGCGGGGGCGCCGCGATCCTCGTGGTGCTGCTGCTCGGCTGGCGGCCGCTGCTGGCGGCCACGGTCAGCCCGGAACTGGCGGAGGCCGAGGGCCTGCGGCCCGGCGTGAGCCGGGTGATCCTGATGCTGCTGATGGCATCGGTGATCGCCATCGCCATGAAGCTCGTGGGCGTGCTGCTGATCACCTCGCTGCTCATCATCCCGGCCGCAACGGCCCGAAGGCTGAGCGCGACGCCGGAGGCGATGGCTGGGATTGCAGCAGTGCTCGGGGCGCTCGCGGTGGTGGGGGGCCTGTTCGGCTCTCGCACCTGGGATACCGCCTCGGGGCCGTCCATCGTGGTGGCGGCACTGGTGATCTTCATCGTTTCGCTGGCGGTGCCGACCGCCCGCCTCTTCGGCCGGAAGGTGCAGCATGGCGCATGATCATACGATCCCGGCGGACCTGACCCGCAACCAGGAACTGGTGCTCGGCACGCTCAACCATTCGGCGGGCCCGCTCAGCGCCTACGACATCCTCGACCGGTTGCGCGGCGAGGGCCTCAGGGCACCGCTGCAGGTCTATCGCGCGCTCGACAAGCTGGTGGAGCGCGGGCTCGCGCACCGGCTCGAATCGCTCAATGCCTTCGTCGCCTGCGCCGATGCGCACTGCCACCGCAGGGGCCTCATCGCCTTTGCGATCTGCGCCGGCTGCGGCAAGGTGGACGAGTTCGCCGACGAGGTGATCGAGGAGCGCCTCGGCGGCTGGGCGGACCAGCAGGGCTTCACCGTCGAGCGCACCACGATGGAGATTCGCGGGCGCTGCGCGGAGTGCCAGCGGGTCGCCTAGCCGGCGGTGAGGAAGTGGACGGCGGCAGCGCCGTATTCACGGCGATCCTCGAGGGTCAGCCCGTCCGGCACGGTGATCGGGATATCCACCGATTCCTCCCAGACCAGCGTCGCGCCGTCGGCGAGCCAGCCGCGGGAGAGCAACTGCGCCACCGCCTGTTCGCCGAGCTGCCTGCCATAGGGCGGATCGAGAAAGACGAGATCGAACTGGCCGAACGTGCCCGGCACGCCGAGATCGGTCGCATCGCGCCGCAGCAGCTTGGTGATGCCGGCGATGCCGAAATCCTCGATGTGATCGCGGATCAGGCCGCGACCCTCGGCGCCGTTCTCGACGAAGGTGACATGGGCAGCGC
>JAEZHZ010000085.1 GCA_023436745.1 Pseudomonadota bacterium | reverse complement strand
ATCCGGCGCTCTACGAGGCGATGGCCGACAGGCGGCTGATGCCCCACCTGCACCTGTCGCTGCAGTCGGGCGACGACATGATCCTCAAGCGGATGAAGCGGCGCCACCTTCGGGCGGACGCGCTGGCCGTGGTCGACAAGCTGCGCTCGATCCGGCCCGAGATGGTGTTCGGCGCCGACATCATTGCCGGGTTCCCAACCGAGACGGACGCCATGTTCGAGAACACCCGCCGGATCATCGGCGAGGCGGGGCTCACCTATGTGCACGTCTTCCCCTATTCCCCGCGGCCCGGCACGCCCGCGGCGCGGATGCCGCAGGTGGACAAGCGGGTGGCGCGCCAGCGGGCCGGCATGCTGCGGGCGGAAGGCGAGACGCAGTTCAGGGCCCTGTGCGAGAGCCGCGTGGGCCATGTCGAAAACGTGCTGGTCGAGCGGGACGGTCTGGGGCGGACGGAACAGTTCGTGCCGGTTCAGGTTGCTGGTTCGGTGGCGGGGGAACTCGTGACGGCGCGGATCACCGGCACTACAGCGGAGGGCCTCGTGGGTGAGGCGCTGCGCGCCGCCGCCTGAGGCGCTTCCGGAAGCTCGAGGATACTGAATGGCACAAGAAAAACCCGGCTTCTTCAAGCGCCTGTGGGGCGAGATCGTCGGCGAGGAGCCAAAGCCCGCGCCCAGCCCGGCGCCGCCGGAGACTGCGCCCGAACCCGAGGTCCCTCCCGAGGCCGAGACGCAGCCCGTGGCGCCGGAGGTGGTGCCGCCGACGCCGGAGCCGCCGGCTGGGAATGAGCCGGCCGAGGCAGAGGCCGAGGAGCTGCCGCCCCCGGGCCCGCCCGAGACAACGCCCGACTATGTGGAAGAAGTCGAGGAACAGGCAACGGCAGCCCGCCTCGCCGAAGGCGTGCCGGAAGCGGTGCCCGTGGTGCCGGCGCCTGCCACCGCCGAGCCGAAGCTCGGCTGGTTCGAGCGGCTGGCGACGGGCCTCAAGCGCTCTTCCGACCAGTTGACGGGCTCGATCACCGCCGTCTTCACCAAGCGCCGGCTGGACAATGCCACGCTCGAAGAGCTCGAGGACGTGCTGATCCAGGCCGATCTCGGCCTCGAGACCGCAACGGCCATCACCGATACGCTCCGGCGCGACCGCTTCGACCGCGACGTGTCGGGAGACGATGTGCGCAGCGTTCTCGCCAGCGAGGTCGAATCCGTGCTGGCCCCGGTGGCGCAGCCGCTGCGGATCGATCCCGACCGGCGGCCGTTCGTGATCCTGATGATCGGCGTCAACGGCTCCGGCAAGACCACGACCATCGGCAAGCTGGCGCAGAAGCTCTCGGCGGAAGGCAAGTCGGTGATGCTCGCGGCCGGGGACACCTTCCGGGCGGCGGCGATCGAACAGCTGCAGGTATGGGGCGAGCGCACCGGCTCGCCGGTGGTTGCGCGACCGGCCGGATCCGATGCCTCGGGGCTAGCGTTCGACGCGGTCACCCAGGCGAAGGCGGAAGGCCGTGACGTGCTGATCATCGACACGGCGGGGCGCCTGCAGAACCGCGACGAGCTGATGAACGAGCTCGAAAAGGTCATCCGCGTGATCAAGAAGGTCGACCCGACCGCACCGCACGCGACCCTGCTGACGCTCGATGCGACCACCGGGCAGAACGCTCTCAAGCAGGTGGAGATCTTCGGCCAGCGCGCGGGCGTGACCGGGCTGGTGATGACCAAGCTCGACGGCACGGCGCGCGGTGGCATTCTCGTCGCCATCGCCCGCAGGTTCGGATTGCCGGTCCACTTCATCGGCGTCGGCGAAGGGGTGAACGACCTGCAGCCGTTCCGCGCCGACGAGTTTGCGCGGGCGATCGCGGGGCTGGAGTAGAGCTTCGCGCAGTGTGCGGAGCTTCGGGTCCGCCTGAGGGCCCGGCAGCTAGAACAAGCGCTCCCTCAGCTGCAGCGCCTGCAGCATCATCACCGTCTTGGCATCGATGATCCCGCCCGTGCGGATCATGGCCAGGGCCTCGGCGAGCGGAAGCTCGACCACTTCGATCTCCTCGCCCTCGTGTGCGAGGCCGCCGCCCTGGCCGAGGCGCAGGCCGGGCATATAGCGGGCAAGATAGCAGGCGACCTTCTCGGTGAGGGCGCCGGGACTTGGATAGACTTCGAACAGGAATTCGAGGTCCTGCGGTTCGTAGCCGGTTTCCTCAAGAGCCTCGCGCCGGGCCGCGGCCTCGGCGGACTCGCCCTCGTCGCGCATGCCGGCGCACGCTTCGAGGATGACGGGGGCGTCGCCATTGAGCTCTACCGGCAAGCGCCACTGGCGGGTCAGCAGAACCTGGCGGGTTCCGGGATCGTACATCAGGACGGATGCGGCGAGGCCGTGATCGTACACCTCGCGGTCATACTCGCGCGGCGTGCCGTCGGCTCCGACATAGGTAATGTGGTAGTTGTCCATCCGGCCCCAGGCACGGGCCAGCAGGGTCTTGCCGCGGATTGTGATCTTGGGCTGCAAGCTTCGCTCCTGTCGATATGTCGCCGCTCTATGCCCCAGCTTTGCGTGTGGCGCCAGCAGCCGCAGTGTCATTGCGCGCACGGATTGTGCGCATTGCGAACAAAGTGCGCAGTGCGACGAAAGTTGACATCCGTCGCTTTGATTTGGAAACCATTGCGGTCTAGAAGTCTCGAACCATTCCAAACTGCGCCTTATCCGCGCACCAGCGAGACGTCATGTCTGTCCGATCACGCCCGCTTTCCCCGCACCTGCAGATCTACCGCTTCACCGTAACGATGACGATGTCGATCGTTCATCGCGCCACGGGCATCGCCAACTATATCGGCATGGCGTTCCTTGCCCTGTGGCTGGGCGCTGCCGCATGGGGGCAGGAGCCACTCGAGGTGGTCAACGGCATCTATGGCAGCTGGTTCGGGCAGCTGGTGCTGTTCGGCTTCACCTGGAGCCTCGTCCACCACATGCTGGGCGGCATCAGGCACTTCCTCTGGGACATGATCATCGGCTTCGAGGCCGGGCAGCGCGAGGCGATGGCGTGGGCGAACCTCATCGCCTCGATCGTCATCACGCTCCTGATCTGGACCGTCTTCGTGTGGGTGGGCTGACCATGCGTGAACAGGTGATCACCACAAACGTCGTCGCCAATCCGAAGTCGCACTACGGCAATGCCCGTTCGGCGACGCGGCACTTCATCGTCCAGCGCCTGACGGGGGCCTGCAACATCCTGTTCCTCGGACTGCTGCTGTTCGTGGTCGTGCGGCTTGCCGGTCAGGATCGCACGGACGTGGTGGCTCTGCTGGGCCAGTGGTATGTGGGCCTGCCCTTCGCCCTGCTGGTCGCCATTGCCTGCGTGCACATGCGCATCGGCATGCGCGAGGTGGTGGAGGACTATGTCCACGATCCGCGTCTGCACCGGCTGGCGCTGTCGCTCAATACCTTCGTCGTTCTGGCTGTCGGCGCCGTTGCCGTCGGCTCGCTCGTCAAGCTCGTGTTCTGGGGTTAGGCCTGATGGCAAGTTACGAACTGGTCGACCACGAGTTCGACGTTGTGGTGGTGGGCGCCGGCGGCGCGGGTCTGCGGGCGACGCTCGGCATGGCAGAGCAGGGCTTCAACACCGCCTGCATCACCAAGGTGTTTCCCACGCGCTCGCACACCGTCGCGGCCCAGGGCGGCATCGCGGCGTCGCTGCAGAACATGGGTCCCGATTCCTGGCAGTGGCACATGTACGACACCGTCAAGGGGTCGGACTGGCTCGGCGACAACGATGCCATGGAATACCTGGCGCGCGAGGCGCCGGCAGCGATCTACGAACTCGAGCACTACGGCGTGCCGTTCTCGCGCACGCAGGAGGGCAAGATCTACCAGCGCCCGTTCGGCGGGCACATGACCGAATTCGGCGAGGGCCCGCCGGTGCAGCGCACCTGTGCCGCGGCCGACCGCACCGGCCACGCGATCCTGCACACGCTCTATGGCCAGTCGGTCAAGAACAATGCCCAGTTCTACATCGAGTACTTCGCGCTCGACCTGATCATGGGCGAGGATGGCTCGTGCCAGGGCGTGATCGCCTGGAAACTCGACGACGGGACACTCCACCGCTTCCGCGCCAAGCTGGTGGTGCTGGCGACGGGCGGTTACGGCCGCTCCTACTTCTCGGCGACGTCGGCCCATACCTGCACCGGTGACGGCAACGGCATGGTCGCCCGCGCAGGCCTGCCGCTGCAGGACATGGAGTTCGTGCAGTTCCACCCGACCGGCATCTATGGCGCGGGCGTGCTGATCACTGTGGGTGCCCGCGGCGAAGGCGGATACCTCACCAATTCCGAGGGCGAGCGCTTCATGGAGCGCTATGCCCCCAACGCCAAGGACCTCGCCTCGCGCGACGTGGTATCGCGCTGCATGACGCTCGAAATCCGCGAGGGTCGGGGCGTGGGCCCGAAGAAGGACCACATCTTCCTTCACCTCGACCATCTCGATCCCAAGGTGCTGCACGAGCGGCTGCCGGGCATCACCGAGAGCGCCAAGATCTTCGCCGGCGTCGACCTGACGCGCGAGCCGATCCCGGTGCTGCCGACGGTGCACTACAACATGGGCGGCATCCCCGCGAACTATCATGGCGAAGTGCTGAACCCGACCCCGAACGATCCGGACCGCGTGGTGCCGGGACTGATGGCGGTGGGTGAGGCAGCCTGTGCCTCGGTGCACGGCGCCAACCGGCTGGGCTCGAACTCGCTGACGGACCTCGTGGTGTTCGGCCGCGCGGCTGCGATCCGTGCCGGCCAGCTGCTGGACCGCGGCTCGGCCGTGCCGCCGGTCAACCGCAGCGAAGACGATCGCATCCTTGCCCGCTTTGACCGCCTGCGGCACGCCAGCGGCTCCGAGCCGACGGCGAAGCTGCGCGACGAGATGCAGCGCACCATGCAGCAGGACGCGGCGGTGTTCCGCACCTCTGCATCGCTGCGCCAGGGCGTTGCCCGCATGGGCGAGATCTACTCGCGCCTGCCGGACGTGCGCGTGACCGACCGGTCGCTGATCTGGAACTCGGACCTGGTCGAGACGCTGGAACTCGAAAACCTGATGGCCAACGCCATGGCCACCGTGGTTTCCGCCGAAGCCCGGCACGAATCGCGCGGCGCCCATGCCCATGAGGACTTCCCCAATCGCGACGACGAGAACTGGCGCAAGCACACGCTGAGCTGGGTGGATACGCCCACCGGCAATGTGACGCTCGGCTACCGGCCGGTGCATGTCGATCCGCTGACACCGGAGAGCGAGGGCGGCATCAGCCTCAAGAAGATCGCGCCGAAGGCACGCGTCTACTGATGCGACGCGGTGTAGCTGTCCTGATGCTGCTGGCGGCCGGTGCCACATGCAGCCTTGCGGCGCCAAGCGAGGCGCAGCGGGCGGAGTTCTACGACGTGTGCATGGGGATCGCCCAGGATGCGGCCCTGTGCGGCTGCAAGGCGGAGGCAGCGGCGGCGCTGATCGATGAGCGCTTCATGGGCGTGGTGATCGCCTCCATGAAGGGCGCCTCGCCGGCGGCTGCGGACTACCGCGCCTACAACGCCTACGTCGCCAAGTCGAACCAGATCTGCAAGCCGAACTACTAGGTTTTACGCGCCGGTTGAGCGGCGTGTCTCGAGAAGGAAGACCACGATGGCCGAACTGCTGCTGCGCAAGGCCGACCAGCCGACCAAGGGCAAGACCTGGCCGAAGCCGGAAGGCGCCAAGCGCCTCCGCGAGTACCACATCTACCGGTACGATCCGGACAAGAGCGACAACCCGCGGATCGACACCTATTTCGTCGACCTCGACGATTGCGGCCCGATGATCCTCGACGCCCTGCTGTGGATCAAGAACAAGGTCGACCCGACGCTGACGCTCAGGCGCTCCTGCCGCGAGGGCATCTGCGGGTCGTGCTCGATGAACATCAACGGGCTCAACACGCTGGCCTGCACCAAGGGGATGGACGACTCCGCCGGCCCCATCAAGGTCTACCCGCTGCCGCACATGCCGGTGGTGAAGGACCTGGTGCCGGACCTGACGACCTTCTACGCCCAGCACCGCGCCATCGAGCCGTGGCTCAAGACGACCTCGCCTACCCCCGAGAAGGAGTGGACGCAGTCGATCGAGAACCGCGCCAAGCTCGACGGTCTCTACGAGTGCATCCTGTGCGCATGCTGTTCCACCTCGTGCCCCAGCTACTGGTGGAACGGGGAGAAGTACCTTGGCCCCGCGGCGCTGCTGCAGGCCTATCGCTGGTTGATCGATTCGCGTGACGAGACCACCCAGGAGCGGCTCGACAATCTCGAGGATCCGTTCAAGCTCTACCGCTGCCACACCATCATGAACTGC
>JAEZHZ010000009.1 GCA_023436745.1 Pseudomonadota bacterium | reverse complement strand
GGGAAGCTGATGTCGACGACACCGGGCAGCAAACGCCCTTCGACCATTTCGTAGCCGTTTTCCAGGCTGGCCTCGATGCGTGCATGGAGATAGGAGAGCTCGGCCGGCTTGAGCTGAGATTTTGCCTGTTCGAGATACCATTCGCGGACGTTCTCGGCCTGGAACGCCACGAGGGTCCTTCCCGAAGAGCCCAGAACCGCAGAACTGTGAGCGCCAACGCGGAGGCGGACGCCGATGGCCTGAGGGCTGTCGACCTGCGCGATGATGCACATGCGAAGTCCATCGAGCACGGCGAGGTGGACCGCCTCGCCGGTCCTGACTGCGAGGCTGTTGATGATCGGCTGCGCGACGTCGACTACCCGGCGGAATGGCGGGAAGCGCGTTGCGAGGCCGTAGAGCTGAGTGGACAGCACCAGCGCTTCGGTGCCAGGCGGGCGCACGATATAGCCCCTGGCTTCCAGCACGAGGACGATGCGGTAGACTTCCTGCAAGGAACGGCCAAGTTGCTGGGCAATCTGGCTCGGGGTCACGGGCTGGGAAAGATCCGACATCAACTCCAGAACATCGAGCGCCTTTTCCAGAGCGGGAACGGAGTAAGATGACCCGACGCTGCCGCTGCGCGTTCTGGCGGCTGCATTGGTCTTCTTGTTTGAAGCGATCTTGCCCTGTTCTGATTTCACCTGGTCGAGTCTTTCCTCTACTCACGTCGATTCGCGTATAGCTAGCCCAGTACTTGCCCGCTTGGCGAGCCCGGCGTCAGGACATCCGGTGGACGTGCAGCCAACCCGCGCCTGCGCAGTCGAAGACCGGCGTGACTTTCTCGGGAACGCCGGCCTTCAAGGGGAGCATGACCACGCGGGAGGAATCCCAGCCGGCCACCAACAGGCAATCGTGCCGCACCACGATGTGCTGCGGCCAGTGGACAGTCGTATCGAGCTCGGCGACCAGCCTCGGCACGTCCGCGGTGACATCGAACGTGGCGAGGGTGTCGTAGGACCGATTGGCGAAGTACACGTGCCGGCCGTCGCCACTGCGGCGGATGTCGCCCGGGTAGTTGCGCTCCCAGCGCGTCCTGGCGGGCCCGGAGCAGAGGGTGCTCCTCACATTCGCCCAGTCAGCCGCCGACCCACCAAGATGGCCGGTGATCAGGTTTTCGCCCAGTTCACCACTGATGGCGAGACGACCGTCTTCGAGGATGACGCCGTGACGCGGACCGGTGCCGGGCGGCACCGGGGTCGTGCGGACCTCGGTGAGGACATCGGCGCCGGACCTGCTGAAATCCAGCGTGAACTCGCGCACGCAGTCGGCGCCCAGGTCTATGACTATGAGCCTCTCCTCGCTGAAGAAGGCCTGATGCGGATGCGCATCGTCCTGTCGGGCGACTTCGGGGCCGCTGCCGGTCAGCCTGAACAGGGACAGTGCGCCATTGAACGCACCGTCCTCGCCGAGCGGCTGGAGGGCCAGCGTGCTGGACGTGTAGTTGGTCGCAATGAGCAGGCGACCGCTGGGATCAACGGTCAGATCGCAAGGTTCAATGCCCTGGCTCAAGCTCGCCGAGAGGCGTTCTTGTCGCCCGGAATCAATGTGCCAGGCATAGAGCCGGCCTTCTTCCACACCGGCCGTTCCGTAAACCACCGGAAGCCTGGGGTGAGCGGCGAGGGAGGACAGCTGCCGGACCGTGTCGATCTGACGGCCGGCCCAACCGTCACTGCCCTCGGTCCAAAGCCAGAGACCGTGTTCTGCTGCCGCGCCCCGCGAGGCGACGAGGAGAACTTCGCTATTGCCCAGAATGCCGCCACTCATGCCCTTACTCCGATGAGCCTGCTCCAAAACCTTCCCATGTTGCGACGATCTCGCCACCTGCGAGCACCGATGCCTTTCTCAGAAGGGCAAACGGCATGCAGACATGGTTCGGGATGATCTCGAGACGGCTTCCCACCGGCAGAGGAGTGGGCTCACCTTCGCCCTTGTAGCGCAGCCAGCCATGCTCTTCCGACATGCGCTCGAGGACCCAGCCCGGGGCATTCACCAGCATGCCATGGCCCGGATACTCGTCGCGGTGCGCCCCGGCGGGCACAAGGTCCGTCGACAGGGACTTCGAGCCCGCATCGATGCAGGCGCGATCCGGATCCGGGTGGCTCGTGACGGTCGCGATGACACGCACTGCGGTGGTCTCGGGTGTGGCATTGCCCAGGGCAATCTGGCCGACGTCGTTGAAGGCAAAGATGCCGGGGCGGATCTGCGTTACGCCGGGGACATGGGCGACTGCCCGCGCCGAGGCGGAGGCGCCCAGCGACACGATCGGAAGGGCAATGCCCCTGGCGCGAATGCTCTCTGCCACACCCACCATCAGCTCGCCCGCGGCGCGAGCGCGGGCTTCCAGATCCGCCTGATCCGCGGCGCCGTAGGTGGTGCCCTCATGGGTATAGACGCCAACGAGCTCGACGCCATCGAGGGCGGCGATGGCAGCACCGACATCGGCGGCCTTCGCCGGGTTGACGCCTTCGCGACCGAGGCCGGAGTCGACGGCCAGCATGAGCTTGACCGTCCGGCCGGCCCTGGCGAAATGCGCGCCGGCCGCCTGGGCCGCCTCGACGCCGTCAACGGCAAGCATGAGGTTGGAGCGCTCGGAGAGCTTCAGTGCGCGCTCCAGCTTGTCCTCCCCCATCACGGGGTTGGCGACGAAGAGGTAGGTGATGCCTGCATCGGCAAAGGCCTCGGCTTCGCCGATCTTGGCGACGCACAGCCCGGTCGCCCCGAGCTCCAGCTGGCGTCGACCCACCTCAGCCATGCGATGCGTCTTTGCGTGCGGCACCAGCTCCACATTGGCGGAGCGGGCAATGTCGACCATCTCGCGCATGTTCGCGTCAAAGACGTCGCGGTCGAGGACGAGGCCGGGGGTGGCAACCGGGAGGGCAGACCAATCACGGGTGGCGACAGTTTCGCGCGGGGTGGACATGGATGCAGGCCTTAGTTGAAGGAGCCGAGGCGAATGACGCGGCCCGAACGGTCACCGGATACCTGGCCGTCCCACAGGGCGAAGACACCATTGACCATGACATGATTGATACCCGTCGCCGCCTGGCGCGGGACTGCGTAAGTCGCCTTCTCGGAGACGGTTTCCGGATCAAAGACGACCAGATCGGCCAGCATCCCTTCGGCGACGACGCCGCGGTCCGAGAGGCGCAGACGACGCGCAGCGGAGCTGGTCATGTGGCGGACGCACTCGGTGAGGGTCAGGACTTTCTCGACCCGCACGTAAGTCTCGAGCATCCGCGGGAAGGTACCCCAGCTGCGGGGATGCGGACGTTCGCCAACCAGGATGCCGTCACTGCCCACTGTATGGACGGGGTGCTGCATCAGGGTGCGTACGTGCTCCTCTATGCCGATGAAGAACACGCAAGGGGCGGCGCGGTCGGTCGCGACGAGAACGTCCAGCGCCAACTCCGCGGGTCGCTTTCCGAGCTTTTCGGCGCAGGCTGCAAGATTGTCGTCCATGAGCCATTCGAGCTCGGGTGCGCCCGGCAGGCCGGCGAGATGAACGTTGCCCCAGTTGACCGTCAGGCCTTGGTGCCCGTCGGAACCGGTGACATCGAGAGCGTCGATGATCCGCTCCCGCGTTTCAGGGTCCCTGAGTCGGGCCATCTGCTCGTCGCCGGTCCCCGACAATGCCCAGCTGGGGAGCTGGGAGAGCAGCGTGGTCATGCCGGCCAGGTACGGATAGCTGTCGAAGCTGACGTCGACACCATCAGCGATGGCTTCGTCGATCATCGAGATGAGCGCGGGCAGCTTACCCTTGTTGCAGTCGAAGCTGAGATGAGTGTGCGCCAGATGGAGGGCGACGCCGGAGCGCCGCGCGATGTCAAAGCACTCCCGGTATCCACCCAGTGCATCGGCCCCGTAATTGCGGTGGTGGGGGCAGTAGAAGCCGCCATATTCGGCCACCACCTCGCACAGGGCGACCAGTTCGTCAGTATCCGAGTACATTGCGGGGACGTAGGTGAGGCCGGTCGAGAGGCCGACGCCGCCCTCATCCATGGCCTGGCGCAGCAGCGCCTTCATCTGTTCCAGCTCTTCGGCAGTCGCGAGGCGCGCGGCATTGCCCATGACCATCATGCGCAGGTTACCGTGCGGCACGAGGTAGGCGCAGTTGGTTGCCGTCCTGCCGTCAAGGCGCTGGAGATACTCGCCAACGCTGCGCCAGTTCCAGTCGAAGCCTGCCGGGTCGTCGTTCCAGCCCTTGATCTGGGACCGCAGTTCCAGAAGGGTTTCGTCGTTGACCGGTGCGTATGACAGTCCATCCTGACCAAGGACCTCGGTCGTGACGCCTTGGGAGAGCTTCGAGGTATGGTCCGGCGTGCACAGCACCTGCAGATCGGAGTGCGTGTGCATGTCGATGAAGCCGGGAGCAATCGTGAGGCCGGAGACGTCGATGACGCGATCGGCGGTCAGCGGGACCGTGCCATCGGTGACGCGGCTGATCCTGTCGCCCTCGACCAGCACGTCTCCGCGGAAGGGCGCGTCGCCGGTGCCGTCGACGATCGTGCCGCCGGAAAAGAGAATGCTCATGGATTGGAGATCCGAATTTGGCTGCCGCTCAGGGCGCTTTCGTAGATTGCGTCGGTGATGGCCACGACGCGGGTCGCAAGATGTGCCGACAGGCCCGCCGGGGCCGTGGAACCGCGTCCGCAAGCGATCAGCGCCTTGGTGGGGGCGCCCGCGTCGTAAACACCGGAGGCTTCGGCGCCGTCGAAGGTCACGACATCACCGTTGGCACGGACAAGGCGCAGGTGATCCGAGATCGAGTCGAGCCAGATCTGCCCCCTGTCGCCGTAGAGGGCGAGATGCCATTGGGGGCGGGCAAGATAGGGATGCGTGGAGGCGCTGGAAATCACCCCGGAGCCGCCACCGGCAAAGCGGGCGTTCACCGCGGCATGGAGATCGATCGGCACCCCTGATGGATAGGTGTTGGCGTGCACGGCGACGATGTGGTCCCCGGTGAGCCACTCGATAAGCCCCAGCTGGTGAGACATCGACACGGCAGCCGAGCCGCCTGCAGAAATGCGGGGATCGGTGTAGGTCGAAGTGTCCGAAGCGGCCTCTCCGCCCCAGCCGCCATCGGTACTGCCGGAGAGCAATGCACGCGTGTTGACGGCAAGGTGGAAGTTGACGTGTTCAACGAGGCCGATCTCGCCGCCTGCGATGAGCTCTCTGGCTTTTGCGAAGATCGGGGCGGCGGGCCAGCCAAACCCGATCAGCAGGTGCCGATCTGCGGCCTTTGCGGCATCCCGCATCCTGATCGCAGACTGCGCATCGAGGGCGAAGGGCTTCTCGACCAGGACATGTGCCCCGGCCTGCAGAGCGCCCAGAACCATCTCCTCGTGGGCGGCAGGAGGGGACGACACGACGGCGATGTCCGGCGAATGCCGCAGCGCCTCGCGCCAGTCGGCGGACCACTCAAGGGCACCGAAGGCTTCGGCGGAGCGCCGGGCGCCTTCGGCATCCGGGCTGGTGACGCAGACAATCTCGACCTCTGGATCTGCCGCGAGGGCAGGAAGGTGGCTGGACTGCGACCACGCGCCAGCGCTGAGAACAACGGCTCTGAGCTTGGTCACTTGCCGGCACCTGCGGTGAGGGAGCCAACGACGTTGCGCTGGAAGATCATGACCAGCAGAACGGGCGGGATCATCGAGATGACGGTGGCCGCGGCGAGCGCGTTCCAGTTGAACTGCTGCACAGACTGGAACCCTGCGAGGAGCGGGGGAACAGTCAGCTGGTTGGTGAGGACGAGGGAGTAGAAGAACTCGCTCCAGGCCTCGAGGAAGATGAGCACGCCAGCTGCCACCAGGCCGGGCCTGGCGATCGGCAGGATGATGATGGCGAGGGTCAGCAAGCGTCCGGCGCCATCGATCTTGGCCGCTTCTTCGATCTCGCGCGGCAGCTGGTCGAAGTAATTCTTGAGGATCATGATCGCCAGCGGCAGCGTGAAGACGTTGTAGCTGATGATCAGTGCCCAGGGGGAATTCAGCACGCCGATCACGCGGAACGCCACGAAGAACGGGCCGATGATCGCGATGGCCGGCACGACGCGGGTGGCAATCACGGCGAATTCGAACTGACGTGAGCCCGGGAAGGGGTAGCGCGACAGAGCGTAGGCGGCAGAGCCGGCGATGACGAGGTTGAGGACCACCAGTACCGTGGAGACGAAAAAGCTCTGGGCGATGGCAGGCACGAGGCGAGCGCCCACGTCGGTCGTACCGAACCCTGCGCTGGCGGTGCTGCCAGTCAGGATGGAAAGGTAGTTATCGAAGGTGATCGAGGTCGGGAAATAGGTGAAGGACTTGGAGCCCAGTTGCTGCGGCGTGATCAGGCTCGAGACGACGAGGTACCAGACCGGCAGCAGTACCCAGAGGGCGAAGACGACGACTGCCGCATAGAGTGCGATGGTCTGCAGGAGACTACGGGAGCCGCGGCCGGCCGGCTTGACGAAGAACTTGCGCAACGCGGTCAATTTGCCGCCTCCCCACGATAGAGCAGTTTTACGGTCACCAGGCCGCCGATCAGCGCAGCAACGCCAAGCACGACGGCGAGTGCGGAGCCGAGGCCGATCTGGGTGACGACGAAGAGCTGGCGGTAGATCAGGATAGACAGCACCTGGGTTGCGTCGCCGGGGCCGCCCTGCGTCATGGCGAAAATCACGTCGAACTGCAGGAAGGCGTAGATGATGTTGAGGACGGTCACGGTCACCAGAACCGGGCGGAGCCAGGGAATGGTCACGTTCTGCAACCGGTGCCACCAGTTGGCACCGTCGAGTTCGGCCGCTTCATAGAGCTCGCTGGGCAGCGTCTGCAGGCCAGCCAGGAGCAGGATCCCGGCGAAGCTGGCCTGGCGCCAGACAGCGGCGATGATGGTGATGATCAGCGCGGAATTGGGGTCCGCGAGGAAGTTCTGGTACTCGCTGGTAACGCCGAGGCCGACGAGCAGGGCGTTAAGACCACCGACGCTGCCATCGGCGTACCACTTCCAGAGAATGCCGATGACCAGCCATGGCGTTGCCCACGGCACGATCAGCAGGGCACGGGCGAGGCCGCGGCCGAAGAACTGCTGGTTCAGAAGCAGCGCCATGGCGAAGCCGATCAGTGTCGAAAGAACGACAAAGCCGAGAGAGAACCACAAGGTGACCCATACGGAGCGCCAGAACACGGCGCTGCCGAAGATGATCTCATAGTTCCTGAACCCCACGAACTCTCCGAAGCTGGAGCCATTCGCGGGCACGTTGTGGAGGGAGTAGATGAGTGTGAGGGCTGATGGGATGAGCAACAGCAGGGCCATCATGATCGCCGCCACTGAGGTCATCTTCAAGCCGAACCAGGCATCTGAACGTGCCAACGACCCGTTGTTGAATGATGTTGTCATTGCTTTATTCCGCACGGGCCGTTGGCCGTTCAAGGCTTCAGGTTAGAGGCTCGGGCCGCCCTGAGCGGCGAGAGCCGCCTGGGTGAGCGCGTCGACCGTTTCCTGTGGCGTTGCCTGACCCAGAAGCAGTGCGTGGATCACATCGCCAACGCGTGCCTGGAAGTCGGGGTACCAGGGAAGCGTACGGGCCGGCACGACCTTGGATCCCGTCTCGAAGATCTTCGAAAGGGCAGGGAGATCGTAGTAGTCGGGGAATGCCGCAACCACGTCCGGATCCGTGAAGAAGCCGGGGTACGGAGCCGCAAGGCCTGCAGACTCAGCCCAGGCGCGGAAGACGGTGAACTTGCCCTCGCCATCCTTCCAGCCATAGTACTTCGCCAGGTCCCAGGCGGAGAGGCGACGCTCCTCGTCGTCGATCTGGCCGAGCTGCAGTACTTCGCCGATCTGGAGGGTGTAGTTGTCGCCGCCAATCGGGGCCTGCTTGACGTTGGCCGACTGCGGGCCTTCGAGCGAGCGGATGGACGTCAGGAAGTAGTGGTGCAGCACGTAGAATGCGGCATTGCCCTGAGCCATCTCGTTGGCCAGCTTGCCCGGATCGTCGGTCAGGACGGAAGCAGGGGCCAGACCTTCGCGGTACATCTTCTGCCACCATTCGAAGACGCCGACGGTGCGCGGATCGTCTGCGAAGATGGGCTTGCCGGAAGCGTCGAATGCCTCGATGCCCTCGTTCAGGAGGTAGGTGTGGAGGTACTCCTCGCAGAACTCCTTCACCCAGTAGGCAACGTAGGGCGAAGGGGTGAGACCTGCTTCCTTGATCTTGACGGAGGCCTCGTAGATCTCGCTCAGGGTCGCCGGGACCTTCTCGACGCCGGCGTCCGCCAGGTACTGCTCATTGTACTGCAGGGTGTGGACGGCGGAGAAGTACGGGATCGAAATGATGTCGCCATCGGCATTCACGTGCCGGCCGCGGGCGCTCTCGAACATTTCGCCGATCAGGTCATCAACGCCCGGCAGGCCGTTGAGCTTGCCGGCCCAGCCTTCGTTGACGAACTTCTGGCTGTTGTAGGCGAAGTTGTAATAGAGGTCGATCTTGTCGCCGCCGCGCAGACGGGTCTGCAGGGCAGGCGAGTAGCCCAGGTTCGGGATGACGGCCAGGTCGACCGGGGCGTTGCCGGCGGCAGTCCAGGATTCGACCAGGGTCTTGATCATGTCCGGCCGGTGGTCCCATGCCAGCATTTCAAGGGTGCCGTCGAATGCTGCATAGGCAGTGCTCGACATAAGCCCCGGCAGCGCTGCGGCACCGATCGCCGTGGCAGTTGCACCACGCAGGAATGAGCGCCGGCTCATCGGGGTGGTGGTCGTCTTTTCGATCTTTGTCATGATTATTCCCTCCGTGACATTATCAGGGCCGTCGAAGCTGTAGTCCCGCCGAGCGTTCCCTTACCCGGTCTGCCCAGCTCCGCCGGCTGCGCGCCGGCCCTAGGGGACCAGCGCCACTGCGGCGATTTCCACTCGCAGGCTTTCGATGGCCAGGCGCGCCTCGACCGTGGCGCGGGCTGGCTTGTTGTCTGGGTCGACCCACGTGTCCCACACGCGGTTCATCGCTTCGTAGTCGCGAATGTGGGGCAGGTAGATGGTGACCGAGAGCAGGCGGGACTTGTTCGTCCCGGCCTTGCTCATGAGATCGTCGAGGCGTTCGAGCACTTCCCGCGTCTGCACCTCGATGGAGGCATCCACCGACTTTGCGATCGTGCCCGAGATGTAGAGGTGGCCACCGCCGACAACGGCGGATGCAAAGTGCTGACCGGGTTCAATGCGCGCGATATCCATGTGTGTTCCCCGTTAGGAAATGCGGAGGCCGGAGGCGGCGTCGAAGAGGTGAATCTTGTCGGCCTGCGGCAGGAGGCTGATCGTCTCGCCAGGGGCGACGCCGAAGCGGTCACGGAACGACGCCAGCACGTCAGAGCCGGCCAGTTTCACCAGCACCTGGGTTTCAGCCCCGGTGGGCTCGATCGTCAGCACCTCCCCGGAGAGGCCTCCCGGGGCGAGTTCGAAGTGCTCGGGACGGATGCCGGCCGTGACCTTGGTGCCCGCGGCTGCGCCGACCTGCACGTGCGACAGCATGGTGCCATCGTCGAGCGCCACGCCGGCTTCGGTCACGGTGCCAGGGAGGAAGTTCATGGACGGCGATCCGATGAAGCCTGCCACGAAGGTGTTTGCGGGGCGGTCGTAGAGTTCAAGGGGCGTGCCGACCTGCTCGATCCGGCCGGACTGCATGACCACGATCCTGTCCGCCATGGTCATCGCCTCGATCTGATCGTGCGTGACATAGACCGTCGTGGTCTTGAGGCGGGCGTGATTGAGCTTGATCTCGCTGCGCATCTGTACGCGCAGCTTCGCGTCGAGGTTCGAAAGCGGCTCGTCAAACAGGTAGACTGAGGGATCCCGGACGATGGCGCGCCCCATCGCAACGCGCTGGCGCTGGCCGCCCGAAAGCTGACGCGGAAGCCGCTGGAGCAGGGATGTCAGCCCAAGGATCTCGGCGGCCTTGGCCACGCGGACAGCACGCTCTTCCTTCGGAACGCCCTTGAGCCGCAGGGCAAAGCTCATGTTCTGCTCAACCGTCATATGCGGGTAGAGCGCGTAGGACTGGAACACCATGGCGATGTCGCGGTCCTTGGGGGCGACCTCGTTGATGACGCGGCCTGCGATGGAGATCGTGCCGCCGGTAATGTCCTCAAGACCCGCGATCATGCGCAGCAGGGTGGACTTTCCGCAGCCCGACGGCCCCACCAGGACAAGGAACTCACCGTCGTTGATCTCGAGCGACAGATCGGGAATGACCGTCAGCTTGTTGTAGACCTTGGTGAGGGATTGAATGCTGACGGCACCCATGCTTGCTCTCCAGCTCAGTAGGTTGCGCGGCCGCCGGAAAGGTCGAAGACCGAGGCGGTGGTAAAGCTGTTCTCTGCGCTGACGAGCCAGGCGATCATGTTGGCTGCCTCCTCAACCTCGAGGAAGCGGCCGCGGGGGATGCGGCTGAGCATGTACTCGATGAACTCGGGCTTGAGTTCGTCGAGGATGCCGGTCTTGGCCGTCGCAGGCGTCACCGCGTTGATCGCGATGTTGTACTTCGCGCATTCCTTGCCGACGGCCTTGGTCATACCGATCACACCGGCCTTCGCGGCGGCGTAGGCGCGGGCGTTCGGATTGCCTTCTTTTCCCGCGATCGAGGCAATGTTGACGATGCGGCCATAGTCGCGCGCCTTCATGCCCGGCAGGACGGCGCGGTTCACGTAGAACGCGCCGGTCAGGTCGATATCGATGACCCGCTGCCACTCGGCGAGCTCGTATTCATCGAGCGGCGCATTCTTGCCGGCGATGCCGGCCGAGTTCACGACGATGTCGATGCGGCCATAGTGGCTTTCGGTGGCGGCCGTGGCAGCCTCGACCGACGCGTAGTCGGCAATATTCACCCGCAGGAACTGCGCGTCAGGGAAGATGGCACTGGCTTCGGCAATGGCCTTCTCGCTGAGGTCCCAGATCGAAAGCCTGGCCCCGCATTCAGCGAGCTTTCTCGCGACGGCCAATCCAATACCCGCGGCTCCACCGGTGATGACCGCAATCTGTCCAGCGTGTGTCTTGTCCAAGTTGGCCCCCTTTTGGCGCCTTCATGATCAGCACACCAGATATCACCTGTCAACACTGGCTTTCGTGGGCGAAAGTGCCCCAACCTCAGTCCGCGAGCCTGGTAAGTGGGCTCACCAGCAGAAAACATTTTACATAGGGAACTGAAATTTCATACACAAACGCATCTTGGTGTTCCAAGACGTCAAAGGAGTGAGATGATGCAGGGGAAGGTGGTACTGATAACCGCTGCTGCGCAGGGGATAGGGCGAGCAGCCGCCCTGGCGTTTGCAAGAGCCGGAGCCAGTGTTGTCGCGACGGACGTCAACCTTGAAAAGCTCGCCGAGTTGAAGGCGGCCAATATCGCAACACGACACCTCGACGTGCTGTCGGACGCCGCGGTCGGGGAGACGATTGCGGAGATTGGGCGCATTGACGTTCTCTTCAATTGCGCCGGCGTCGTACACAGCGGGACCGTACTCGAGATGAGCGATGCCGACCTGGACTTTGCGCTCGATCTCAACGTCAAGGCGCAGGTCCGCACGATCAGGCACGTGCTGCCGCAGATGCTGGACCGCCGGGACGGCAGCATCATCAACATGGCCACGGTCGCATCGTCCCTGAAGGCGGTACCAAACCGGGCCGCCTACTCCATCTCGAAGGCTGCCGTCATCGGGCTGACCAAGTCCCTCGCTGCGGACTACACCACCAGCAATATCCGGGTGAACGCGATCTGTCCGGGGACGGTGGACAGTCCGAGCCTGCACGAGAGGTGGCATGCCACGGGCGATTTCGAAGCGGCAAAGCAGGCCTTCATCGCCCGCCAGCCGATCGGTCGCATCGCGCGTGCCGAAGAAGTCGCCGACCTCGCCGTCTATCTGGCAAACGCGACCTACACGACCGGCCAGGTCCACGTCATCGACGGCGGCTGGACCGCCTAAACCCCCAACTTCCTGCGGAGACCTTCCATGAAACTGCTGCGTGTTGGCGCCGAGGGCGCCGAGAAGCCTGCGATCCTCGCCGCCGACGGCACGATCCGGGATCTGTCCGGTGTCGTCGACGACATTGCCGGCGATGTGCTCACACCCGAGGGGCTCGAGAAACTCGCCGCCGTCGACGTCAGTGGCCTGCCGACGCTATCGAGCGATGAGCGCATCGGCCCCTGTGTCGGCCGCGTTGGCAAGTTCATCTGCATCGGCCTCAACTATGCCGACCATGCAGCCGAGACCGGCGCGCCGATCCCGGAGGAGCCGATCATCTTCATGAAGGCCACGAGCGCCATCATCGGCCCCAACGACGACGTCATCATTCCGAAGAACTCGCTGAAGCCCGACTGGGAAGTCGAGCTCGGCATCGTCATCGGCAAGGAGGCGCGATACGTCGACGTCGAAGACGCCATGGATCACGTGGCAGGCTATTGCCTTGTCAACGATGTCTCAGAGCGCCACTTCCAGACCGAACGGGGTGGCACCTGGGACAAGGGCAAGGGCTCGGACACCTTCGGGCCGATTGGCCCATGGGTCGTGACCAGGGACGAAGTCGCCGATCCGCAGAACCTCGCCATGTGGCTCGAGGTGGATGGCAAGCGCTACCAGAATGGCTCTACCAAGACGATGATCTTCGACGTGAAGACCGTCGTGTCGTATGTCAGCCAGTTCATGAGCCTGCAGCCGGGTGACATCATCTCGACCGGCACCCCGCCCGGCGTAGGCATGGGCATCAAGCCGGAGCCGGTCTGGCTCAAGCCGGGCAACGTCATGCGCCTCGGAATCGAGGGATTGGGCGAGCAGCGGCAGAACGTCAAAGCCTATACCGCCTAGAATTGCGGGTCACGGACCACCCGCAAATCTCGCTCCAGGCTGCGTCGGCAGCCTGGAGTTCCCGTCAGCCGCCGAAGGCGAGCGGAACGTCGAAGGTCCACGTGCTCCTGCCGGCGGCAGGGGGGATTGGCGGGAATGGTGCGGCGCGTTGCACCGTCGCGAGGCCGGCGGAGTCTATCGCGTCGTTCCCAGAGGACGTGGCGATGGACGCTGCTGCCAGCTGCCCATTGGCCGAGACGGTGAAACGCACGATGACTTCGCCCCGGGTTGAGCCGGTGCGACGCAGGGCGCGGCGGAGTTCGCCGATCACCACGCCCGGATAGCGGGCCACCTCCGCTTCGCCACCGCTGCCCTGACCCGATGCTGCGGCCGAGCCTGCGGAGGCCACGGCGTCGGCCTGGTTCTCACCACCACTGCCCGCCCGGCTTGGTGCTGCCTGCGGTGGCGGCTGACGGCGCTGGTGGGTCTCGGCGCGTGGCGTCGGCGTACTCGGACGCTGAAAGCTCAACATGCGCGGCACCGGCGCGACCTTCAGGTCCTCGACAGTCACCGGTTCGATCGATGCGGTCTGCAACGCCTCGATGGTATCAGCCGCCAGTTCGACAATCTCACCTGCCTCAAGAGGCGCCACGGCCTCCGGCGGGGGCGGCGTTTCGGTTGCGTCAACCGTGTCCGGCTCCACCCGATCCACCTGCTGAGGGACGATCGGCTCGCTCGTGGCCGGTTCGACAGTCGGGACGGGTTGGGAGGGCAGCGGCTCCACTGCTTCTGCGACCGAGCCCGCGGACAGCGCGGAAACGCTCGCATCGCTCTCGAGCACTTCGGTGCTGTTGCTGGCCACGGTCGAAAGAGCAACGATGCTGACGCGCACCGGAGCGGGCGCCGGTGCATCCTCCGCCTCGGGCGACACGAAGCCGACAAGAGCCGCGCCCAGAATGCAGGCATGCACCAGGGCCGAGCCGGGCAGCGCGTATCGCATCAGTCCGCCTGCCCGCTGTCCGTGATGAGCCCGATGTGGGCATATCCCGCCGCGGAAAGGGCTCCAATCACCTCCATGATGAGGCCGTAGGCGACTTTTGCATCACCGCGCACATAGAGCCGCTCGTCCGTGCCCTCCACCGCGAGGCCGTCGACGGTCGCCACCAGCATGTCGGCGGTCACGGGGTCACCGTCGATGGAAATGTCCCCGGCATTGGTGACCGTCACGGTAATGGGCTTTTTCTCAACCGGCATGGGCGACGCAGCCGTCTTGGGCAGGTCGATGGGTACGCCCATGGTCATCAGCGGCGCCGCGACCATGAACACGATCAGCAGCACGAGCATGACATCGACCAGGGGGGTGACGTTGATCTCACCGATCGGTGCTGCCGCGGGGCGGCCCCCCCCCCCCCCGCCCCCCCCGCCCCCCCCCCCAGCGAAG
>JAEZHZ010000397.1 GCA_023436745.1 Pseudomonadota bacterium | reverse complement strand
CGAGCCGGTGGTGAAATCCTGCAGGCGCGTACCGACGGCAATGACGAGGTCCGCCTGTTCCGCCAGCGCGTTGGCGGCAGATGTACCGGTAACGCCGACTGCACCCATGTTGAGCGGATGATCGTGGGGCAGGCTGCTCTTGCCTGCCTGCGTCTCCATGACCGGGATGCCGTGGGCCTCGGCAAACTCTGCGAGGCTGTCCGAGGCCTCGGAGTAGAGTACGCCGCCACCGGCGATCAGCACCGGCCGCTCGGCCTGCCGGATAGCGGCGGCAGCGGTCGCGAACTCGTCCGCATCCGGCATGATGCGCCGCGGCGTCCATACGCGCTCCGCAAAAAAGCTCTCGGGAAAATCCCAGGCCTCTGCCTGAACGTCCTGGCAAAGCGACAGGGTTACGGGTCCGCATTCGGCCGGGTCTGTGAGGACCTGCATCGCGCGGCGTAGTGCTGGCACGATCTGCTCGGGGCGGGTGATGCGGTCGAAATACCGGCTCACCGGCCGGAAGGCATCATTGGCAGAAACGGTGCCGTCGCCCCAGTCCTCCACCTGCTGCAGCACGGGGTCGGGACGGCGGCTGGCGAAGACATCTCCGGGCAGGAACAGCACTGGCAGCCTGTTCACATGAGCCAGCGCCGCCGCCGTCACCATGTTGAGGGCGCCGGGGCCGATGGAGGTGGTGCACGCCATGAAGCGGCGGCGAAAGCTTGCCTTGGAATAGGCGATGGCAGCGTGAGCCATCCCCTGTTCATTCTGCCCGCGATAGGTCGGCAGCTTCTCCCGCACGGAATACAGCGCCTCGCCGACCCCTGCGACATTGCCATGGCCGAAGATCGCGAAGACGCCCCCGAAGATCGGCACTGTGTCACCATCGATCACCGTCTGCTGGGCGGCTAGGAAGCGCGCCACGGCCTGGGCCATGGTCAAGCGCACGGTGTTCTGGCTCATGGTCGTCATCCTTGTATTCAGGCGGCGGCAGTCTGGCCCAGACGCTGCCACACGTCGACCAGTGCGGAGAAGCGCCGGGCCATGTCCTCAATCGCCGTCTGGTCGTCGATGTCGCCATCCAGCCAGCGCCGAGCGGCGTCGAAGAAGATGGTGCGGCCGACGGCAAATCCACGAACCGTCTTCGAGTTGCGCGCGGCCGCGAAGCCGGCTTCCAGTTGCTCCGGTGGTGCGTCGAGGCCGAGCAGCACCACCCCGCGGCAGAACGGGTCGCGGGCATCGATCACGGCGTCCACTGCAACCCAGGCTGCTGGGTTCGCCTGCGGCTCCAGCTTCCACCAGTCCGGCTTGATCCCGGCGTCGTAGATCTCGGAGAGGACACGGGCGACTGTATCGTCGCTCAACTGACCATGTTTGCCGGCAATGATCTCGACGAGCAGTTCCCGGCCCACCTTGCGGGCGGCGTCGTAGGCAGTGCGCAGCTTGGCTATCTGTGCCGTCTTCAGGTCCGCGGGGTCGTTGGGGTGGTAGAAGGAGAGCACCTTGATGCAGTGGTCCACCGGCCATTCCACCAGCCGGGATCCGAGGTCCTGCGTGAACTCGAACTGTAGCGGCCGGGATCCGGGCTGCTCGATCGGTCGGGCAATCCAGAAGTTGCCGATGCCGCTCGCGGCATAGAGCGCGTCGCGGCCGTACTTGTCGTCGATCAGCATCCCGAAGCCATCGCGACCGGCAGCCACGCGTCTTGCGGCCTCTACGGCCAGAACCTTGAAGCGCGGGATTCGTGCCAGCCGATCGGCGTCCGTGCCGGCCAGTTCCTCCAACTGAGAGCGATGGTCGATGGCCAGTGCCATGAGTTGCGGCCATGCGCGGCGCCGGGTTGTGGCCCAGTGGATGTGATTGATCGCCTCGTCCTTGCGCAGGGCCCGTTCGCGGCTGCCGTGCTCCAGGAAGTAGTTGAGTTCGGTCCAGGTAGGGATCTCGGGGGCGCAGAGGAGGCGCGAAACGGCAAAAGCCCCGCAGGCGTTCGCCCAGGTTGCCGAGGTAGCGTGCGGCTCGCCCCGCAGCCACCCGCGCAGGAAGCCGCTCATGAAGGCATCGCCCGCGCCGAGCACGTTATAGACTTCGATGGGGAAACCCTTTCCCACAATGCCTTGCTCGAGATCATCGGGAATGGGGCCATCATAGACGATGCAGCCCATGGGCCCGCGCTTCAGGACGATCGTGCCGGAGGACAGGGCACGAATGGTCCTGAGCGCGGAAGGGAGGTCCGACTCTCCGGCAGCAATCAGTATCTCCTCCTCGGTGCCGACGATGAGATCGCACTCGGGGAGTACGGTCCTGAGGTGAGCCGACACGGTGTCCGAGGCGATGTAGCGGCTGGCGCCAGCGTCGTGGCCGGCGAGCCCCCACAGGTTTGGCCGGTAGTCGATATCAAAGACGATCTTGCCACCGCCGGCGCGCGCCATGGTCATGGCCTTGCGCTGGGCGGCGTCGCTGTTTGGACGGGCAAAATGGGTGCCGGTAACCAGAACTGCACGGGAGGAGCGGATGAACGCCTCGTCAATGTCCTCTTCCGACAGCGCGGCGTCGGCGCAGTTGTCGCGATAGAATATCAGCGGGAACGAGTGCTCGTTCTCGACGCTCAGCAGCACCAAGGCGGTGAGCCTGTCGGGATCGGTAATCACTCCGGTAGTGTCGACACCCTCGCGCGCCAACTGTTCGCGGATGAAACGCCCCATCTGTTCGTTTCCGACGCGGGTGATGAGGCCCGAGCGCAGCCCCAGCCGGGATGTGCCGACCGCTATGTTCGTGGGGCAGCCTCCGACCGACTTTGCGAAGCTGCCGACGTCCTCAAGCCTGGTGCCGATCTGCTGTCCGTAGAGATCTACGGAAGCCCGTCCGATGGTGATGACGTCGAGCGCGCGGTTGCCCTCATCCATCGCGCTGGTCAAAGCTACTCTCCCCTGCAGCCCGTAGCGGGCAGTGGGTTGTCATGAAACATTGGTTCTGAATGAGCGTCAATATGGAACAACTGTTCTATGTGCTCTGGCGGCGCTTCTCGGCGATGCTGACTGTCAGCGCCATCGCGAAGGCCATGCTGGCTGAAAGGGACCGGAAACCTGCATGGTCCGCTTCAACGAGTTCGAACCATACGGCGGAGCATTCCGCCAGCGGCGAGAACGCCGAGTCTGTCAAGGAGACCACAGGCACGCCCCGCGCGGCCATGCTTCGGGCCTGCACCGCACTCTCGGATGCGTAGGGGGAGAAGCTGACTGCAAATGCTGCGTCCCCCTCAGTGGCCATGGCCAGCAAGTCGTCGTCGATGCCCGCTGCTGTGCCGACAAGCTGGCACTTTACCTTCAGCTTGCCGAACGCGTAGGCCATGTAGCTGCTGATGGGGTAGGAGCGCCGCTTGGCGATCAGATAGATGGTGTCTGCTCCCGCGAGCAGTTCCACCGCCTGGTCAAAATGCGCTGCGTCCACGGCTGCGCTCAAGGCGTCCAACGAGCGATGCGCCGCCGACACGAAGCCGTTGAATATGGTGGTGCTTTGCCCCAGCGCCGCTCCCCCTTGCTCCAGCGCTCGCAGCCGTTCCTCGTATGAAGACGTGCGCTCCCGCAGCCGCGCGCGGAACAACTGCTGCAAGCCCGAGAAGCCGTCAAAGCCGAAGAGCTGGGCGAACCGCACAAGTGTCGACGGCTGCACCTCGGCAGCGGCGGCAATGCTCGCGGCGGTGCCAAAGGCGATCTCGTCGGGGTGATCGAGCGCATAGGCCGCGACCTGTGTCAGGCGTTTTGGCAATTCGGCCCGCCGCTCGAGAATTGTGAGGCGCAGTGACTCGAAGTCGGCGGGGGGCAGGGGGGCAGGGGCCATGAGCACCTCGTTCGGAATGATCCACACTCTTAGGTGGCGAACCCAGAAAATAGAAGACCCATTCCGGAAGCGGAACGGATCGACTATCCCTGGCACAGGGAGGCAAAGACATGCAGGATTCAATTGGTGTCGGGCTTATTGGCACGGGTTACATGGGCAAGTGCCATGCGCTGGCGTGGAACAGCGTGCAACCGGTGTTCGCAGAGGGGCCCAGGCCTCGCCTGGTTCATCTCGCCGAGGTGAACGCCGAGTTGGCCAAGCGGCAGGCCAATGTCTTCGGCTTCGAAAGATCAACTGGTGACTGGCGCCACCTGATCGCCGATCCTGACGTGCAGGTGGTGTCCATCACTACGCCCAATGCCTTCCATGCCGAGATGGCGGTGGCAGCGCTGGAGGCGGGCAAGCACGTCTGGTGCGAGAAGCCGATGGCGGTGACTCTCGCCGATGCAGAGCGCATGGAGGCCGCCGCACGCTTGTCTGGCAAGGTCGCCGTGCTCGGCTACAACTACATCCAGAGCCCGATGGTACGGCTTATCGGGGAGCTCCTCGCTGCCGGTCGAATTGGCAAGGTAAACCACGTCCGGCTCGAGATGGACGAGGACTTCATGGCCGATCCTGACGAGCCCTTTGGTCTCAAGAGCAAGGCCTCTTCAGGGTATGGCGCCATAGATGACTTCGGAGTGCATCCATTGAGCCTGCTACAGGTGCTGTTGGGACCGGTGACACGGGTCATGGCACACTTGTCACGACCCTATCCCGATCGGCCGGTTGCCGGCGGCGGCCGGCGCGCGGTCGAAACGCACGACGTCGCCACCATCCTGTTCCAAATGCACGACGACATCAGCGGAGCGATCTCACTGAGCCGCACCGCCTGGGGGCGAAAGGGGCGGATTGCGCTACAGATATTCGGCAGCGCGGGCACCATCGTCTTTGACCAGGAGCGGTTCAACGAGCTCCAGATCTTTGAAGCCGCTGAAGGTCCTAACGCGGGGTTCCGCCATGTGCTGGCCGGCCCACAGCACGAGCCCTATGGCCATTTCGTCCCCGCGCCCGGGCACGGGCTCGGCTTCAACGATCTCAAGATCATCGAGTGCCGCGAATTGCTGCGCGCGTTACGTGGCGAGGCGGCTCGAGTGATCGACTTCGCCGCCGGGCTTCAGATCGAACGGACCGTCCACGCCATGGCGCACAGTCACCGGCAGGGCACATGGGTGGACGTCTAGGGAGAAATCCCCCTCCCGTTCGGGGGAGGGGGCGGTTGTCGCGACCGCTATGCCACCTTGAGGCGCTGTGGCGTACGCGTCTGTTCGCTCCACAGAATGAACGTCGAGGCGGCCAGGATCAGCAGCGCTCCCGGCCAGAACCAGATGGCGGGAACCTGCGACAGCACAATCCAGCCGAGCAGCGTGTTGAGCGGCAGTTTCAGATCATCGAACGGCTGCAGGTATGTTGCATCAGCCACCTTGTAGGCGAGGCTCAGGAAGTATTGGGCCGCGGCGGTAACAAAGCCAAGCAGCAGCACCAGCCACAGTGCGTCACCGGTGGGCGGTACGAAGTCGAAACCGGTGGCAAGGCTCGCCGGGAGTGCCCCCGCAGGCAGAACCACGACCAGAACGCCCATGATCAGGCCGATCAGCAGGTGATTGGGAGTGATCAGCACCAGCATGTAAAGCGTCAACGATTCCGGAGCCTCATCTCGGCTCAGATACTTGGTGATGACCGATACGGAGCCCCAGCAGGCCGCGGCGAGCACCGGCAGCAACGAGGCCCAGGTGAACTGCTCCGTGCCGACCTGCGACACCATCACGGCGCCGACGAAGCCCACCACCGTTGCCCCGAGCCGCTGCACGGTCAGGCGCTCGCCGAGGAACAGGGTGGCACCGGTGATGATGAAGAACGGGCCGGTCATGGACAGTGCAACCATCTGCCAGACGGGCACGCCACTGGCGAAACCGAAAGCGAAGAACTGCACGCCGAGCGCCGAAAGCAGTGCACGCGACTCGTGCAGCATCGGGTGTCGGGTCTTCAGTGCACCAAAGCCGATGCGCGCGATCAGCGGCAGAGCGAACACGGTGGCGATCACGTACTGCCAGAATACGGTGGCGGTGGACGGAACGCCCATCCCATAGGTGATGATCGGCGTAAGGATGTTGGTGATGGCGAAGGTGAGCCCCGCGCCGAGCATGAACGCTGCCCCGAGAACGGGAGCATTCGACGAAGAGGAAAGCTGGTTCATGTGACGTCCTTTCCGTAACCAGTTTCCTCAGGGTTACGGGAAGACGCCATGGCCGGCGGCACGGGGCCACCGGTTCAACGCTCCATCCCGTTCTCTTTCATCCGGACTATACCGTCGGCTCCGGAGTTGCACCGGATCTGCTGACCCCGGCATGTGCCGGGCGCTCGCGGGCTTGGCGTCTCCGCCTTTACCGCCGGTGGGGAATTGCACCCCGCCCTGAGAACGAATGCGAGACGAAGTATCGGCTCGCAACGATGAAAGTAGGGTAGCGAGGCATGGGTTGCAAGCCTGCTCGGGCGAGTGAACAATCCATCACATCGGCCTGAACGGCGATGATGCCGCATTGCTTTGTCTGTTCCGCTCGCTAGAAGCAGCGGCGAAGGAGCGTCAGCCTCGTGGAATTCTCATTGCCATTGGTCTTTGGCGCCGGCGTGCTGAGTTTCCTCAGCCCCTGCGTGCTGCCGCTGGTGCCACCCTATCTCACGTATATGAGTGGCGCGAGCTTCGACCAACTGCGCGATAGCGGCAGTTCCGGTTCTGCCGCGGTCCAACGCCGCGTCGCGGTCACCTCGCTGTTCTTCATCCTCGGCTTTGGCATCGTCTTCACGACCCTGGGGGCAACGGCGACGGCTTTCGGCCAGGCCTTCCGGCAGGCTCTTCCGATACTGACGCCGGTTGCAGGCATCGTCATCATCGCCATGGGGCTGCACTTCCTTGGCGTCTACCGCATCTCGCTGCTCGACCGGCAGATGCGCCATCAGGGACCGGGCGTCGCGAGCGGGCCAGTCGGCGGGTTCCTGCTGGGCCTGGCCTTCGCGATCGGCTGGACACCCTGCATAGGGCCGGTACTTGCCGCCGTGCTCTCTGTGGCTGCTAGCCGCGAGACTGCCTGGGACGGGGCAGGCCTGCTCGCGCTCTATTCGCTTGGTCTGGGTGTGCCGTTCTTTCTTGCCGGCATCGCCATCGGCCCGTTCCTAACCTTCTTCAACGGTTTCAAGCGACACCTGCGCAGGGTGGAGCAGGTCATGGGCGGGCTCCTGGTCGTGACCGGCCTGCTCTTTCTCACCGGCAACTTCACCCGCATTTCATACTGGTTCCTCGAAACGTTCCCTGTGTTGGCTACCTTCGGCTAAGCTGTTCTTAACCCCAGCGGCGAAGTCGATGCCGGGGTTTGAAGTCTTCATTCCGGATTTACTGTAGGCGCTGCAATGTTGCTGCATGAGCAGCAGTGCGAGCGCGACATCGTATGCCGTGGAGCGGCGGGGACATCTGTCCCGAGCCAGCGTCACCACGCCGACGGTAGAAGCGCTCGGCTCGATATCGGTGGCGGTCACCAGTGACATGAGAGAGGTCGAGGAGGTCTGGCGCGACCTGTCGGACACCGTGGAATCTCCCCGCCAAAGCTATGACTTCATTCGCCTTTGGGTGGCTACACGGGGCATTCCGGCTGAAGATCAGCGCTACGTCGTGGGAAAGGTCGATGGCGTGCCGGTCGCGCTCCTGCCACTACATCGGCGGACGTACCGGGGTTTCAGGTTCCTCGGCTGGTTTCCCGGCCCGCATGTTGGCTGCAACGCGCCGGTTGCGGACCTGACTCGCCTCGCGGCCCTCGGCCCCGAGGGCCGCTGCGCCCTCTGGCAGGCGATGACGCGGGCGCTCATGGACGTTGCCGATTTTATCTATCTGCGTGAGATCCCTGCCGTTGTCGGCGGAGTGTCGGGCCTCTTCGATGAGCTCGGTGCTACACTGGACGTGGAGACGCTCTACCGCAGCCAGTATGACAGCTGGCCGGAATGCGACAGCCTTCAGCGCAGCAAGTCGCGCCGCAAGCACGACCGACAGCAGTGCGAGCGGCTGCAGGCCCTTGGCGATGTCTCGTTCGAAGAACTCGGCAACGGGGACGAGGGCGTCCACACAGCTCTCGCCGTGATGTTCCGGCAGCGCTCCGCTCGTTTCCGCACCATGGGCATCCGTGACACGTTCGTGAAGGATGGATTGATCGGCTTCTATCAGGCCCTCGCCCTTGCCGGTTCAGGCACGGATATCCGTTTGCATGTGCTGCGCCTCAACGGGGAGATCGCCGCTGTGCGCTACAACGTGGTTCACGGCGAACGGATGTTCTGTCTCATCTCCTCGATGAGCGAGGACCTCGCCATACAGTCCGGATCACCAGGCAAGCAGTGCCTGTTGCGGGTGATGCAGAGCGTGTTCGACCGCGGAACGAGGGTCTTCGACATGGGCAGCGGCTTCACCGACGAGAAGCGGCACTGGTGCAATGTGCGCATGCCTCTGCGCTCGCACTATGTTGGTCTGTCCCTGAGGGGTCGTGCAGTGATCAAGGCGCATCGTCTGGTCAAGCGGGCACGGGCCGTCATCAAGGCCAATCCACACCTGAAGTCCGCCGTACGTGGCGTCGGCATGCTGTGGGACCGCGTTACCGGCCCGCTCGGCGGTCTGCAGACACGCAACTAGATCAGCTTCAGCGCCTTCAGCGAAGCGTGCCCGGCTTTGCCGATGATTATGTGATCGTGCAGCGTGATGCCCAAGGGGCGGGCAACGTCGGCGATCTCCCGCGTCATCCGGACATCCGCCGAAGAGGGTGATGGGTCACCTGACGGGTGGTTGTGCACCAGGATCAATGCTGTGGCGGACAGCTCGAGCGAGCGCCTGATAACTTCACGCGGATACACCGGGGTGTGATCCACGGTACCTGTCTGCTGAACCTCGTCCGCGATCAGCCGGTTCTTCTTGTCCAGGAAAAGGATGCGGAACTGCTCCACGGTGGCGAACGCCATCTGGCTGCGGCAGTACTCGATCAACTCGGTCCATGATGACAGGATGGGCTTTTCCGTGTCGAGGCGATCTCGTCCGAAGCGCGCGGCTACCGCCTGAATCACCTTGATATGGGCAACGGAGGTGGCTCCCAATCCCTCCATGGCCTCAAGGCGCGCCTGAGTGGCGTTGAACACGCCCGAAAACGATCCGAACTCGCGTAGCAGTGCCTTCGCAAGGGCTTTCGTGTCCCGGCGGGGAATGACGAGTTGCAGGGCCAGTTCCAGCAGCTCGTAATCCTCGAGCGCGTCTCCGCCGAGCCTGAGGAAACGATCGCGCACCCTCTGACGGTGTCCCGCGTGGTCAGAGGGGGCGGCGGGGGGCGAGATGGGTGCTTCTGCGAATTCGTCCCCCCTGTCGCTCATCAGGCGGCGTTCCGGGCCGCGAGAGGATTGAACAGGTTGCCCGGCGAGAGCGTGAAAATCTCACAGCCGGTTTCGGTGATACCGACGGTGTGTTCGCACTGGGAGGACAGGGTGCGATCGCGTGTCACTGCCGTCCATCCATCGGAAAGTATCTTCACGTGTGGGCGGCCAAGATTGATCATCGGCTCAATGGTGAAGATCATACCGGGCCGCAGCGGTACGCCGGTGCCCGGGGTGCCGAAGTGCATGATATTGGGCTCGTCATGGAAAAGGCGTCCCACGCCATGTCCGACGAAGTCGCGAACGACGCTCATCCGCTCCGCTTCCGCCAGTACCTGAATCGCCGCCCCGATATCACCGGTGGTATTGCCCGGCTTGGCAGCGGCGATGCCGGCGTCGAGGCTGGCGTAGGTCACCTCGATCAGCCGCTCCGCCTTGCGGGAGATTTCGCCCACCGGATACATCCGGCTTGAATCGCCGTGCCAGCCATCGACGACAAGTGTCAGGTCGATGTTGACGATGTCACCTTCGCGCAGAGGCCGCTGGTCCGGAATCCCGTGACAGACCACGTGGTTGATCGAGGTGCAGGTGGAGTGCCGGTAACCCTTGTAGAAGATCGTTGCGGGCACGGCACCATGGTCCCGTGCGAACTCATAGGCGATCTGATCGATGGTGGCGGTCGGCACGCCCGGCTCGACATACTCGGTCAGAACGTCCAGCGCAGCCGCAGTAAGCTGGCCCGCGCGCCGCATTCCCTCAAAACCTTCTTCGCCGTGCAGCGGGATTACTCCCGGCGTGCGGCGAAGGCGTGGACTGGCGTCGACGAAGGTGATCATGGGGTACTCCGGAAGGCTCATGTAAAATAGTATCGACTGCCGCCCAAGGAAAGCCTTGCCGGACCCGCTTGACGCAATCTGCACCCCGGCGCATTGCTTTGCCCCCTCAGCCTATGGAAGCGACCATGTCCGATACCTCCCGCGTCACCGCCGGCCTAGTCGTTATCGGCGATGAAATCCTCTCAGGCCGCACCAAGGACGTGAACATCGGTGCAGTCGCGGAATTCTGTACCGACCTCGGCATCGATCTCACCGAGGTAAGGGTAGTCGCCGACGAGACCGACGATATCATTGCCGCAGTGAACGCGCTCAGGGAGCGCTACACTTACGTCTTTACCACCGGCGGCATTGGACCAACCCATGACGACATCACGGCCGATGCCATAGCTCAGGCATTCGGGGTAGCGCTGCCGATCAATCCGGAAGCTCGGGCGATGCTCGAAGCGCGGTGGCAGCAGACTGGCACCGAGGTGAACGAGGCTCGACTGCGCATGGCACGGATTCCCGAAGGTGCAACGCTGATCGTCAACTCAGTCAGCGCAGCGCCGGGCTTCCGCATTGGCAATGTCCACGTGATGGCGGGCGTGCCGGTCATCATGCGAGCCATGCTCGAATCCATCGCCCCGACTTTGCAGGGCGGGCGAAAAGTCAAGTCGGTCACCATAAAGGCGGCAGTGGGGGAAGGTGCCATTGGGAGTCCCCTTGCTGCGATCCAGGCAGAATTTCCGGACGTCAAGATGGGTAGCTACCCCCAGATGGGCCACGGGCGCATGATGACGGAACTCGTCTTGCGTTCGCAGGATGAAGCTAGTCTCGAGCAGGCAGCCGGCCGCGTTCGCGCCATGGTTGCCGAAGCACACAGAAACGCTGGCGTGGCGCCTCCGGACGAAGCCTATTAAGCGCCACCGCATTGGCGGCGGCACGTCCGTTTGCTATGGAGCACACAGCCTCTTGGGAGAAGCCAGTTTGACCAGCCCGAACCAGAAGTCGTTTCCCGTAACCTGGGACCAGTTCCACCGCGACAGCAGGGCGCTCGCCTGGCGTCTCGCCGGAAATGGCGGGTATGACGCAGTGGTGGCAATTGCCCGCGGTGGGCTCGTGCCTGCCGCCATCGTCGCCCGGGAACTCAACATCCGTACCGTAGAAACGGTGGCGGTGAAGAGCTACGACCACCAGAACCAGGGGACGATCAAGGTTCTCAAGGAGATCAGCCCCTCAGTGCTTGAGATCGCCAGCGGTGGTGGCAAGGTGCTGATTGTGGACGATCTGGTGGATACCGGTGGCACGGCCCGCGTCGTCCGCGAAATGCTGCCAGGCGCACATTTCGCGACGGTTTACGCCAAGCCGAAAGGGCGCGACCTGGTAGACACGTTTATCACCGAGGTCAGCCAGGATACCTGGATCTTCTTCCCTTGGGATCTTGACGTCGCCTACGTCGCGCCGATCTCGGGAGGCACCGACTAGGTTCCCTGCGGGCGTGGTGGAATGGTAGACACACCGGACTTAAAATCCTTCCAGTGTCAGTTCGAGTCTGACCATGGGCACCAGAGTTTCAATGACTTAGCAATGTTTTATGCTGTAATTTTGCGCATCTGAGTACTTACACATTACTTACACATTCCGGCGTGCTAGAATCCTCCCATAAGAGGAAGCG
>JAEZHZ010000387.1 GCA_023436745.1 Pseudomonadota bacterium | reverse complement strand
GGGCGAGGCAGAGGTCTTTGCAGACGCCGGGATTGCCGAGATATTCCTGCCCTACAACATCCTCGGCCCTGCCAAGCTCGCCCGCCTCCGCGCTCTTGCCCAGCGGGTCCACATCACGGTCACAGCTGACAGCGCGGAAACCGTCTCCGGGCTTTCCGCCGCCTTCGCCGATGCACAGCGCCCGCTCACCGTCCTCGTTGAGTGCGACACCGGCATGGGCAGGTGCGGCGTCCAAAGCCCGGCTGCTGCCCTGCACCTGGCGCAGGTCATCGCAGCATCCCCCGGTCTGCGCTTTGGCGGGCTGATGACGTACCCGGCGGCGGGGCAGGTCGAGCGGAATGCCGCCTGGCTCGCCGAGGCAGTGGACCTGCTGACCGCCAGCGGCCATCCGCCTGAAATCGTCAGCAACGGTGGCACGCCCGATCTTTGGCGTGCCCATGAGGTTGCGGCGGCCACCGAGCACCGCCCGGGAACCTACATCTACATGGATCGATCCCAGGTCTCGAATGGTGTCGGCACTTGGGCCGACTGCGCCCTTACGGTGCTGGCCACCGTGGTCAGCCGCCCCACCGAGGACCGTGCCATCATCGATGCCGGATCCAAGTCCCTCACCAGCGACACCCTTGGCCTCACCGGTTTCGGGCTGATTGAGGCGTATCCCGAGGCCGTGATCACGGGGCTCAGCGAGGAGCACGGTACGCTCGACCTCTCCCGCTGCGATGTCCGCCCGCGGATCGGGGAGACCGTCCGCATCATTCCCAACCACGCCTGTGTGGTGTCCAACCTGTTCGACCGGGTGCACCTGCTCTCCGGCGATCGACTGGTCGAGACTGTCGATGTGGCGGCGCGGGGCCGTGTCGATTAGGCTCTCCTCAAACTGGAGGAGAACAGCATGCCCGATCTTCTGGTCCGGCTTTACGACCTGCCACCGTCTTTCGCGAGCGAGCAGCGCGTCGCTGCCGCCGGTATAACCGTTCGACGCGCGATCGCGCCTGAGGCCCACATAGTCTGCGACTGGATCGGCCGCCACTTTGGCCAAGGCTGGGTCAGCGAGGCGCAGAAAGCGATGGCATTGTCGCCCGTCACCCTGTGGGTCGCCCACCGCAACGAGCGCATTCTGGGTTTTGCCTGTCACGATGCGACCGCCAAGGGCTTCTTCGGGCCCACCGGTGTCGACGAGGCTGAGCGCGGCAAGGGTATCGGGGAGGCGCTGCTGATCGCCACCCTCAAGGGGATGCGCGAAGCGGGGTATGCGTATGCCGTCATCGGCGGAGCCGGCCCCGTTGGATTCTACCAGAAGCGTCTGGATGCAATGCCAATTCCCGGCAGCGTACCCGGAATCTACCGCGGCATGTTACGGGGCGAGGAGGGCTGATCCAGATTCACGAGGTCTCTTGCAACGCCGGTAGACGCGCCCCCATGTCCCATCCGATCTCCCGCAGTTTCTTCGACCGACCCGTTCTTGAGGTTGCCCGCGATCTCATCGGCGCTACGCTTCTCGTCGACGGCATCGGCGGGCCGCTGGTGGAGGTGGAGGCCTATGACGAGACTGACCCCGCCTCCCACAGTTTCCGCGGCCCAACGGCTCGCAATGCCGCGATGTTCGGCCCCCCCGGACATGCCTATGTCTACCGCATCTACGGTATCCACTGGTGCCTCAACTTCGTCTGCCGTCCGGGCAGTGCCGTTCTGGTCCGGGCGCTCGAGCCGACGAATGGAGTGGAGTTGATGCGTCAGCGCCGGGGACCCTTGCCGGATCGACAATTATGCTCCGGCCCGGGAAAGCTCTGCGAAGCTCTCGGGATAGACCGCCGCCACGATCACTTGCCGCTCGACAGGCCGCCGTTCGTCCTGCTTGCCGCCGACCGCGAACATCTCATCCACACCGGTCCGCGCATCGGCATCACCAAGGGGGCGGATACGCCATGGCGCTTCGGAGTGCCCGGCTCTCCCTTCCTCAGCCGCCCGATCAAGGCCTGAGTCGCGAGGCGCCCTACACCAACGAGCGTCCCCGGAACCACGACCAGCCGAGCCCGTTGCCCAAGCACGAGACCGGTGCGTGTCAACCGGACGCGGCGGCATAGGGAACGGGGATGGTTTTTCCGGTTTCCCGCCCCGGCCAACGAAACGGCAGCCGAGCCCTTGTCCCGCCCGCACCGGTCTCACCCCACCACAGAGAGGCCCCCATGTCCGGCGACGACAGCAACAAGATCAATCCGCCCCAGCATCAGGACCACCAGCCCGGTCGCGAGACCGAGATGCATCCGAAGCCTGAGTACATGCCGAAGTTCCCCGGCAACGGCCGCCTCAAGGACAAGGTGGCCATCATCACTGGCGGGGACTCCGGCATAGGTCGCGCCTGCTCCGTGTTGTTTGCGCGGGAAGGCGCGGAGGTTGCGATCGTCTATCTGGAAGAGACCGAAGACGCTAAGATCACGGCCGACGCCATCCGGGCCGAGGGCAAGGAAGCGCTCCTGATCCGCGGCGATGTGGCTGACAAGACCTTCTGCGACAACGTCGTCGGCAAGGTCATCGAGCGCTTCGGCAAGCTCGACGTGCTCGTCAACAACGCCGCCGAGCAGCACCCGCAGGAAGAGATCACCGACATCTCGGAAGAGCAGCTGCGCAAGACCTTCGAAACCAACTTGTTCGGCTATTTCTATCTGACCCAGGCTGCCATCCCGCACCTCCAGCCCGGTGCTACCATCGTCAACACCACCTCGGTCACTGCTTATCGCGGTTCGCCGCCCCTGCTCGACTATTCCGCTACCAAGGGGGCCATCGTCGCCTTCACCCGCTCGCTCTCCGGCAGCCTCGCCGAACAAGGCATCCGCGTGAACGCCGTCGCTCCCGGTCCCATCTGGACGCCGCTGATCCCCGCAACCTTCCCGCCGGAAAAGGTCGCCGAATTCGGCGCGACGCAGCCGATGAAGCGCCCTGGGCAGCCCAATGAGGTCGCCACCTGCCACCTGTTCCTGGCCTGTGACGAAAGCTCCTACATCTCCGGCCAGGTGCTTCATCCCAACGGCGGCGAGATGGTCGGCGGCTGATCGGTATCCGCTCTACCCGTTAACTTCCCGGTAATTGCCATTGCGGCTCACCCCCGACCCATGATTCAACCCGTGGGGTGAGCCTCCACGATTTCACGACCGATCTCTTTGCTCCGCCGCCGGTTCAGGCCCGCGCGCCGCTTGACGTGCTGCGCGATGTCTTCGGGCACCGCAGCTTCCGCGGCCAGCAGGCGGATGTGGTCGACCACGTCGTGGGCGGCGGCGATGCGGTGGTGCTGTTCCCCACCGGGGCCGGCAAGTCCATGTGCTTCCAGATTCCCGCGATCTGCCGCCCCGGCGTCGGCATCGTCATCTCCCCGCTGATCGCCCTGATGCGCGACCAGGTCGAGGCATTGCGCCAGGCCGGAGTACGCGCTGCCGCACTCAACTCCTCGCTGACCCCCGAGGAATCACAGGAAGTCCGCCGCCAGCTCCGCCGTGGCGAACTCGATCTGCTCTACGTCGCCCCCGAACGCGTTGCCACTCCCGGCTTCACCAACATGCTCGGCGACTGCGACATTGCCTTGTTCGCTATCGACGAAGCCCACTGCGTCTCGCAATGGGGCCACGATTTCCGCCCCGAGTATCGCGAACTGATCCACCTGGTGGAGCTGTTCCCGGGCGTGCCGCGCATCGCGCTCACGGCCACCGCCGACCCGACGACCCGGGAAGACATCATCGAGCGGCTCGGGCTTGAGCAGGCGCGGGTCTTCACCACCAGCTTCGACCGCCCCAACATCAGCTATTCCATCGTCGAACGCGACAAACCGCGCGAGCAGCTCCTGAGCTTCCTTGCCGGCCACAAGGGCGCCTCGGGCATCGTCTACTGCCTCTCCCGCGCCAAGGTGGAGGACCTTGCGGACTGGCTGAGCGGCAAGGGCATCCGGGCCTTGCCCTATCATGCCGGCATGCCGGCCGACCTGCGTAGCCGCAACCAGGATGCCTTCCTCAAGGAGGAGGGGCTCTGCCTCGTGGCCACGGTCGCGTTCGGGATGGGCATCGACAAGCCCGACGTGCGCTACGTCGCCCACATGGACCTGCCATCCTCCATCGAGGCCTACTACCAGGAGACTGGTCGCGCCGGCCGCGACGGCCAGCCGGCCGAAGCATGGATGAGCTACGGTATGGCCGACGTCGTTCAGCGCCGCCGGATGATCGATGAGGGGAACGCTCCCGACGAGGTCAAGCGTCTCGAACATGCCAAGCTCAATGCGCTGCTCGGTGTCTGCGAGACCGCCGAATGCCGGCGGCAGGCCATCCTGCGCCATTTTGGCGAGCCCCATCCCGGCGGCTGCAACAATTGCGACACCTGCACCTCTCCGGTCGAATCCTGGGACGGCACCGATGCTGCCATCAAGGTCATGGCAGCCATCTACCGTACCGGTCAGCGGTTCGGCGCGGCTCACATCATCGACGTCCTTGTCGGCAAGGAAACCGAGAAGGTCACCCGCTTCGGGCATCAGGATCAGCCGGTCTTCGGCCAGGGCAGGGAACTCGATGCCAAGGCCTGGCAGTCCGTCCTCCGTCAGCTAGCCGCTTCCGGTCTCGTGCAGACCGATCACCAGAACCACGGTGCCCTGATGTTGGGGGAGGGGGCGCGTGCCGTGTTCAAGCGCGAGAGGTCCGTCACCCTGCGAAAGGACCGGCCGCGCAAGGCGGTCGAGACCCGCCAGCGCCTGTCCCGCGCGGTGGGACTGCCGGCACACGCCCAGCCCTTGTTCGACGCGCTGCGCGACGAGCGCCTGCGCCTCGCCCGTCAGCAGGGTGTGCCGCCTTACGTCATCTTCCACGACGCAACCCTGCGCGCCATGGCCCTGGCGCGGCCGCGCCATCCGCACGACCTGCTGAACCTCCCCGGCGTCGGCCAGGGCAAGCTTGATCGCTATGGGGACGACTTTCTGCGCGTGCTGCTGGAGTTTGCGGGATGACGCCTGGGGTGCCAGCCCGGCGGCCGCGCCTCGCGGTCATCGACATCGCCCGTGGCGTGGCCATCATTGCCATGGTGGTCTACCACCTGTGCTGGGACCTCTCCTATTTCCACTTCATCCCGGTCGATGTCGGTTTCGACCCCGGCTGGGTGCTCTTTGCCCGTACCATTCTCGCGAGCTTCCTGTTCCTGGTCGGTGTCGGTCTCGCTCTGGCGCATGGCGACGGCATTCGCTGGCGCGCCTTCTGGCGCCGCTGGGTCTTCGTCGTGGCGGGCGCGCTGGTCATCACGGTCACCACCTGGTTCGCCTTCCCCGACAGCTTCGTCTATTTCGGCGTCCTGCATGCCATTGCCCTGTTCAGCCTCATGGCGTTGCCGTTCATCCGCGCACCGCTTTGGCTGGTGGTCATCACGGCCGCGGTGTTCATCGCGCTGCCCCAGTTCTATGCCGACCCGCTGTTCAACGAGCGCGCCTGGTCCTGGCTAGGATTCTGGGTGGTTCCGCCGCCTACCAATGACCTGGTGCCGGTGTTCCCCTGGTTCGGCGTGGTGCTCCTTGCGATTGTTGCTACCCGCATAGCCCGCAATCGCGGCTGGCTCGACAGGCTCGCCCTCGTCCAGCCTGCCAATCGTGTGGCGGGCATTCTCGGCTGGCTCGGGCGCTGGAGCCTTGTGATCTACCTGATCCACCAGCCGCTTCTGCTTGGCATGATCTATCCGCTGTCGGCGACCCTGCGGCCTGATCTCGCCATGCGCGACCTGGATTTCCTGCGTGCCTGTCAGCAGACCTGCGTCGCCGGCGGCACCGACGCCGGCCGCTGCACGACCTATTGCCAGTGCGGGCTCGAAGGGGTCGAACAGAACGACCTCTGGAACGCCGTGACCACCGGCCTCATTACCGCCGAGGAGCAGGCCTTGCTGGACGCGCAGAACCGGCAGTGCTCCATCCTGATCTACCCCGAGTTGCAATCGAGCGACTGAGCCCGACAGTCGGCAGAACTGCGCATTTTTTGCGCAGATTGCATCTTGAATGGAAGTACAAATCGCAGTTCTATGACTGCGGAGATTTCTTGCCCGGCCGTCGGTTGACACTGTCCATCGCACCCGCCGGGTCCCACGCACGTCTGGATCACTCCCTTGATGAGTCTCAAGGCCGGCCGCGTTCGCTCGCGCGGCAACGCGTCTGCCCATGTCGCCGCCGCCCACGCGGGCACAGGCCAAAGCCCTCTGCTGCGCATCACGCTGCTGTCGCTGCGCCATCCTGTTCAGGCAGGCATCGCCATCGGTGCCACGGTCATCGCAGCAATCCTGCAACTCACCATCCCGCGCCTGCTCGGCCAGGCTATCGATCAGGCGCAGAACATCCTGACCCTCGCGGGGGAGGGCGCTGAAGAGGCGCTGTTCTGGAGTGCGCTCACCATTCTGGTCGTCTCCATCTGCAGAGGCGTCTTCACCCTGCTGCAGAACTACTTTTCAGAGTCCGTTGCCCACCATGTCGGCTACGAACTGCGCCTTGCCTTCTACGACAAGGTCCAGCGGCTCTCCTATTCCTACCACGACAGGGTTCACTCGGGAGATCTGATCACCATCGGCCTGCTGGATCTCGATGGCGTGCGCATCTTCTTCTCGACCGGCTTCATTCGGGTCGTGCTGCTCTCGGTTCTCCTGGGTGTCGGCGCCTGGCTGATGATCTCCACCGATCTCGTCCTGGGTCTGCTGGCCCTCAGCTTTGCGCCATTCGTGGCCTGGCGCTCCTCTGTCGCCCAGTTGCGGCTGCGCTCTACATGGCTTGTGCTCCAGGAAAAGCTCTCCGCCCTCTCGCGGGTGATGGAAGAGAACCTCGGCGGCATACGGGTTGTTCGCGCCTTCGCCGCGCAGGATCATGAGATGGCAAAGTTCGAGACCGCTTCCCGCGAGGCACTGGAACTGTCGCACCAGCGCGTCGGCATCCGGGTGCGCAACACCTCGATCATGACCTTCAGCTTTTTTGTTGCCATGGGGCTGGTGCTCTGGGTCGGCGGCAACAAGGTCATCGCTGGCGAGATGAGTGTCGGCACACTCGCCTCGTTCCTGACCTTCATGACTATCCTGCAGATGCCAGTCCGCCAGCTTGGGCTGATGGTGAACTCGTTTGCCCGGGCCTCCACCTGCGGCTCGCGCTTCTTCGGTTTCCTCGACGAGCCAGTCGAGATCGATAGCCGCCCCGGCGCCGAGCCGCTGCAGCTCACCAAGGGTATTCTCCGCTTCGAGGATGTCCGCTTCACCTACCCGGGTGCCACCCATCCCACGCTCGATGGCATCAGCTTCGAGGCCCATCCCGGCCAGACCATCGGCATTGTCGGCGCGCCGGGCAGTGGCAAGTCGACGCTCGCCCACCTGATCCCGCGGTTCTATGACGTCACTGGGGGGCGGATCACCATCGACGGACAGGATGTGCGAGACGTCACGCTCCAGTCGCTCCGGCGCAGCGTTGCGGTGGTCCAGCAGGATACCTTCCTGTTCACCACCACCATCGAGAACAACATCGCCTACGGCAATCCGTGGGCGCGCGAGACCAGGATCGAGAAGGCGGCCGAGAGCGCCCAGCTTCACAACTACATCATGGGCTTGCCGGCCAGCTACGACACGGTTGTTGGCGAGCGTGGCGTTTCGCTGTCCGGCGGTCAGCGCCAGCGCCTGTCCATCGCCCGCAGCCTGGTGCTGCGTCCCGCTGTCATGGTTTTCGACGATTCCACTGCCGCCATCGATGCCGGCACCGAGCATCGTATCCGCACCGCCATCCGCCGCTACGCCGAGGATCGCGTCACTCTCATCATCTCGCACCGGCTGAGTTCGCTCATGCACGCCGACATCATTCTCTTCCTCGAGGGCGGCAAGATCGCCGAACGCGGCACGCATGCCGAGCTCCTTGAACTCGGTGGTCGTTACCGGGCGCTCTACGAGCTTCAGACGCGCCCTGTTGAGGATCTGGACGTCGGGAGTGCCGCCCAATGAGCGTCATCGAGGAAGACGAGGACGAGCCCGTTCAGGGTCGGCGTCCCCCGCGCGCCAGCGTCGGCTCGCACCGCATCGAAGAAGAGGTGTTCGGCAAGGCTTATGATCCGCGCACCGTCCGCCGCATCTGGGCCTTCGTTCACCCGTACCGCCACAAGATCTTCCTGTCGGTCGGTGCCGTTATCCTGTTTACCGCCACGCAGCTGGCCATTCCGCTGATCATCGGCAATGCGGTGGATTCGGCGCTGGTCGCCGGCGGCGATGGCTCGCTGCTGCTGCGCGCCGTGGGTCTCTTTGCCCTCGTGGTACTCGTCAACTTCGGCGCCTCCTATGTGCAGGAGAAGCAGGTCGGCGAAGTGGCCGAACATGTGCTCTTCGACATGCGCCGTGCCATGTTCGACCGCCTCCAGCGTGTATCCCTGTCTTTCATGGACAAGACGGAGGTCGGCCGCCTGATGAGCCGCCTTCAGGGCGACGTCAATTCCATGCAGGAGTTCCTCGAGACCTCGGTGATCTCGGTGGGCGACATCGTCCTTCTGGGCGGCATCATCGTCGTGCTGCTCGGTCTCGACTGGCAGTTGGGCCTGCTGACCCTCGCCACCATGCCGGTGCTGTTTTTGGTGCGCATCTTCTGGCTGCCACCGGCTAAGCGCGCCTTCTGGGCCGCGCACGAGACCAACTCGCTCACCGCCGGGGCCATGGCCGAGGGCATCAACGGGGTCCGTACCATCCAGAACCTCGACCGGCAGAAGGTCAATTTCGACCTCTTCGATGATCGTGCCTACCACAATCTGGAGAACCAGCTGACCGGCTCGCGCTACGCGCAGGTCATGGTGCCTATCGTTGACTCCCTCACCGGCATTGCCATGGCCACGGTGGTCGTCGTCGGCGGTTCGCTGGTGCTCAACGGCTCCCTTCAGGTGGGCGTCATCGTCGCCTTCCTGTTCTATATCCAGCGCTTCTTCGACCCGATCCGCTCCCTCACCATGCAGTACTCGATCATGCAGCGTGCCATGACCTCAGGTCGCCGCATCATCGAGGTGCTGGATCTGCCGGTTTCGATCTCCGACAGGCCGGGAGCTGTGGAACTGACCCGCGACATGTCCGGTTCGGTCGAGTTCCGCGACGTCGTCTTCGGTTACGCCCCGGATCGTCCGGTGTTGCGCAACGTCAGCTTCCGCGTCAATCCTGGCGAGACCATTGCTCTGGTCGGCCCGACGGGGTCTGGCAAGAGCAGCGCCATGGCCCTTGTACACCGCTTCTATGAGGTGCAGTCCGGCGCTGTCCTCGTCGGCGGCCACGATGTGCGCGATATCACCCAGGATTCGCTTGGGCGGCAGGTTGCCATGGTGCTGCAGGAGCCGTTCCTGTTCACCGGCACCGTGCTTGAGAACATCCGCTACAACAAGACCGATGCCACCCGCGAGGAGGTCATCGAGGCGGCGAAGGCGGTCGGCGCACATGACTTCATCAGCCGTCTTCCCGATGGTTACGACAGCGCACTCGAACAGCGCGGCGGCAATCTGTCCCTGGGCCAGCGCCAGTTGATCAGCTTCGCCCGGGCGCTGGTCGCCGATGCGAAAATCCTCGTGCTCGACGAGGCGACGGCCTCGATTGACTCCTATACCGAGCGTCAGATTCAGAAGGCACTCGAGCGCCTGCTCGAGGGGCGCACCGGCCTCGTCATCGCGCATCGCCTTGCCACGATCCGCGGCGCCGATCGCATCATCGTGCTGCAGAACGGCGAGAAGATCGAAGAGGGCAACCACGACGAACTGATCGAGCAGGGTGGGCTCTACGCACGCCTCTACAACATGAACTATGCGAGCTTTGACGATATCCCCGAGGACTTGGTGGCCGAGGCGAATTCGCGGGCAGCCTCCACCTGAATGTGCCGGACTATGCCCCCGGCTCCCGGGCAGGTGGGGGGCAGCACCCCCTCATGCCGAAATCCGCATGGCGCCGCTCGGGTGACCGGCGCATGAGGGGGCAATGAGTATCTGGATCGGCGCCGCCCTCGTCGCGGCAGTTTTTGTCACCTCCACCATCTCCGGCATTTTCGGCATGGCCGGCGGGCTGATCCTGCTGGGCATCCTGCTGGCGCTCCTGCCGGTCGGCACGGCCATCGCCGTTCAGGGCATGGTGCAACTCGTCGCCAACGGGTCGCGGGCCTGGCTGTCCCGCGCCTGGATCGACTGGCGCAGTCTCGGGTTCATCATCATCGGGCTCGCCATCGCTGCCATCACCTTGCTGGTGCTGCGCTACACGCCCGACCTTGCCACCGTATGCATCGCCATCGGGTTGATGCCGATCCTGGTCTGGATACCGCAGCGCTGGCTTACCCTCGATGCCAGCCGTCCGCATCAGGCCATGATCTGCGGCGTCGTTGCCGGTGGCCTCAACCTTGCCGTCGGTGTGTCCGGGCCGACCATCGACATCTTCTTCATCCGTACCCCCATGGACAGGCGCACCATCATCGCCACCAAGGCAGCTGCACAAGTGCTGTCCCATGCGGTGAAGGTGGTGTTCTACTGGAACGCCACCATGGTTCTGACCCCCATCGAATGGACCGGGGTGCTCCTCGCCGCCCCGTTCGCCATCGGGGGCACCAGCTTTGGTCACTGGATTCTGCAGCGCCTGACCGATTCCAACTTCCGCCGCTGGACCCGCCTGATCGTCACCGCGATCGGCATTTTCTATCTCATCCGCGGCTTGTCCTTGCTCGGCGGCGCGTGATCGCTATGGTGCCGGCGGGAATCCTCATGGCACCATTCGACAGCGTTACCGCCCGCCTCATACTGCTTCTCGCCGAAACCGGCTCGATCGGCCGCGCCGCCGAGCGGGAAGGCATAGCGTCTTCGGCCGTCAGCCGCCGCGTCTCCGATCTGGAAGCCCGCCTTGGCGTCGTGCTGTTCGATCGCTCGGCGCAGGGCGTTCGCCTGACCAGCGCCGGCGAGGCCTATGCCGAAGGTTGCCGCGCGGTGCTCCGCGCCATCGCCGACCTCGATGCGGTCATGGCCGATTTCGGCAATGGCCAGCGTGGCGCGCTGCGTCTGGCCTGCACCAGTTCCGCGCTCACCGGCCGTCTTCCCGAACTGCTCGCCCGCTACGTCGAACGCCATCCCGGCATCCGCCTCGACATCCAGGAGATGGGCGCCGCCCGCGCGCTGCTCGCGCTGGAGGAGGGCAGGGCGGACCTCGCCATCGTCTCCGACAATTACGACTTCACCCGCTTCGAGATCAGGGCCTTCGAGGACGAACGGGTGTGGGTTCTCGCCCCTCCGGACCACCCTCTTGCGCCCCGGCTGGATCCGCGCACGCCGATCGCCTTTGCCGATCTCGTCAAGCATCCCATCGTCGGCATCCATCATACCGGTTCTCTTGACCGATTACTTGCAGATGCGGCCCGTGCGGGTAACGGAAAGCTGTCAGAAACGCTGCGGGTTGAGAGTTTTCCGGCGCTGGTGCGCATGGTCGAGGCCGGCTTCGGCATCGGCTTCCTGCGCTCGACGAGCCTTCATCTTCTCGCTGGCACGGACCTCGTCTGCGCCCCCGTCGCCGAACCCTGGGCCATGCGGCAGCTGCTTGTCGCGCGCCGGAAATCGAGCCCGCTGTCGGCCGCGATGAAGAGCTTTCTCGCCTTGTGCAGCGAAACCTACACGCCGTCCGCCTAGCCGCGACAACGCTCCTCTTTCCAACCCGGCCGCGCCAGACCTAGAGTTCGCCCATGTCGAGCAACCGCAGCATAGCAAGGGAGATCGGCACGGCGCTGGCCGTGCTCGCCGTCTATCTGCTGATGCTCATGGCGCCGCTCCATCAGGCGCGCGCCAGCCAACTCGCCTTCGATGCCATCGGCTACGCCAATCTCAACCCGGACTGGTCGATCTGCTCGATGCTGCCGGATGGCGCCCCGGATCCGGGCGCACCGCCCGCCGAGTGCCCCCTCGCCGGCCTTGCCAAGCAGGCACTCACCCCACCATTCGTATTCGCGCCCTTCGTCCCCTATCCCCTTCCACTCCCCAGCCCGATACCGGGCGACGCGGAGTATCTCCATCCTGTCTCAACGCCCCCGACCGGCTCGCGTGGTCCGCCGGTTCCTGTGTGATTTCGCACGCCCGTCACACCTCAACCGGACCATTCATCATGCTTGCTACCATCCGCGCCACCCTGGCCGCCGCCCTCCTGCTCGTCACGCCCGCCCTGGCACACGACCATTCCGTCATTACGGTGGGCCCCATCGAGATCTCACAGCCCTTCACCCGCGCGAGCCTGCCCAACGCTCCCGCCGGTGGCGGCTTCATGACGATCACCAACACCGGCACCGAGGATGATCGTCTCGTCTCCGCCGCCTCCTCCGTCGCCGCCCGCGTGGAACTCCACGAGATGGCCATGGAGGGTGACGTCATGAAGATGCGGCCTATGGCAGAGGGGATCGTCATTCCTGCCGGCGAGACCGTTTCGCTCGAGCCCGGCGGGCTTCACGTCATGTTCATGGGGCTATCGGCTCCGTTCATCGAAGGCGAGGCCGTCACGGTTACCCTGACCTTCGAAAAGGCAGGCTCCGTAGACGTAGAGCTGCCGGTCGCTGGCGTCTCCGCCGCCGCCGCCGCGGGTCACGGCGGGCACCACTGAGGCTCACGCATACACAGGGGGTCGGAAAAGTGACCCCCTGTGTCAACTTAGCCTTTGACGGCTCCAGCAGTGCCGATTATGAACCTGACAAGCGTCGTCAGTTTAACGCCGCGAACGTCTATATCTTCGTTTGGGAGTTCCCGTGAAGCACTTCGCCTTGACTGCCACCCTGTTGGCTGGCCTTGCCTTCAGCCCTGCCGCCTTTGCGCAGGAGCAGACGATCACCCACGCCCAGGGTGAAACGGTGATCACCGGCGTGCCGGCCAAGGTGCTGGTGTCCGACTGGGCCGCGTTCGACAATCTTACCGCCCTCGGTGTTACTGTCGCCGGCGTACCGTCCTCGAACGCCCCGTCCTACCTGGCCGACTCCATCCCGGGCGACGCCATCAAGATCGGCTCGCTCCAGGAACCCGACTACGAAACCATCGCTGCTTCCGAGTCCGATCTCTATATCGTCGCCGCTCGTTCGCGCACCGCGTACCCGACCGCCAAGGACATCCTGCCCACCGTGGATCTGTCGATCGACAATGGTGCGCTCGTTGAAGGCGTCAAGGGCAATATCGCCAAGCTCGGCGAGATTTTCGGCAAGCAGGATGCTGCTGCAGAGCTCATCGGCAATCTGGATGCCAAGATCGCTGAAGTGAAGGCCGCTGCCGAAGGCAAGGGCACCGCACTGGTGCTGGTCACCAATGCCGGCAATGTCGGTGTCTATGGTCCTGATTCCCGCGTCGCCTGGATCTACAACGAGATTGGCATGCCCTCGGCCATGGCCGACGTTGAAGACGGCGATCATGGCGGCGACACCGTCTCCTTCGAGTTCATCCTCGATGTGAACCCGGACTGGATGTTCGTGGTCGATCGCGACGCGGGTGTGGGCGAGAATGCCGGCTCGGCGGCCGCCCTGCTCGACAACGAGCTGGTCAACCAGACCACTGCTGCCAAGGAAGGCCACATCGTCTATCTCGATCCGCAGGCCGCCTACATCACCATGCACGGCTATGAAGGTCTGATGCTGCTGCTGGATCAGGTTCTCGAAGGCGTCACCGCCTGATAGAGAGGCGCCCATCTTGTGAATTCTGGCCCGGCGGACGTTCTGCCGGGCCCTTGCCATTCTAGCCGGCGAGACTGTTCTTAGTGCGACTTCTGTTACTTGCCATCGTCGCAACCATCGTGCTGGCCATCGTCAGCCTGTTCGTCGGCGTCACTGACATTTCCCTGTCGGGACTGCTCTCTTCCGGTCCGGAGGATCGGCAGATGCAGGTGCTGCTGATCAGCCGTATTCCGCGCACCCTGTCACTCGTGCTGGCAGGCGCGTCGATGGCCATCGCCGGCCTCGTGATGCAGATCGTCGTACGCAACCGTTTCGTCGAGCCTGGCACGGTGGGCACGACAGAGTCGGCACTGTTCGGCTTCCTGGTGGTCACCCTCGTCGCGCCCGGCTGGCCGATCATGGGCAAGATGCTGGTCGCAGCCGCTTTCGCGCTGGGCGGCACCTTCCTGTTCCTGCGCATCATCCGCGCCATTCCCCCGCGCGAAGTGTTGCTGGTGCCGCTCGTGGGCATCATGCTCTCGGGCATCATCGGGGCTGTAACCACCTTCTTCGCTTACCGCTTTGGCCTGCTGCCTTCGCTGCTCGCCTGGGAGCTCGGTGACTTCTCCGGCGTCCTGCGGGGACGGTACGAACTGCTTTGGATCGGGCTTGCCTGTACAGTGCTCGCCTACTGGGCGGCCGACCGCTTCACGGTTGCCGGTATGGGCGAGGATTTCACCACCAATCTCGGCCTCGGTTACAATCAGGTCCTGACCCTGGGGCTGGTGATCGTGGCTGTATCGAGCGCGGTGGTTCTAGTGTCGGTGGGCATCATCCCGTTCCTCGGCCTCGTCGTACCCAATGTCGTCAGCCTTCTGGTGGGCGACAACATGCGCCGTACGGTGCCGTGGGTTGCCGTCTCTGGCGCGGGGTTCGTGCTGGCTTGTGACATTCTCGGCCGCGTGATCCGCGCGCCATACGAAATCCCCATTGGCGTCGTTGTCGGGGTGATCGGCAGCTTCATCTTTCTCTATCTGCTGCTTCGCCAGAAACGGGAGGCAGCATGACCACGGCTGTGTCCGAAGGCACTCCGGTTGCCGCTCCGCGTCCCCGGATGTCACGCCCCGCACTCGTGCTCCTGGTTCTGTCCGTGCTCGCCGTCATTTCGGTGGTCGCCTTCATGACCGTAGGGGCCAAAGGCAGCTGGAGCTTCGTCATTCCCTTCCGGGGCCGCAAACTGCTCGGCCTCATCCTCGTTGCCTATTCCGTTGCCGTCTCGACGGTGATGTTCCAGACGGCGACCAACAATCGCATCCTCACGCCCTCGATCATGGGCTTTGACCAGCTCTATGTGCTGCTGCAGACCTCGCTCGTGTTCTTCTTCGGCATCGGCTCTCTGGTCAGTCTCGATCCAACCATCCACTTCACCCTCGAGGTGGTGGTCATGGTGGGCTTCGCCAGTCTGCTGTTCAGCTGGCTGTTCGTGTGGCAGGAGCGCAGCCTGCACCTGCTGGTGCTGGTGGGCATCGTCTTCGGCATCATGTTCCGGAGCCTGATCCTGTTCATGCAGCGCATCATGGATCCCAATGCCTTCAACGTGCTGCAGGATACATTCTTCGCGAGCTTCTCGCGCATTGATACCCAGCACATGCTGTTCGCTTATGTGATCACGGGCATCGTCACAGTCTTCATCATCCGCATGCTGCCGGTGTTCGACGTGCTCAACCTCGGCCGGGCGAACGCCATCAATCTCGGCGTCAACTATCGCCGCAGCATCACCACCATGCTGGCGATGATCTCGGTGCTTGTGGCGATCTCGGCCGCTCTCGTCGGACCGGTGACCTTCTTCGGTCTGCTGGTCGCCAGCCTTGCTCACTCCCTTGTGGGCACAAGCAGGCATCGATATGTGCTACCGGCAGCTGCACTGCTCGCCATCATCTGCTTGGTTGGCGGCCAGACCATCCTCGAGCGCGTCTTCGAGTTCGACACTGCCCTCTCGATCATCATCGAGTTCCTGGGCGGGATTGTCTTCATTGTGCTCGTGCTGCGGAGAATGGCGCGATGATCGTTACCAGCGAAGTCACCAAGAACTACGGCAGCAGCTGTGTTGTGGACGGTGTGTCCCTGACCCTGCCGTCCGGCGGCATCACCGCCATTATCGGTCCCAACGGCGCGGGAAAGTCCACCCTGCTCTCGATGATCAGCCGCCTCATGGGCATGGATCGCGGCAGCGTCACGGTGGATGGGCTCGACATCACTCGAACGCCCAGCGACGTTCTCGCGCGCCGGCTGTCGATCCTCAGGCAGGACAATCACATGACGGCGCGCCTCACGGTTCGCGATCTCGTCAGCTTCGGCCGCTACCCGCACTCAAAGGGGCGCCCCAATGCCGAGGACCAGCGGCACATCAACCAGGCGATCAGCTACCTCGCGCTCGATGAATTGGCCGATCGCTTCCTGGACGAGCTCTCAGGCGGGCAGCGCCAGCGTGCCTTCGTCGCGATGGTGCTCTGCCAGGACACCGACTATGTGCTGCTCGATGAGCCTCTCAACAACCTCGACATGAAGCATGCCATGGGCATGATGAAGCTGTTGCGGCGCGCTGCGGACGACTTGGGAAAGACAGTGGTGCTGGTGCTGCATGACATCAACTTTGCCTCGTGGTACGCCGATACGATCGTTGCCATGAAACACGGCAAGGTCGCCGCACAGGGGCCCGTCAAGGACATGATCCGCCCCGAGGTCCTTGGTCCCATCTACGAGATGGACATCAAGGTGCATGAGATCGGCGGCCAGTTGATCAGCGTCTACTACGGCTAGGGCCGACTTCCAGCTTCTTCATCGCGGAGGTCGGAATAGGCACGGCCATGCTCCAGTGCTGGACCGGGCCGACAGGTCCGGCTATCGTTTCGCGGAGAGGTGTCCATGAAGCCGTCCATTTCCATCATCACCATCGGCGTTGACGACCTCGAGCGCGCCTTCGTGTTCTATCGCGCCCTCTTCGAGCTGCCCGACGAGAGCATCGGGGCAGGGGAGGACCATGTGGCCTTCTTCTTCGATGAGAAGTTCAGCTTTGTCCTCTTCCCGCGCGACCAGATCGCGCAGACTGCCGGCCTCGAAGCTGCGGTGCCCGGTACGCCCGGGTTCGTCCTCAGCCACCAGGCCGAAAGCCCCGAGGGTGTGGACGACATTCTCAACCGCGTCCTTGCCGCCGGCGGCTCCATCATCACTCCGGGAACGCAGTCGGAATGGGGCTATTCCGCCTACTTCGCGGATACCGAGGGCAACGTCTGGGAATTGATGGCTCAGCCAGTGGCCAACTAGACGCCGCCGCCGGTCTTGAAGCCGGAGTGCTTGCGCGTGCCCCTGGTGCCGGTGCGCGGCCGTGAGAAGCCGCCCCCGGCCGAGCCGCCGCCACTGCTGCCACCCCAACCGCCACCGAAACCCCCGCCAAACCCACCGCTGCGCGGCTTGCTCCGGCTCGAGGAGCCACCGAAGCTCGAATCGGGCCAGCTGAAGCCGCCATCACCCCAGGGATTGCTGTTCCGCTGCCGCCCGTTGTCGGGCAGGCCGATGCCGCCTCCCCAGTCGGTGGTGCCTGCGCTCCAGTTCTGCGACCGCCGCCACTGGTCCCAGTAGGCAGCTGCCGAGATTCCACCCCTGAGGAAGTCGTTGAGCAGGTCCCCGACCAGACGGTCTTCCCGGAAGGTCGAGCGCGGATCATCGAAGCGCTGCTTCTTGAACTCCCACTGGATGTCTTCCAGTTCACGTCGCCGTGCCGCGAGCACCTTGAGCCGCTCACGCTGGTCGCGGGTTTCTTCTTCCTCTGCCCGGATGCGCGATCGGGCATCGTCGATCTGCGCGACAATGGTGTCGTCCTGACCGGTTCGCGTCCGTCGGGCGTCGGCCAGCAGCGTCTGTATGTCTTCGCGGCCCAGTGCCGCCGCCAGCTCACCCAATGCGCCTTCGAAAGCCGGATCGCGACCCTCGGCGAGTTCGCTCATGGCTCTGGTGGCGTCGTCGCGGTGGTCCTCCGCCTCGACGATCTCGGCGTCCAGGGCGTCGATGCGCGCCTGGGCAGCCTGCATGGCCTCGCGAATGGTCCTGCCGCCGGCCGCGTCGATCGCTGCGGTTTCGAGCGCGTCGAGTTCGGACTGTGCCTGTTGTGCCAGTTCTGCCTGCCGCTCGGCATGCTCACGCAGCCGCAGTGGAATATCGTTGAGGATCGCGAAGTTCGGTCGGGCCTTGTGGAAGCCCACCAGCCCTGCCACCAGCCCGTCGAGATATCGCACCAGGGTGTTGGCGCGGTATCTGGCGGTGCCGTAGCCTGCGTCCCACAGATACATGAACAGCGGGTCGTCCCTGTACGGCTTGCCCTTGGCATCCCGATCCTGCTCGGCCTGCTGCGTCTTGCGCATGGCCTGGTCGGCCACGCTTGCGAGTTCCGCCAGTTCGGCCTGCTTGGCGGCGAACACCGGGTCCTTGGCGATGCCTGCCCCGAGCCTGCCGGCCAGTGCCTTCAGCTCGCTCTGATGCGCTTCGTAGGCCTTGAGCGTCTCGGCGCGCTCGCGTGTCAGCCGGGCCAGCGCCGCATCCGTTTCTGCAACGGCGGCTTCGGCCTTGGCCAGCTCCCCGGCATGCGCCTTCAGCCGATCGCGGGCACGGGCTTCGGCACCGGAGATCGTGCCATCGAGTTCGCCCTGCACGCTCGGGTCGAGGCGCAGCTGCGCCAGCTGACGGAACAACTCCGCTTCCGTCTCCCGAATCTTGGTGATGCGGTCGGCAGAACGGGCCAGCCGGCGGGAGATCTCGTCCTCCTCGCGCCGTATGTCGCGCATCGCCTCTTCGAGGCTGGCAAGGGCTTCAGGTCCGCGGATGCTCATTGTCCTACCACTGCGTCACTGCTCCGCCGAGCACCTGTATGTTGTACTCGGGATCGAGGAAGCCGTAGAACTTCCGCCCGATCTCGCCACCCTGGATGATGCCGTCGTCGAGCTTGTCGGCCGACACGGCGTCATAGACCGCCTCCGGAACCCGAATACCCCACATGCGGACGGTCTCGATCTCGTTCGTTTCTTCATTGAGGATCGGTAGTTCGAGCGCGTTGCCGTTCGTTCCCACCGCCTCCACCACCACATAGTAATTGGTCGCGTCGGTGTTGATCTCCGGGAAGCTCCAGAACGCCGACTGCACACCCGGCCGATTGACCACGCGCAGCGTATATTCCTGCCGCAACTGGTCCCGCAGCGCTTCGAGCCGCGTCACCATGTCCTCGGCCCCCTCGCGATCGCCTTCCGCTGCAAAGGCCTTGCCACGCCGGCGCAGGTCCTCGGCCTCCACCACCGCCAGCTGAACCTTGGTCTCGTCGTAGATGGTCTGGTAGAGCGCATCCATCTCGGCTGGCAAGCCTTCCGCTAGCTCGACCCGCGCCGCCTCGGCAACGCTCGCCTGGTACGGCTGCCATACTCCGAACCAGCCGATCAGCGCCGCAGCAACGATAGCCGCGATGACCAGCACCGGACGGCCCCAGCGCTTGCGGCCAACATAGAGCCGAGCGAGTGTGGTTCCGGTGCCCGGCGCGGGCGGTGTGTAGGCGAACCGGCTGTCGCGGATCGCCGCCACCCCTTCGCGGAGGATGTGATCCGGCACCTCGATACCCTGCTGGTGGTAGATGTCGCGGAGCCGGTCGATCAGCTGCTGCTCCTTGCCAGCGGAGTCGAGTTCGCGCGCCACCAGATCCTGCCGATGGCGCAGTGTGTCGACCACGTCCATGGCGAGCATCACCTCGTCCAGCGGCGCCGAGGGTTTGGCGGTCACGTCACTCATGGTCAGCGGTCACCTTGGTCTGCTGACGGCCTCAGCTGCGGCTCTCGAGCAGCAGCGCATTGCCCTCGGCGGCTAGCTCCGCCAGGCGCCGCTTGCCGTCTTCCACCGCATCGCGGATTTCCTCCGAGTTCTTGGTGGAAGCGACGCGCATCTCGTTGATGATGGTGCGGCTCTTCTCCTGGAAGTTCACCACCGAATCCACCAGCTTCTTGACTGCATCGGCCCGTACAGTGGGGCCGTAGCCCGCACGAACGGCCGCTTCCTGGACCTGGTCGCCGATCTCGCTCAGCGTCTCGAGCGACTTCGACATGCCTTCTTTCATCGCGTTCAGCGTCTCGGTGGATTCATGCAGGCCGAACATGCCCGTAAAGGAAGCGCTCAGGGCCGTCAGCACCGTCTCGTTGGTCGAGAAGAACGAGATTGACTGCTGGTAGACCCGCTCCTTGGCGTTGGTGGTCTGCATCAGCCGCGCCATCACCACTTCCGAGGTGTTGTACGAGATGGTGAGGTTGTCGGCGAGATCCTTGGCGACCTGGTACCGCTTCTCCTCGTTCTGCATGTCGCGCAGCTTCTCGTCGCGGTCGAGTTCGAGCCGCGCCCGGTCAGCCGGCGCCGTTCCGGCATAGTTTGCCACCGCGTCCGACGCCTGCTGCAGGATGACGCGCTTCTCCTCGAGCCGCTTCTCCGCCGTCTCGAGCACTTCGAGCGCCATCACCTCGGCCTGCTTCAGCGCTCCGCGGAAATCGCGATACGCTTCGAGGATGATCTGCTCGCGGTCGATCTGGTCCTTGGTGTCGGCGGTGACGGCCAGGAAGGTGTCCCGGATCTTGTTGAACCGGGTGGCGATGTCGCCGCGGCTGACCTTCATCCACACGTTGGATGCACGCTCCAGCAGGTCGAGCCGGTTGTCCGCCAGCTGGTCCACCATTCCTTTCGCGTCATCGCGGATGGAATCGAATCCCTTGGTGATGTCCTCGTAGCGCTCGGCGATCTTCATCGCCTCCACCTGCTCGCGCACGACCTCGTTGAAGGCGCTCGCCTGGGAAAGGGTGCGCCCGATCAGCACCACGCGGGTCTCATCGAGTTCGGTGATCTGGCTGAGCAGCCCGGTGATCGGCTGCTCCCCCTGCTGCTCCGGCCAGATGCCCAGATCGCGGATCGCGTTCACGGCCTTGTCGAGATACTGCAGAGGTGTCGCCGTCTGCACGCTCGAGGTTGCCGCGGTGGTGGCCGGTGTTGTCGTGGTCTCGTTGGCCATCTGTGCTCTCCGTCTACTGCACCGCCGCCGGACGGCGCGGTTGCGCTATAGATTGCGTCTGGTCCCCCGCGTGACAATTGCAACGCCGTGGCACCCCGACTATTTAGCCGATATTGGTGCGAAAAAGCCGCAGGTTAAGGGGTCCGCCCCGGGAGAGTTCGATGGAGTTTGGCGGCCGCTACCGCATTGCCGCGCCGCGCCAGCGTGTTTGGGCGGCCCTCAACGACGCATCAGTGCTCAAGCAGGCGATCCCCGGCTGTGACAGTATCGAGTGGGCAGGTGAAGACACCCTCGATCTCAGGATCAAGGTCAACCTCGGCGTCGTCCACCCCACCTTCAATGGAGACCTCGTGCTGTCCGGCGTTGCTCCGGCCGAGCGCTATACGCTCACCGGCCGCGGGCGAGGAGGGCTGCTGGGCAAGGCCGAAGCTGCCGCCGACATCGCCCTCTCGGATCTCGATGAGGATACCATGCTGGTCTTCACAGCGCGCGGCGGTGCCTCGGGGCAGATCATGAAGCTCGGCAAGGGCCTTATCGGCAATTCCGCCCAGCGCGTCATCGACGGCTTCTTCGAACGCTTCGGGGACGCCATGGGGGCGGTGGTGGTGCCGCTTCCCCACCCTGAATCCGGTGACTCCAGCCTGGTGCCTGAAATTTGACCAGACGGGAAAATTTGCACGCATCCCCCTTGCGGCCTGCCCGTTTCGAGTCTTCTATCCCCGCATAGCGCAAGCCGGCTCCTGCCGATTGCGAGACAGGGAGACCAATCAATGAATTTCGCAACCCTCACCAAGGCCATTGCCGGCGGCGTCGCGCTCAGTGCGGTGCTCACTGGCGCAGCACTGGCGGATCCGGCGCTGATCTACGACCTTGGCGGAAAGTTCGACAAGTCCTTCAACGAGGCGGCCTACAACGGCGCCGAGCAGTGGAAGGCCGAGACCGGCGGCAACTACTTCGAGCTCGAGCTGCAGAACGATGCCCAGCGCGAACAGGCCCTGCGCCGCTTCGCCAGCCAGGGTGCCAACCCGATCGTGGTCATGAGCTTCATGTGGGAATCGGTTCTGGCCCCGCTGGCCGCCGAGTTCCCGGATACGAATTTCGTGGTGATCGACGCTGTCGTCGATGCGCCCAACGTGCAGTCGATCCTGTTCGACGAGCACACCGGCTCCTACCTCGTTGGCGCTCTCGCCGCGCTCCAGTCCGAGACGGGCACCATCGGCTTCGTCGGCGGCATGGACGTCCCGCTGATCCACAAGTTCTATTGCGGCTATGCGCAGGGCGCCAAGGCGGTGAATCCCGACGTCACCGTGATCGAATCCTATACCGGCACCACCCCGGCTGCCTGGAATGACCCGGTGACCGCTGGTGAACTCGCCCGCGCTGCCATGGACCAGGGTGCAGACGTCGTCTTTGCCGCAGCCGGCGGTTCGGGCCTGGGCGTGCTGCAGACCATGGCTGATGGCAACAAGTACTCGATCGGCGTCGACAGCAACCAGAACTACCTGCACCCGGGTTCCGTGCTGACCTCGATGCTGAAGCGCGTGGACAACGCCGTCATCAAGGCCTTCAACGAAGCCGGCGACGACGCCACCTTCACCCCGGGGCTCACCATTCTCGGCCTCGATGGCGACTTCGTTGGCTATGCGGTCGACGAGAACAACCAGAACCTCATCACCGAGGACATGATCAGCCAGGTCGAGGACCTCAAGGCCAAGATCGTGTCGGGCGAGATCGAAGTTCACGACTACACCACCGACTCGAACTGCCCGGTCTGAAGACCCCGCGCATGAGCGAGCCGAACCACACTTCGCAGCGGCCGGACACGGCCGCTGCAGCAGTCCCGGCCCATGGCTGGGCCATTGAGCTTGAGAAGATCAACAAGCGCTTTGGTCCGGTTCATGCCAACAAGGACATCGACCTCAAGGTCGAACGCGGCACCATCCACGGCATCGTGGGAGAGAACGGCGCCGGCAAGTCCACGCTCATGTCCATCCTCTACGGCTTCTACACCGCCGACAGCGGCACCATTCGCGTCAACGGCGCGGTGGCCGACATCACCGACAGCCGCCATGCCCTCGCACTCGGCATCGGCATGGTGCACCAGCACTTCATGCTGGTCGATAATTTCACCGTTCTCGAGAACGTCGTCCTTGGCGCCGAGGACTCCGGGCGCCTCAAGCCCAGCATCGACCGCGCGCGGGGCGAACTCGACCGGCTCGAGCGCGAGTACGACCTCGAGGTAGACCCCGATGCAGTCATCGAGGACATCTCGGTCGGCCAGCAGCAGCGCGTCGAAATCCTCAAGGCCCTCTATCGCGGGGCCGAGACGCTCATCCTCGATGAACCCACCGGTGTTCTGACGCCGAAGGAAGCGGACGACCTTTTCCGCGTGCTTCGTACGCTGCGTGACCAGGGCAAGACGGTGATCATGATCACCCACAAGCTCCGGGAGATCATGGCCATCACCGACAACGTCTCGGTCATGCGCCAGGGGGAGATGGTTGCAACCGTAAAGACCAGCGAGACTTCCCCCGAACAACTGGCCGAACTGATGGTCGGCCGACGCGTCCTTCTGCGCGTCGAAAAAGGCGCTGCCCGTCCTGGCAAGACCCTGCTTGAGGTGAAGAACCTCGTGGTGGCAGACGACATGCGCCATGTCCGCGTCAAGGATGTGAGCTTCACCGTGCGGGCAGGCGAGATCGTGGGCATTGCCGGTGTTTCCGGCAACGGGCAATCTGAATTGCTCGAGGCCATCACCGGAATGCGCGACCAGCGGTCGGGCAAGGTCCTGCTCGGCGGCAACGAGATGCATCTCAGGGGCGACGACGGTGCTGCCCGCGCGCGCGCCGCTGGCCTCGCCCACGTGCCCGAGGACCGCCAGCGCATGGGCCTCGTGACCAGCTTCGCGGAGTGGGAGAACGCCATACTGGGCTATTCCAGAAGCCCCGAATACGGTCGTGGTCCGCTGCTCGACATTGCTGCCGCAAAGCGCAAGGCCGAGGAGCACATCCGCACCTTCGACGTGCGCCCCGCCGACATCAATCTCAAGACTTCTCTGTTCTCAGGCGGCAACCAGCAGAAGATCGTGCTGGCGCGGGAGATGGACCGTGATCCGGACGTTCTGGTTGTCGGTCAGCCCACCCGCGGCGTCGACATCGGGGCCATCGAGTTCATCCATAACCAGATCATCAAGATGCGCGACGCCGGAAAGGCTATCCTGCTGGTCTCCGTCGAGCTCGACGAGATACGCTCGCTGGCCGACCGCATCCTCGTCATGTTCGACGGCACGATCGTCGGCGAAGCCGACCCCGCCACTGCAACCGAGGGTGAACTCGGGCTGATGATGGCCGGCATCAACAACAAGGTAGCTGCCGAATGAGTGCGCTGCGGCCGCTTCCGCGCTGGGCTGACGTCGTCCTTCTGCCGATCCTCAACCTGCTGCTGGCCCTGATCGTGTCGGGGCTGGTCGTTCTTGCCATCGGCCATAATCCGTTCACCGCCATTTGGGCGATCATCACCGGTGCCTTTGGCAACGGCTACAACATCGGATACACGCTCTATTACGCCACCAACTTCGTGTTCACCGGCTTGGCGGTGGCGCTCGCGGCCCATGGCGGGCTGTTCAACATCGGTGGCAACGGGCAGGCCTATGTCGCCGGGCTCGGCGTTATCACCGTCGCCTTGGCGCTGCAGGATACCCACTGGTTGATCATCGCCCCCGTGGCCCTGCTGGCTGCTGCCCTGTTCGGCGGCGCGTGGGCATTCATTCCCGGCTACCTGCAGGCCAAGCGTGGTAGCCACGTGGTCATCACCACCATCATGTTCAACTTCATCGCCTCGGCGCTGATGATCTACATGCTGAACCGGGTGCTGAAGCCGGTCGGGGTCTCCGGTCCGGAATCCGCGATGATCGCGGAAGCTGCACGCATGCCGAAGCTCGGCCAGTTCTTCCCGATCTTCAACTACACCCCCGTGAACCTCTCGATCATCGTCGCCATATTGGCGCTGATCGGCGTGTACATCCTCGTCTGGCACACCCGCTTTGGCTATGCCCTGCGGGTCATGGGACAGAACCCCACCGCTTCGCGCTACGCCGGCATCTCCAACTCGCGTATGATCATCATCACCATGACGCTCTCCGGTGCCCTCGCGGGCATGGTGGCCTTCAACGAAGTGCTGGGCGTGCAGAACCGGCTCGTGCTCGATTTCGTCGCTGATGCCGGCTTCGTCGGTATTGCCGTGGCGCTGATGGGGCGCAACCATCCAATCGGCATCGCTTTCGCGGCGCTGCTGTTCGGCGCGCTCTATCAGGGCGGCAACGAGCTTCAATATGTCATCTCGGGTCTTGACCGCACCGTGGTGGTCATCATCCAGGCGCTGGTGATCCTGTTCACCGGTGCCATGGAGGGGCTGTTCCGGCCAGGGCTACAACGCACCCTCATGCTGTTCTCGCCCGAGCAGAAGGCCGAGGCCATTGAGCGCGAAACCGTCAGGTCGGAGAGCTGAGCCATGGATTTCGCGTTCGTCCTCTCCCTTCTCGATGCGACGCTGCGCCTGTCGACCCCACTGCTGCTCGCGTGCCTTGCCGGCCTCTATTCCGAGCGCGCCGGTGTGTTCGACATCGGTCTTGAAGGCAAGATGCTGATGGCGGCCTTCGCTGCTGGCGCCATGGCTGCCGTAACCGGCTCCGCCTGGGCGGGGCTCGGGGCTGCACTCGTCATCTCCGTTATGACGGCGGTGCTTCAGGGCGCCGCTGCCATCACCCTTCGCGGCAACCAGCTGATTGCCGGCGTGGCCATCAACATGCTGGCGGCGGGGCTCACCACCTTTCTCGGACAGCAATGGTTCCGCCAGGGCGGTCGTACGCCGCAACTGTCGGGGGAAGGCCGCTTTGGTGCCATCCAGCTGCCGTTCGCGCAGGAACTCGCGGGCGTCCCGATCATCGGCCCGATCTATGCGGACCTGATCTCCGGACACTACATCCTCGTCTACATCGCCTTCCTCGCCGTCCCCATTACGGCATACGTCCTTTTCCGGACGCGCTTCGGGCTGCGGCTGCGCGCGGTCGGTGAGAACCCGAAGGCGGTCGATACGGCCGGCATTTCGGTCAATCGGCTGCGCTATCAGGCGGTGCTGATCACCGGCCTGCTCTGCGGTTTCGCGGGAGCCTATTTCTCGATCGCCCAGGGCTCCGGCTTCGGCAACAACATGACCGCCGGTCGTGGCTTCATCGCGCTTGCCGCGCTGATCTTTGCCAAGTGGAAGCCTGTGCCGGCCATGTTCACCTGCCTGCTGTTCGGCTTCCTGGAAGCACTGCAGATCCGGTTCCAGAGCGCCCAGATCGCCGGCATCGACATTCCTGTCCAGGCCATTCAGGCGCTGCCTTATGTGCTCACCGTCATCCTCCTCGCCGGCTTCATCGGCAAGGCGGTTGGGCCGAAGGCGGGCGGCGTCGCCTACAGCAAGGAGCGCTGAGCATGCGGCACGAGCGTGACGAAGACCTCTACGCGGCGGCCGAAGCCGTCCGCGCGCGGGCCTACGCGCCATATTCCCGCTTTCAGGTCGGTGCGGCGATTCTGGCCGACGACGGCAACATCTATGCTGGCTGCAACGTCGAGAATGCGGCCTACCCCGTCGGCAATTGCGCCGAGCCGAGCGCCATTGCAGCCATGCTGGCAGGTGGTGGAAAGCGCATCCGGCGCATCTACGTCACTGGCCCCGGCGCTGTCCCCGTCACGCCCTGTGGCGGCTGCCGCCAGCGCATCCGGGAGTTTGCCGACCTCGACGTGGAGGTGATCTCGCATGGCGTCGAGGGCGAGCCCCTGATCCAGACGCTCGGCCAGTTGCTGCCGCACAGCTTCGGCCCGGAGATCCTGTCCCGCTGATCCGGCTCCCGGGGCCGATCATCAGCGATGCACACAAATGCCACGCTGGCGCGTTTCAATTCAGACTCGCCGCGCCCGAGCTGGTGGAGGAGCCCATGAGTCTCAAGGTCGTCGACAGCAACCGTTCAGAAAGCGTTCATAAACGCAATCCGGGCTTCCCGCTCGATCTCGACTGGCTGGGGCGCGTGCGCATGAATCGCTCTGCGTTGGAGCGGCGTGCCTCGACTATCGGCACCCGTCGCACGGTGAAGAAGGACTACCAATTAGCGTGGCTTCTCAAGGCCGTAACGCTGATCGACTTGACCACTCTCAACGCCGACGATACCCCCGGCCGCGTCGAGCGCCTCTGCGCCAAGGCCCGCCATCCGCTGCGCCGCGACATCATTGAGAAGCTCGGCGTCGAGAACCTGCGCATCCTGCCCGGCGCGGTCTGCGTCTACCACACGTTCGTTCGCACCGCGGTCCAGGCCCTTGAGGGTTCCGGCATACCCGTCGCAGCCGTCTCCACCGCCTTCCCTCACGGTCTCGCCCCTGTCGAGACCAAGATCGCCGAAATAGAAGCCTCGGTGCGCGACGGCGCCCGGGAAATCGACATCGTCATCGAGCGGGGCATGGTTCTGCGCGGCGACTGGCAGGCGCTCTACGACCAGGTGAAATCCTTCCGCAAGGCGTGCGGGGATGCTCACATCAAGACCATTCTCGGCACGGGCGAACTGGCCACCCAGACGAACATCGCCAAAGCCTCCTTGGTCTGCATGATGGCTGGTGCTGACTTCATCAAGACTTCGACCGGCAAGGAGAAGGTCAACGCCAATCTCGTCACGTCGCTGACGATGATCCGCATGATCCGCTGGTTCGCCGAGGAGACCGGCATCGAGATCGGCTACAAGCCGGCCGGCGGCATCTCAACTGCCGGGGACGCACTCAGATACATGGCGCTGATGAAGGAGGAGCTCGGCACCCACTGGCTGCAGCCGCATCTGTTCCGCTTCGGCGCCTCGTCTCTCCTGACCGACATCGAGCGCCAGCTCGAGCACGGGCTCACGGGGCACTACGCTGCCGACTACCGCCAGCCCATGGTGTGAGGACCACATGAACAAGATCGCGCAAATCTTCGAGACGCTTGAGTACGGTCCCGCCCCGGAGGCCACTGACCAAGCCGTTGCATGGCTCGACAGCCACGAGCGCCGCTTCGGCCACTATATTGATGGTGCCTGGACCGAGCCGGGGACTACCTTCTCCTCCGACAATCCCGCCACCGGCGAGAGCCTCGCCCAGATCACCGACGGCACCGCCGAAGACGTTGATCGCGCCGTCGCCGCGGCCCGCGCCGCGTTGCCAGGCTGGAGTGGGCTCTCGGGCTATCAGCGCGGCAAATACCTCTATGCCATTGCCCGCGCGGTGCAGAAGCACTCGAGGCTGTTCGCGGTGCTGGAGTCGCTCGACAACGGCAAGCCGATCCGCGAGTCTCGCGACATCGATATTCCGCTCGTGGCGCGACACTTCTATCATCACGCCGGCTGGGCCACGCATCTTGAGCGCGAGTTTCCCGACCACGTTCCCTATGGCGTCTGCGGTCAGATCATCCCGTGGAACTTCCCGCTGCTGATGCTGGCCTGGAAAATCGCACCGGCGCTGGCGGCCGGTAACGTTGTGCTGCTCAAACCTGCCGAATTCACCTCGCTCACTGCACTATTGTTTGCAGAAATCTGCCATCGGATCGGCCTCCCCAAGGGGGTCGTCAACATCGTCACCGGTCAGGGTGAAACCGGCGCCGCCATCGTAAACCATTCCGGGGTCGACAAGATCGCCTTCACCGGCTCGACCGAAGTCGGCAAGATCATCCGTGCCGCCACTGCCGGCACGGGCAAGGGCCTGTCGCTCGAACTCGGCGGCAAGTCCCCCTACCTCGTCTTCGAGGATGCGGACATCGATTCAGCAATCGAGGGGCTGGTCGACGCCGTCTGGTTCAATCAGGGCCAGGTGTGTTGCGCCGGTTCGCGCCTCCTCGTGCAGGAGTCGATCGAGGAGCAGTTCATAACGCGGTTGAAGCGCCGCATGGCCACGCTCCGCGTTGGCGATCCTCTTGATAAGTCAGTTGATATCGGCGCGCTGGTTGCGCCGGTGCAGGTGGAGCGAATCCGCGACCTGATGAAGCGTGGTGTTGCCGAAGGTGCCGTGGTCTATGAGACGGAGGGCCCGATACCTGCCAACGGTTGTTTCCTCAAACCCGCTCTCGTCACCAACGTCTCTCCCGCCAACACCCTGGTGGCGGAGGAGATATTCGGCCCCGTCCTTGTGGCGATGAGCTTCCGCACGCCTGAGGAAGCGGTGCATCTCGCCAATAACACGCCCTATGGCCTGGCCGCCACGGTGTGGAGCGAGAACATCAATCTCGCTCTCGATATGGCCCCCAAGCTCAAGGCGGGCGTGGTCTGGATCAACGGCACCAATGAGTTTGACGCTGCTGTCGGCTTCGGCGGCTACAAGGAATCGGGCTTCGGGCGAGAGGGCGGCAGGGAGGGCATGAGCGTTTACCTCAAGCCCAGTTGGGAGAAAGATCTGCAGCCTACCCCGGTGGCTGCTACGCTTTCACCGGGCGATGTGCTCGGTCCCGACCGGCTGGACCAGACCGCCAAGATGTACATCGCCGGCAAGCAGGCCCGTCCCGATAGCGGCTACAACCGTCCTGTGTTCGCTCCTGACGGTCGCGAGGTAGGCGAAGTAGGCGAGGGGAACCGCAAGGATATCCGCAATGCGGTCGAGGCGGCACGCGCAGCGCTCGGCTGGAGCACCGCTCCTTCACATTCCCGCGCGCAGGTCCTCTACTTCCTGGCTGAAAATCTCGACTATCGACGCGCCGAGTTTGCTGCCCGGCTGGAAGCACAAACCGGCGAGGACGGTGCAGCCGAGGTCGACCTTGCCGTCGAGCGACTGTTTGCGTTTGCCGGCTGGGCCGACAAGTATGACGGTGCCATCCATAACCCACCCGCTCGCGCTATCGCCGCGGCCATGGTGGAGCCTCTCGGCGTTTTGGGTATCGTCGCACCCGACACCCAGCCGCTGCTCGGATCTGTTGCGCTCCTGGCGCCGGCCATTGCCATGGGCAACACGGTCGTTCTCGTCCCCTCCAGCCGCTCCCCATTGTCGATGACTGACTTCTATCAGGTACTCGAGACCTCTGACGTTCCAGGTGGAGTCGTCAACATCGTCGCCGGCGATCCGGTCACTCTTGCGAAGACACTGTCCGAACACGACGGCGTCGACGGACTGTGGTTCATGGGTTCAGCCGAGGCCTCGGCCATGGTCGAGAAGGCATCCAGCGGCAATCTCAAGCAGACCTGGACCAGTCGCGGGCTCGATTACGATTTCACCAGCCCGCATTTTTCCGGGGAGTACCTCCTGAGCAAAGCGACCCAGGTGAAGAACGTATGGATTCCTTACGGAGCATGAGGAGGGAAGGGCGGGCACTTTCCCTTGGTGTCGATCAAACCAGGCTGGGAGATATTTTGGCGCGCTCGAGCGCGTCAGACTTGGCACGGCTCGTCTACCAAGACCAATCGAAGGATTGAGGCTGCCATGTCCCGGAACTTTGGCTCGGCCCCATGAGCATTCTTCCCCAGGAAGTCATCGCCTTCAAACGGGACGGTAAGGTCCTAGATCCAGCAGACATCGGCGCCTTCGTTGCAGGCTTCACCAGGGGTTCTGTCTCACCAGCCCAGGCTGCGGCCTTTGCCATGGCGGTGTTCTTCCAGGGCATGAGCATGGAGGAGCGCGTGGCGCTGACCCTGGCGATGCGAGACAGCGGTACCGTGCTCGACTGGTCCGGTCTTGATGGTCCAGTCGCAGACAAGCACTCCACTGGCGGCGTTGGCGACAATGTCTCGCTGATGCTGGCTCCAATACTCGCCGCGTGCGGCATCTATGTGCCGATGATCTCGGGACGGGGACTCGGGCACACTGGCGGCACTCTCGACAAGTTCGATTCCATACCCGGCTATCGCACTCAGCCGGATAACGACCTGTTTCGCCGCACAGTGAAGGAGGTCGGCTGCGCCATTATCGGCCAGACCGCAGATCTCGCGCCCGCCGACAAGCAGTTGTATGCCATCCGCGACGTCACCGGCACGGTTGAGTCCATTCCGCTCATCACCGCTTCAATCCTGTCGAAGAAACTGGCGGCCGGCCTCGACACGTTGGTTCTTGATGTGAAGACGGGTTCAGGTGCCTTCATGCCAACGCTCGCGCAGTCCGAGGAACTGGCTCGCAGCCTCGTTGCCGTGGCGAATGGCGCCGGCCTGTCGACCACCGCTTTGATCACGGACATGAACGAGCCGCTCGCCTCCGCTGCGGGCAACAGCCTCGAAGTGCGAAACGCGGTCGACTTTCTCACCGGCCGCCATCAGGATTCGAGGCTGCGAGACGTAACCCTGGCTCTCTGCGAGGAACTGGTGCTGATGACCAGGCGAGCCGCGACGGCCTCGGCAGCGCGCGCTCTGGCGGAGGTCGCTCTGACATCCGGGCGCGCGGCCGAGCACTTCGGAAGGATGGTCGCG
>JAEZHZ010000035.1 GCA_023436745.1 Pseudomonadota bacterium | reverse complement strand
GCCCCCCGCGGGGAGGAAACGGCCCATCAGCGAGGCGGCGGTGCGGCCGGCGGCATGATTGTCGATGCCGATGAAGGCGCGGCGCTGCGAGCCCGGCAGGTCCGACACCAGGGTCAGCACCGCGATGCCGCGCCGGGTGGCGGCATCGACGGCGGCGACCACGGAGGGCTCCTCACCGGCGACGACGATGGCGCAGTCGCACTGGCGTGGATCGAGGGCATCAAGGCTGGCGGCGAGCGCCGGGGCATCGAGGGGCGGCAGGCGATAGGTGTCGATATGGACCCGGTCGGCGAGGGCCACGTCGCTGCGGCGGCCCACGGCCTCGGCCAGGCTCTCCATGAACTCGTTGGAGCTGTCGGGGATGAGGAAGGCGAGGTTGAGGTCGCGGGCGCGGGCCAGCAGCGAGGCGCCGAGATCGCGGGTGAAGCCGATGCGCTCGATGGCCTCGGCGACCTTCTCGGCCGTGGCGGGGCGGACGCCGGGGCGCCCGTTGAGCACGCGATCGACCGTGGCCAGCGAAACGCCGGCGGCGCGGGCCACGTCATGTACCGTTGCGCGGCGCCTGACGCCGATTTCGTTCACAGGGGTCGTCCTTTGCTGTTGCGCCGACCTTTCGCACCGGCGCGGCAAAGGTCAAGTGCGACATTGCCTGTGCGGCAAGAAGCACGCTAGACCACTGGCCGGGCTTCGACAGGGAGGGATGCGATGGCTATCACCGTCACCACGATCGGCGAGCACCGCGGCAAGCGGGTCGAGCAGTTCCGGCTGACCAGCGATACCGGCCATGCGGTGGATATCATCTCCTATGGCGTGGTGGTGCGCGACTGGCGCGTGCCGGTCAGGGGCGGCGAGCGCGGCGTGGTGCTGGGCTTCGAGGATTTCGCGCCCTATCCCGAGCATTCCCCGCACTTCGGCTCGCTCGCGGGGCGCGTCGCCAACCGCATCAAGGGCGCGAGCTTCGAGCTCGGCGGCAAGACGCACCGGCTGGCCGCCAATGTGGGTGACCTGCAGCTTCACGGCGGCGAGGACGGGCTCGGCATGCAGGTGTGGGACGGGCACGTCAACACCGCCGCCAACAGCGTGCTGTTCACCCATGTCTCGCCGGACGGGGCCATGGGCTATCCCGGCAATGTCAGCTTCAGCGCCATCTATACGCTGACCGGCAACCGGCTGCGGCTGGACCTGCATGCCTCGCCCGACTGCCCGACGCCGATCAGCCTCGTGCAGCACCAGTATTTCAACCTCGGCACCACCGACACGGTGCTCGACCACCTGATCCAGGTGAATTCGAGCGCCTATACCGAACTCGGCCCTGATCTCGCTCCGACCGGGGCGATCCTGCCGTCGCGCGGCACCAGGTACGATTTGAGAACCCCGCGCACCATGAGGGACGAGGCCGGCAATCCGGTGGAATACGATATCGGCATGGTGCTCGACACCGGCCGCGACCTCGCCGACCCGATCGCCACGGTGGTCTCGCCCGAGGGCGAACTGACGCTGAAGCTGTGGAGCGACCGGCCGGGCCTTCAGGTCTACAACGGGGTGTGGACCGAGGTGGAAGTGCCGGGCATCGGGGGGCGCCGCTACGCCAAGCACTCCGGCTTCTGCCTCGAGGACCAGAGCTTCGCCGATGCGGTGCATAACCCGCACTTCCCCAACGTGATCGCCACCCCCGAGCGGCCATACCGGCACTGGAGCGTGTTCGAGATCGCCTGAGGCCGGCGGCCGCTTCACGGCCAGTCCGCCCACGCGCACAAATTCGCGGCAGGACTGGACATCTTCGCCCTGCCCCACTCAAATCGCCCCATGACCGACGATGCCCGATTCCCCGATGTGATGCTGCTTGCCGCGGGGCTGGGGACGCGGATGCGGCCGATCACCGAAAACCTCCCGAAGCCGCTGGTGCCGGTCGCCGGCATTCCGCTGATCGAGCGGATCATCGGCAATGCCCGCGCCGAAGGTGCACGGCGGTTCGTGGCCAATGCCCATTACCGCGCCGACCAGGTTCTGGCCCATTTCGGCGGCCTGCTGAAGGTCAGCCGCGAGGAAGTGCTGCTCGGCACCGGAGGCGGGGTGAAGCGGGCGCTGCCGATGCTGGTGAGCGACCCGTTCTTCGTCATGAACACCGACGCCTTCTGGCCCGCCGGGGCCGACCGGCCGCTCGGGCGGATGGTGGCGATGTACGATGAGGGCGATGCCGACATCGTGCTGTTGTGTGTGCACCCGCGCAACGCCACGGGGTTCAGCCGCAGCCATGACTTCTGCCTCGCCCCGGACGGGCACGTGACCCTCGATTACGGGGCGCCGGTGATCTATGCCGGGGTGGCGCTGATCAACCGCCGGCTGTTCGACGATACGCCGGACGGGCCATTCTCGCTCAACCGGCTGTTCGACACGGCGCTGGAGCAGGCGCGGCTCAAGGGGGTGGCGCTCGACGCCGAGTGGTTCCATGTGGGAGATCCGGCGGCACTGGCCGAGGCGGAGCGGCGCCTCGCATGAGGCTCTATTCCATCGCCCCGCACGCACCGTTCATCCCGACCCTGGCGGAGCGGGTGCTCGACGGCACCCTGCTCAATGGCTGGGCGCAGCAGGGGCCGTTCTGGCTCGCCGACGTCACCGTCATCCTGCCGACGCGGCGGGCGCGGCTGGCGCTTGCCGACGAGTTCGCGCGCCGAGGCCATCAGCTCCTGCCGGACCTCAGGACGCTGGGCGGGGAAGTGGAGGACGAGGAGCCGTTCCTGCCGCCCTTCGACGCCCCTGCCCTGCCGCAGGCGGCAACGCCGCTCGAGCGCCGGCTGGTGCTGAGCCGGCTGGTCGCAGGCTGGGCCGCAACCCCGGACGGGGCACGGGCCTTCTCGACACCGCCGACGCCGGCGGAAATCCTCGCCATGGCGGAATCGCTCGGACAACTGATCGACGACTTCATCACCGAGGAACGCACCGTCGCCGACATCGAGAGGGTGGCCGCCGAACGTGGCGCCGAACTCGGCGCGTACTGGCAGCAGACGCTCGACTTTCTCGCCATTGCGCTCAAGGTCTGGCCACTGCATCTCGAGGAGAAGGGCCGCGCGGATGCGGCCTGGCTGCGCAACCAGCGGCTGGAGCGGCAGGCGGGCGCGGCGGCATGGCTGTTCGGCGACAGGCCGGTGATCGCGGCAGGCTCGACCGGCTCGATCCCGGCGACGGCGCGCCTGCTCGGCGCCATTGCCCGGCTGCCCCGCGGCGCCGTGGTGATGCCGGGGCTCGACACGAGCATGAGCGCTGCGGCGCATGAGGACCTGCTGAAGCCCGAGAACCAGCCACACGGGCATCCGCAATACGGCCTTGCCAGCCTGCTGCGGCGCCTCGGGGCGACGGTATCGTCCGTCACCGAACTCGCCCGCGGGGACGACACGCGGACCCGGCTCGTCAACACGGCGCTGAACCTTGCCAAGGACACGGCGCGCTGGCCCGAGCAGAAACTGAAGCTGACGCCGATGGAGATCGGCATGGCGACGGCCGGCATCTCGGTCATCCGGGCGCGCAACGAGGACGAGGAGGCCCGCGCCATAGCGCTTGCCGCCCGCGCCGCGCTGGCCGAGAGGCGGACGGTGGGCATCGTCTCGCCCGACCGGAACCTGGCGCGCCGGATCGCGGCCGAACTCAAGCGCTTCGCCATCCATGTCGATGATTCGGCTGGCACGCCGCTGTTCCAGTCGGCGGCGGGACGGCTGCTACGGCAGATCCTGGCGGTGGCGTCGGGCGGGTGCGGAGCGGTCGACCTCATGGCGCTGCTGCGCAACCGGGCCGCGACCTTCGGGCTCGAACGGCCGGTGGTGCGGCGGCTCGCCGACGACATCGAGCTCGGGCTGTTGCGCGGCCAGCGCGCGGCGCCGGGCCTCGATGGCCTGCGGCAGCTGCTGGCCGACAACGTCGATGGCACCACGCGCTATCCGGCCCGGCGCCTCAGGGATTTCCACGTCGAACCCTTGCTGGACCTGTTCGGGCGCATCGAGGCGGCAATCGCGCCGCTCACCGCGCTGACCGGGCAGAGTTCGATTGCCGCGAGCGACCTGGCCCAGTGCCTCGCGACGGCACTGGCCGCCGTGTCGGACGGCGCCGACCTGCCGGGTCGCGACGAGATGGGGCGCTGGGCAGCGGAAATGGCGACGCAGGCCGGCGAAGGCCACCGCTTCGTGCCGTTCGGGCTCGACGGCGTGCTCGCGCAACTGACCAGCGGCTTCAACGTGCGCACCGCCGAGGACCGCCGCCAGGACATCGCCATCTGGGGCCGGCTCGAAGCGCGGCTGATGAACCCGGACCTGCTGATCCTGGCCGGGCTCAACGAGGACATCTGGCCGGAGGTGGCCGATCCCGGCCCCTGGCTCAGCCGCGGCATGCGGATCGGTGCCGGGCTGGAACCGCCCGAGCGGCGGCAGGGTCAGGCGGCGCACGACTTCGTGCAGGGCCTCGGCAACAGCGAGGTGCTGATCGCCTATGCCGAGCGCGTCGGCACCAGCCCGGCACAGCCCTCGCGGCTGCTGCAGCGGCTCGAGGCATTTGTCGGCGAGGCCGGGCACTGGCGCGACCGCGGTGCGCCGTGGCTCGAACAGGCACGGAGGATCGATGCGGTGACCGACGTCACCCCCGCCGGCCGGCCGGCACCAAACCCGCCGGTGGCCCAGCGGCCGCGCCAGCTTTCCGTGACGGCGATCGAGACACTGATGCGCTCGCCCTACGACATCTATGCCGGCCATGTGCTGAAGCTGAAGCCGCTCGACCCGCTGGGCGAGACGGCCGAGGCGCGCGAGCGCGGCAATACGATCCACGACATCCTCTCGCGCTTCGTCGAGGAAAAGCACGACGTGCGCGCGGCGGATGCGTTCGAGCGTATCATGCAGATCGCCGCCGAGGAGTTCGGACGGCTGCATGTCAGCACCGAACTTCGCGCCATCTGGCTGCGGCGCTTCGAGACCGCGGCGCGGCAGTTCCTCGACTACGAGAGCGAACGCGAGCCACTGGTGAAGCGGCGCCATGCCGAGATCAAGGGCGTGTGGGCCCTGCCCTCGGGTTTCACCCTGACGGGGCGCGCCGACCGGGTAGACGAACTGGCCGACGGCACGCTCGAACTGATGGATTTCAAGACCGGCGGGGTGCCGGCGCCGGGCGCCATGCGCGCCTTCGAAGCGCCGCAGCTGCTGCTGGAAGCGGCCATGGCCGAGGCGGGCGCCATGGAGGGGGTGGACCCCGCAGCGAGTTCGGCCCTGACCTATGTGAAGATCGGCCTCGGTCCCGACGCCTTCACGCCCCGTCCGTTCAGCCTGGCGGAGGGGCACGACGTGATGAGCGCCGCGGCGGAAACGGCGCGGCGGATGCAGGGGCATGTCGACTACTTCCTGTTCAACGAGACACCGATGCCGGCGCGGCTGCTGCCGATGAAGAACCAGCGCTTCCCTGGCGCCTATGACCACCTGATGCGGATGCAGGAATGGACCGCGGTGGACGATGACGAGGAGGAGCTGTGGTGAGCGATCGCGGCAAACTCACGATCCCGGCCTCCACCCAGCGTTTCCAGGCGCTGTCGGCAGACCCGCGCCAGTCGATCTGGGTGGGCGCCAATGCTGGCTCGGGCAAGACCTTCGTGCTGACCCAGCGGGTGCTGCGGCTGCTGCTGAGCGGCGCACAGCCGCAGAGCATCCTGTGCCTCACCTATACCAAGGCGGCGGCCGCCGAGATGCGGGGGCGCGTGGCCCAAAGGCTCGCCGAATGGGCGGTGATGCCCGATGCCGAGCTGCTCCGCGAATTGCGCAAGCTCGAAGGCACGGCAGCGCCGAAGCTGCTGGAGCGGGCGCGGACACTGTTTGCCCACGCCCTCGAAACGCCGGGCGGGCTCAAGATCGTCACCATCCACGCCTTCTGCGAATCGGTGCTGCACCGCTTTCCGCTGGAAGCGGGGGTGCCGTTCGACTTCGCGGTCATCGAGGAGGAGGAGCGGGCCGGGCTCGTGCGCCATGCCCGCGAGGCGGTGCTGGCCGAGGGCCTGCGCGGGGAAGGCACGTCGGAGGCCGTGCTGACGCTGTTCGACCGGCTCAGCAACTTCCAGATCGAGGAAGCGGTGGACCTGTCGCTCAGCGACATGCGCCGGCTGAAATCGGTGCTCGACGACGTCCCAGCCAGCAAGCGGCGGCTGCGCAAGCTGGTCGGCGAGGCAACCGCTCCCGCCGAACAGCTGCGGCGCGACATGGCCGGAGCGAGCCTGCTCTCGGCGGCCGACATCAGGGAGGTCGTGGAGCTCTGCGACGGCAAGCCCGGGGGCCGGCGCTTCGTCGACCTGCTGGCTCGGCTCGACCCGGACCGGCCGAGCCCGCGGCTGCTGCGCAACGCCTTCCTGACCGGGGAAGGCAAGAAGCGGGCACTGGGCACCGCCGCACAGCGGCAGAAATACCCGGCGGTGTTCGCGCGGCTCGAAGCGGAGCAGGACCGCATCGTGGCGCTGGTCGACGCCCTGGCGCGGGCGGAACTGCTCGAACGCAGCGAAGCCCTGCTCGATGTCGTCGCCGCGATCGTCGCGCGCTACGAGCGGCACAAGCGGGCCCGCTCGCTGCTCGACTTCGACGACCTGGTGGAACGGCTGGGCGACCTCTTTGCCGACCGGGCGGTGGGCGCATGGGTGCAGTACAAGCTCGACGCCGGAATCGACCACATCCTCGTCGACGAGGGGCAGGACACCAATCCCGAGCAGTGGCGGGTGGTGCGGGCGGTGGTGGAAGAGTTCATCGACAATGTCGGGGCGGCATCGCGGCCGCGTTCGTTCTTTGCGGTGGGCGACCAGAAGCAGTCGATCTACTCGTTCCAGGGCGCCGAGCCGGCGCTGTTCGGCGACACCGGCAAGCACTTCGGGGTGGCGGCGAAGCAGGTCGGCATCGCCTTTGCCGACGTGCCGCTGAGGACCAGCTTCCGTACCCTCAAGGAAATCCTTGCGGCCGTCGACAAGGTGGCGGCACTGCCCGAGGTGTGGCCGGCGCTGCTCGAGGCCGAGCAGGTGCAGCACGAGGCGGCGCGCGAGCAGGTGGGCGGCAGCG
>JAEZHZ010000382.1 GCA_023436745.1 Pseudomonadota bacterium | reverse complement strand
CCATGAGGCGGTGTGGCTGGAGATGACGACGCTTGCGAGGCAAGTGGCGGCCATTGCCGGCCGGCGGCCCGAGGCAATGGTGCCCGGGACCGTCCGCGCCGTTGCCGGAGCCCTGATTGCCGAAGCGGCCTGCTTCGCCCGCCCGCGCGGCGAAGACCTGCCGGCCGTCGCGGGCGACTATGCCGGGCTTGCGGTCCAGCTCGGCCGCATTGTTGCGCGGCTCGACCACTGGGAGAGCCTCCACACCGCCTGGGACCCCAGGCTGCGCTGCCAGTCCTGGGTCTTCCGCTACGGCACCATGCCGGTCCGCCGCCTGCGCCCAGAAGTCAACCTGCTGCCCCATAACGGCGAGGACCCGGAGATGGCCCGGATCCGCGAGCAACTCGCGGCGCGGATAAATGCCATCACCAAGAACCTGCCCATGCCGGACGATGACGACGAGGAGGACGAGGAGGACTGATCTGTCCCGCTTATCCTCGCCTCCCGCGGCGCGTGGTAGAACACCGCCGTCCCTCCCGCTGAAGGCGGACTGCAGCGAACTGGCGCGGGAGGGAGCCGGGCACGGTGGCGTCGCTGCCATTCGTGGGTCCCGCCGGATCAGGCCGGCGTGCGTATCCAAAAAACCGGCGCCCCGAGGCGATGTCGTCTCACACAATAATCACTCACGAGGCGCCATCGCCTCGGGGCTCTGCCTCTCACCACACCGACGGGTCCCCCCGGCGGTTATCGGTGCTGGTGTGATGTTGAAAAGCCCTGTCGCACTCCCGCAGGGCCGGACCATTTGGTAAACCAATGGTTGGCGGCCGAATCGCCACAGAATCCGGCACGGAGCAACTTCATGGCATCGACGCCATCCGCCGAGGACAATTATCCCGAGCCCCTCGTCTCATCCAGCCGCGGCCGGAGCGGATTGTGGCGGGTTATCGGGCTCAGCGTCGTACTCGTCGCGCTGGCCGTCGTCTTCTCGCTGTTCGGCGAGCAGGTGCCCGGCGACGTGGTGATGGGCGTCATTGCGCTGCTGGCCGTGGTCGGCGTCTTCTGCCTGTTCGGCCTTGCCGCGGGCCTGTTCGGCTTTGCCGGCGGGGAAACGCGCCGGACTTTGGCCGACGCTGCCATCGACACCTTGCCCTTTGGCGCCGTTATCGCCGATCGCGACGGCAAGATCACCTACGCGAACATCCACTATGGCGTGTTCCCCGGCGCACTGACCAATGGCGTGCCCGTGGGCGTCACGCGGCTCTTTGCCGGTCATTCCGAGGCCGGGGAAGCCATCTACCGCCTGTCGCGGGCCGCCAAGGATGGACGGGCCGCCGTCGAGGACATCCGCATCGTCGGCGGACTGGGTGGCACGGAGCCGGAGCGCGTCTGCTGGTATCGGGTGTCGGTCCGCCCGCTGCCGCCCACCGATGATTCCCGTCGCCCGATGGTGATGTGGTCGGTCGAGGACACGACCCGCGACCACGAGAGCAACGAGAGCGCGTTCCGCGACCTGCAGCGCGCCATCGACTATCTCGATCACGCTCCCTCCGGCTTCTTCTCTGCCGATGCGCTGGGGCGGATCCAGTATCTCAACTCGACCCTCGCGGACTGGCTCGGCTACGACCTGGCCGAGTTCAACGCGGGCGAGCTCACCCTCAACGACATCGTCCGGGGCGATGGTGCGACGTTGCTGCGGCGCGGGCACAACGCCGGCGAAATCCGCACCGAGATCATCGACATCGACCTGGTGCGCCGCAACGGCACCAGCCTGCCGGTTCGCCTGCTGCACCGCGCCGCCCGTCTCGCCGATGGCGAACTGGGCGAGACCCGTACGCTGGTCCTCGACATGTCCAACGCACCGGACACCGAGGAGGAACTTCGTGCCGCCGAAGTGCGGTTCTCACGCTTCTTCAACGATACCCCGTTCGCCATCGCCACCCTCGACGGCGACGGCAGGATCATCCGGACCAACGCTCCGTTCGGCCGCATCTTCCGCTGGTCGGGCGAGGAGAAGAGCCTCGAGCTGCAGCCACTGTCGGAACTGATCGGCGAGCAGAGCCGCGACCGGTTCCTGCGCGCCATAGCCGACGCGAAGGCCAAGAAGTCAGAGGTGGAGCCGGTGGATGCGCTGCTCAGCGCCGAGGGCGATCACGCCGTCCGCCTCTACGTCTCCGCCTCCGAGACCAGCGCCGGCTCGCCCGAAGTCGTCAACGTCTATGCGCTCGACATGACCGACCAGCGCAAGCTGGAAGCCCAGTTCGCACAGTCGCAGAAGATGCAGGCGGTTGGCCAGCTCGCGGGCGGCGTCGCGCACGACTTCAACAACCTGCTCACTGCCATCATCGGCTTTTCCGACCTGCTGCTGCTCAAGCACAAGCCGGGTGACCCCTCGTTCAGCGAACTGATGCAGATCAAGCAGAACGCCAACCGCGCCGCCGGCCTGACCCGGCAGCTGCTGGCCTTCTCGCGGCGCCAGACGCTGCGCCCGCAGGTGCTGGAACTGCCGCTGATCGTCGACGACCTCACCGTGCTGCTCAAGCGCATGATCGGGGAGAAGAACTCCCTTTCGGTCGAGCATGGCCGCAACATCTGGCCGGTGCGGGCCGATGTGGTCCAGCTCGAGCAGGTGATCATCAACCTCGTGGTCAACGCCCGCGACGCCATGCCGAATGGCGGCTCCATTACCTTGCGCACCGCCAATCTGGAACGGTCCGAGGCCGAGCGCCTGACCTATGACGGGCTGGTGCCGAACGACTACGTGGTGATCGAGGTGCAGGATACCGGCACCGGCATGAGCCCGGAGATCCTCCAGAAGATCTTCGAGCCCTTCTTCACCACCAAGGAACTCGGCAAGGGCACGGGTCTGGGCCTGTCCACCGTCTACGGTATCATCAAGCAGACAGAGGGCTTCATCTATCCCGTCTCGCAGGTCGGGGTCGGCACCACGTTCAAGATCTTCCTGCCGCGCCATGTGCCGTCGGAGGCCGAAATCGCTGCCAAGTCGCCCGCTGCCGCCGCGCCGGCGCGGGACCTCACCGGACAGGAGCGAATCCTGCTCGTCGAGGACGAGGAAAGCGTGCGCGCCTTCTCCGCCCGCGCCCTGCGCGCCACCGGATACGAGGTCCTCGAGGCAGATGGCGGCGACGAGGCGCTCGACGTCCTCGAGGAGCACGATTTCAACATCGACCTGATGATCTCGGACGTCGTGATGCCCGAGATGGATGGCCCGACCCTGCTCAAGCATGTGCGCGAGCGCCGGCCGGACCTGAAGGTCATCTTCGTGTCCGGCTATGCCGAAGACAGCGTCCGGCGCGACATCGAGGACGACCAGAGCGTGGAGTTCCTGCCCAAGCCGTACTCGCTCGACCAGATCAATTCCAAGGTCAAGGAAGTGCTGCAGAAGATGGGGAAGCGCCCGTCATGAACGAGCAGGGGCGCTTCTGGGGTGCGAGTGAGTTCAACGTCCTCGGCGAGCCCCTGGAGCCCTGTTCGAGCGACCCGCTGACCGGCTTCTTCCGGACCGGCTATTGCGCCGCTGGTCCCGACAATGCCGCGGTGCACCTGGTGTGCATCGAGGCGACCGACGCTTTCCTCACGTTCTCGCGCTCGGTCGGCAACGATCTCAGTACCCCGCGGCCAGAGATGAGCTTTCCGGGCCTGGTGGCCGGAAATTGCTGGTGCCTCGTCGCCATGCGCTGGGTGGAGGCATACCGCGCCGGTGCGGCGCCACGGGTGTTCCTGCGCCGCACCAACCGGCAGGTGCTCGGACTTATCCCCCTCGACCTGCTGCGGCAGTACGCTCTCGACCTGAACTAGCGCTCCTCAGTAGAGGCCGCTGACGACCACGGTGTGTTCGTCCTCCACCCGCACCGGATTGCGCAGGGGGTGCCCGAACGGTGCGGCTTCGATCTCGAAGATGTCGTTCGGACGGGTCTGGATACCGTCGGCAAAGCTCAGGGTCGCCGTCCCGAACATGTGGACGTGGATGTCGCCCGGCTGGCGGAACAGGGGATACTTGAAGTGGTGGTATTCGAGGTTGGCGATGGTGTGGCTCATGTTGTCCTC
>JAEZHZ010000030.1 GCA_023436745.1 Pseudomonadota bacterium | reverse complement strand
GTGGGCGGCAACCGGAACTCGGCCTCGAAGCGCTGGCTCAGCACCACCTGGAAGATATCGCCCGCCGCGATGTACTCCTTGGCGCGCGCCACCATGTCGAAATAGGCTTCCCGGCTTGTGTTGCTGGTGACCTCGAGCTTTTCCAGGTCCGGAAGGGCAGGGGCCGCCGGCAGCGCCTGGTTCAGCCGCGCGACCGTCTCGTCGATCCGCGCTTCTGCCGATTCATATGCCTGCTTCGCGCTGACCCCGGCCCGTACATAAACCGGCGCGGTGATGTACAGCTCGTCCTTCACGGTGTCGAAGATCGCAAGCAGCGACGGCCTGATCAACGTGGCCTCTGGGAGCCCGAGCTGGTCCGGGTTGCTGTCGGGCAGCACCTCCATGTAGCGGACCATCTCATAGCCGAGGAACCCGTAGACACCGGCCGATTGCGGCGGCAGCTCAGCCGGCATGTCGATCTTGCTCTCCGCAACGAGCATCCGCAACGCATCGAGCGGCGTCTCGTCCAGCGGCTGAAAGGCCGCGGAGTCAACCTGCGCCGAGCGATTTATCGAAGCGGTCCCGTTCTCGACCTTCAGGATCACGTCTGGCAGCAGCCCGATGATCGAGTAGCGGCCGCGCGTGCTGCCATCCTGCACGGATTCGAGCAGGAAGGTGTGGCTGCGCCCGCTGGCAAGCTTCAGGTAGGTGCCGATCGGGGTCTCGAGGTCTGCCACCACGCGACGCCACACGATCTGCGATTTCCCGGCATCGTACTGCTCGGAAAAGCGCGGAAAAGCGTCGTCGGCCATGGTGGCTTTCTTTCGAGGTAGGGGCGCTACTGTGTGGCGCCGGTGAGTGCGAGCGCCTCGTTCAGCGCCTGCTGGTTGATGCGCAGCCCTGCGTCGTCACGCACGCCGGCGACGAACTCGCCATAAAGCCCGATCTGGGCTTCCTGGTCCAGACTGTCGACCACGGTCGCGTCGAGCGTGGTGCCGGACGGGATCGCGCTGGTGACCTGGAACACAGTGACGCTGCCATCCTCGGCAACGGCGGTATCCACCAGGTTCGGGCCACCGGCGAATGCCGCCGAGGCAATGGTACCGTCGATCGTGCCATCCGGCGAGCCGAAGCGGGTGAACGGCGTGCTGATCTGCGGGAAGGTGTTGTAGCGGCTGGCCACATCGGACAGCGGAGTTCCCGAGCGCACCTGGGCCACGGCTTCTTCTGCCGCCGCCAGCATCGCGTCGTTGCTCCGTTCGGTCATCAGTGCCGTGGTGAGTTCGTCCCGGACCTCGTCCAGTGTCTGGTCGCGGGCGGGCTCGACGCCCTCCAGCTCGAAATAGACATTGGTGTTGCCCGCCATGGGCACCGCGGCGGTCAGGTCACCCTGCTCGGCCGCAAAGATCGCCTGCGTCAGCCGCGAACGGTCCTCGGGGGCAATGCCCGGGATGACGCTCAGTTCACTGCCACCAGCGGTGACCGGGACTTCGTAGAGCTCCAGACCGAAACGATCGGCAATCTCCGTCAGCGGCCGGAAAGCTGCACGCAGTTCTTCCACCTGGTCCTGAATGTCCGCAATCTCGTTGCGCGCTTCCGCCAGAGCGAGCTGCTGTTCAATGCCCTCGCGCGCCTCTTCCAGCGTCGGCACGCCACCTGGATCTATGGCCGAGACATGGACAGCCCGGCGACCGGCGGCGCCCTCGATGACGGTAAAGTCGCCCGCATCGAGTCCAAAGGCTGCCGAGGCGAGAGCAGGGTCGGTTACCTGGCTTTCAGCCAGCGTGCCGAGCGATGTCGGCGTCAGGCCCGCTTCAGCAACCAGCTGCTCGAACGATGTTCCCGCCGCGAGGCCCGCCTCGAAGGCAGCGGCCTGATCGGCGTTGAGAACCACCTGTTCGATGGTGCGGCGTTCGGGCTGCGTCAGGCTGTCCTTTGTGCGCTCGTACTCGGCTGCAATCGCCTCATCGGAGATCGTCTTGGCGGCCGCCAGCGATGTCGGCGACAGCACGAGCATGCGCGTGGGCCGCGTTTCCACCGTACGGAATTCCGCCTGGTGCTCGGCGAGATATGCTGCGAGCTCTTCCTCGGTCGGCTCTGCCGGGCTCGGCAGGCTGGTGGGGTTCAGCACGAAGTACTCGATCGTGCGCTGGTCGTTCACGTAGTTGTTGATCAGTTCGGTACCGGCGGCGGGCAGGCCGGCTTCACCGAACAGGCTCAGCACCAGTTGCTGGCGACGGGCGGCGGCGGACTGCTGCTCGAAGTACTCGGATTCGGTGATGCCGCTGGCCCGCAGCACCTGCGCAAACGATGCGGGGTCGAACGTGCCCAGCGTGCCGCGGAATGATGGGTCCTCGCGCACCATCTGGGCCAGCTTCGCGTCGGACACACCAAGCCCGAACCGCGTGGCAAGCTGGTCGAGCGCCGCGTCCTGGGCCAGTTGCTGCAGGGTAAGCGACGGGATGCCGAAGTTCACCGCGTCCTGCGGGGAGGGTACCGAGCCGATCTGCTGGGCCACCCTGTTCACCTGGTTCTGGTAGGCGCGCAGGAACTCGTTGGCAGTGATATCCTCGTTACCCACGCGCGCCACGGTATTGCTGCCGAAGCCCAGGATGACGTTGTTGATGCCGAAGCCTGCCAGCCCGATGAGCAGCAACGCGCCCATAATCCGGCCGGGCCAGGATTTTGCAAACGCGCGCAAACCATCAAGCATGTGACAACGTTCCAGTTTCGCCGGTCGCCCGTATGTGGCGTCCGGCATAGCCAAAGTCGACTTGCGGGGTTATGGCAAAGCCGTTGCCGGTGCAAGAGGTATAGAGGAGCAAACAGTGACCACCACGATTTCGCCGCTCATTGCAGGGAACTGGAAGATGCACGGCCTGCGTGCCTCTCTCGAGGAAATCTCCGCTCTGGCGAGTCTGCTGACCACGGGTGAGGCGCCACGTGCGCTTGTGGTTGTCTGTCCCCCCGCCACCATCCTCCATGCCGTGGCTTCGATCGGGGCTTCCAGCGGCATTCTTGCAGGCGGTCAGGATTGTCATGCCATGTCGTCGGGTGCGCACACCGGCGAAATATCGGCGAGCATGCTGGCGGACGCCGGCGCCCAGTTTGTCATCGTGGGTCATTCAGAGCGGCGCACGCAGCACGGCGAGACGGACGATCACATTCGCGCCAAGGCAGAGGCCGCCATGGGTGCCGGGCTGAAGCCCATCATCTGCGTCGGCGAAACCGAGGCTGAGCGGGACAGTGGCGAGGCCGAATCCGTTGTCGCCCGCCAGCTGGCCGGATCCATTCCTGGTGCAGCTGAGCAGCACGAAATCGTGGTTGCCTACGAGCCGGTCTGGGCGATCGGCACCGGCCGGACCCCGACGAACGATGAAATCTCTCGCATGCACGCCGGCATCCGGCGTCATCTCGTGGAACGGTTCGGCGAGCGCGGGGAGACCACGCGCATTCTCTATGGCGGTTCGATGAAGCCGATGAACGCGCGCGAGATCCTGGCTCTGGATAACGTCAACGGCGGGCTGGTTGGTGGCGCAAGCCTCTTGGCAAAGGACTTCTACACCATTATCTCCGCTGTCTGAACGAGCGGGCCGGAGGCTCGGCGGTTTTTCCGCCCGGCCTCTGGCATTCGCTGCTTGAGGCGTGTATGACGCCGCAACTCTTGACGACTATACGAAGGACCCGATGGCAAACGTCCTGATTGTGGCCTACCTGCTCATCGTCCTGGCGCTGATCGCAGTTATCCTGCTGCAGCGCTCCGAGGGCGGCGCGCTGGGCATCGGCGGCGGTGGCGGCGGCTTCATGACCGCGCGCGGCTCTGCCAACCTGCTGACGCGCACCACGGCCATCCTGGCGGCCCTGTTCTTCGCCACTGCCATCGGGCTTACCGTGATGAGCGAACTCGATCGCAGCACCTCGACCATTCTGGAGCGTGCGGTGCAGACCGAGGACGGTCAGACTCCCACGACCGTGCTTGACGCGCTGAACGCCCTTCAGGGCGAAACCAGCTCTGACCTGCCGCTGCCTGCTCCCGCTGCTCCGGCCCCGGCCGCCCCGGCTCCGGCTGCGCCCGAAGCTGCTGCGCCGGCTGCGAACAGCGCCAGCGACTTGCCGGTTCCTGAGGCGCCCGCGCCTGTGGAACCACAGCCGGCAGCGCCGGCCACGAACTGACCGCCGCATATGCGACGGATGGGGGAGGGGATGGAGACATCCCCTTCTTCTTTTGTGTGAGAAGCCGCCTCGTGGCTCTCCGAATCGAAGACGATGTGATTAAGGTGAACGCCCATGGCTCGGTACGTATTCATCACCGGTGGCGTGGTTTCTTCTTTGGGCAAGGGGCTCGCCTCCGCGGCGCTGGGCGCCATGCTCCAGGCGCGCGGCTACAAGGTTCGCCTGCGCAAGCTCGACCCCTACCTCAACGTTGATCCTGGCACGATGTCGCCGACACAGCACGGTGAGGTCTTTGTCACCGATGATGGTGCCGAGACCGACCTGGACCTGGGCCACTACGAGCGGTTCACGGGCCGCGCCGCCAACAAGCGCGACAACATCACGACCGGCCGGATTTATTCCGACATCCTCGCCAAGGAACGTCGGGGAGAGTACCTGGGTGCCACCGTCCAGGTCATTCCGCACGTAACGGACGCCATCAAGAACTTCGTGCTGGAAGGCAACGAGGAGTTCGACTTCGTGCTCGTCGAGATCGGCGGCACCGTGGGCGACATCGAGGGGTTGCCGTTCTTCGAAGCGATCCGCCAGCTCGGTAACGATCTTCCGCGGGGCCACGCGGCCTATCTTCACCTCACGCTGATGCCCTACATCCCTTCGGCAGGCGAACTGAAGACCAAGCCGACCCAGCACTCGGTCGCTGAGCTTCGTTCCATCGGCATCATGCCCGATGTCCTGCTGGTCCGCTGCGACCGCCCGATTCCCGAAGGCGACAAGAAAAAGCTGGCCCTGTTCTGCAATGTGCGCGAAAGCGCGGTCATCCAGGGCCTGGACGTCGGCTCCATCTACGACGTGCCCGTCGCCTACCACAAGGAAGGGCTCGATCGCGAGATTCTCGCGGCCTTCGGTATCGCCGACGCCCCAAGCCCTGACCTGTCTGCCTGGGAAGAAGTGTCCCGCCGCCTGCACAACCCCGAGGGCGAGGTCAACATCGCCATCGTCGGCAAGTACACCGGTCTCAAGGACGCCTACAAATCCCTGAGCGAAGCGCTGAACCACGGTGGCATTGCCAACAAGGTCAAGGTCAACCTGCAGTGGATCGATTCCGAGGTCTTCGAGCGCGATGACCCTGCGCCCTATCTCGAGCATGTCCACGGCATCCTGGTGCCCGGCGGTTTTGGCGAGCGCGGAGCCCAGGGCAAGATCGAGGCGGCCCGCTTCGCCCGCATAAAGGACGTACCCTATTTCGGTATCTGCTTCGGCATGCAGATGGCCTGCATCGAGGCTGCCCGCAACACCGCCGGCATCCGCAATGCCTCTTCCACCGAGTTCGGGCCCACGAAAGAGCCGATCGTCGGCATGATGACCGAGTGGGTGAAGGGCAACGAGAAGGAAGTGCGTGCCGCAGAAGGCGACCTCGGTGGCACCATGCGCCTCGGTGCCTACCCGGCCCAGCTTACCCGCGGCTCGCGGGTCGCCGATATCTACGGCTCCACCCGTATCTCCGAGCGCCATCGCCACCGCTACGAAGTCAACATGGACTACCGCAAGGTGCTGGAAAAGAACGGCCTGCTGTTCTCCGGCGTCTCCCCGGACGGCAAGCTCCCCGAAATCGTCGAGCGCACCGACCACCGGTGGTTCATCGGCGTCCAGTTCCACCCCGAACTGAAGTCCAAGCCCTTCGAACCCCACCCCCTCTTCGCCAGCTTCATCGCCGCCGCCATAGAACAAAGCCGCTTGGTCTAGGGGCGAGGTCACGTCCGGGTGTGCCGCTGTTGGCGGCTACGCGAGCACCTTCTCAAGAAGGTAGGAGCCAGAGTTCGGGTCTTGCAAGGTAAATTGACGAGCCGGGCGCAGGTTGGTTCGACCCTCCCGGTACGTCGAATGGATCGATGCGCCACGAGATTAGGTC
>JAEZHZ010000299.1 GCA_023436745.1 Pseudomonadota bacterium | reverse complement strand
CACCCCCTACGTGATCGGCGCGCTGGAACATGCCCGCGGCGTCGGCGCGACCACGGTTGCGCTCTCGTGCAATCCGGGTTCGGCCATTGCCGCCCTTGCCGACATCGCCATTTCGCCGGTGGTCGGTCCTGAGGCCCTCACCGGCTCGACCCGGCTCAAGTCCGGCACCGCCCAGAAGCTGGTGCTCAACATGCTGACCACCGCCAGCATGATCCGGATCGGCAAGAGCTACGAGAACCTGATGGTGGACGTTTCGGTCAGCAACCAGAAGCTGATGGCCCGGGCCGTTCGCATACTGGTCGAAGTCTCCGGATGTTCGCCCGAGGGCGCGGCGCGCTACCTCGCGGACAGCAACAACAACGTCAAGCTGGCCCTGCTGATGGCTCTGACGGGCATGAACGCCGCCGACGCCGCCGTGGCGCTCGACCAGGCAGGCGGGTTCCTCCGCCGGGCCGCGGGGCTCAAGCCCCGGGCAGCGGTCTGAGGAGGCGGGCCATGGATCTCCTGGTCAATCTCTACAGCCGCAAGCTCGAGGAGCTGCGCGAGCGCGCCGAAGGCGTCGAGGCGGTGATCCGCACCGCCCTGCCGCCCGAACAGCACATCATCAAGGACTGGGTACGCACCCATTTCAGCGAGTACTGGGTGAGCGAGGTCAGCGCCGCCATGGGGCACCAGCCCCCCGGATGCCTGGTCGCCACGGTCGACGGCGCGCTTGTGGGCTTTGCCTGCTGGGATGCGACGGCCCGCGGCTTCTTCGGCCCCACCGGGGTCAGCGAGGACCAGCGCGGCAAGGGGATCGGGCTTGCCCTCTTCTACCATGCGCTCGCAGCGATGAAGGCCCACGGCTACGCCTACGCGGTCATCGGTTCGGCCGGGCCGGTGGACTTCTACGCCAAGGCCGCCGGCGCCATGCCGATCCCGTCCGACAAGGAAGACATCTACCAGGGGCTGCTGCGCCTCAAGCCAAAGACGGCGGAGGCCTGAGCCATGCCAACGACCACTCCCCTCGCGCTGTTCGTCGGCATGCCCGGATACGAGCTTTCGGTCGACGAGATCGCCTTCTTCCGCGAGGCCAACCCGTTCGGGCTGTTCCTGTTCAAGCGCAATCTCGACAATCCCGAGCAGATCCGGCGCCTCTGCGCACAGTTCCGTGAGGCGGTGGGGCGCGAGGATGCCCCGGTCTATATCGACCAGGAAGGCGGCCGGGTGCAGCGGCTCGACAACGGCAACTGGCCGCTGTTCCGCAATCTCGGCAGCTTCGGCGCCCTCGCCCGCAAGGACCTCGAGGCCGGCAGGCACGCACTGCGCCAGTCGAGCCTCGCCATGGGCTCGATGATGGCCGAACTCGGCATCGGCAGCGGCACGACGCCGGTGATCGACCTCGCGCGCAAGGGCACGCACGACGTCATCGGCCAGCGCGCCTTCGGCGACGATCCGGAACTCGTGGCCGAACTCGGCCGCGTGGTGGTGGATGCCATGCTCGAGGTCGGCGAAATGCCGATCATCAAGCACATTCCCGGCTATGGCCGGGTGACGGTCGATCCGCACTTCGACTGTCCGGTGGTGGATGCCGAGGTGGACGACCTGAGGGGTACGGACTTCCGCCCGTTCATCGCGCTGAGGGATGCGCCCTGGGCCATGGTCGCGCACCTGATCTTCACGCGCATCGATGCCGAACGCCCGGCGTCGGTGTCGCCGGCGGTGTACCGGCTGATCCGGCAGGACATCGGCTATGACGGGGTGCTGATCACCGATTGCCTCACCATGGAGGCGCTGAAGGGCACATGGCCGGAGCGGGTGCGCGCAGCGCTCGATGCCGGTTGCGATATCGCCCTTCACAGCCAGGGCGACCTTGCCGCCAGCGAGGCGGCGGCGAAGGCAGCGGGACCGCTGTCCGACGAAAGCCTCGCACGCATCAACCGGGCCCAGGCGAGGCTCGGGAGCAAGCGCGTGGACGTGCTCGCACTCCACGCCGAAGTGGAACGCATTTTTACGGAGCACGGCCTCGCCTGACGTGGCCGCACAGAGGAGAGAAAACACGATGATGAGAACTTCGCTACTGGCGGGCCTTGCCGCCGCATTGCTGGCTACGGCCGCAATGCCGGCCAGCGCGCAGGAAAACGTGCTGACGGTGAGCGCCGAGCAGACCACCACCTGGGTGCGCAACTTCAACCCGTTCGGCCAGACCTCGGCGCGCTACACCACGCTCGACTTCATCTATGAGCCGCTGGTGGTGTTCAACCGCCTCAAGGCGAACGAGCCGAACTACCGCCTGGCCGAGAGCTTCGAGCTGGCCGACGATCTCAAGTCCATCACCTTCACCCTGCGCGATGGCCTGAAGTGGTCGGACGGCGAGACCCTCGACGCCGACGACGTGGTGTTCACCTACGACTACATCAAGCAGTTCCCGGCGCTGGACTTCATCTCGGTCTCGGCGATGCTGGAGTCGGTCGAGAAGGTCGACGAGCGCACCGTGCGCTTCAACCTCACCGAGCCGAACTCGCTGATTGCCAACACCATCGTCAGCATGCCGATCGTGCCGGAGCACGTCTGGTCCGAGATCGACGATCCGGTGACCTTCGCCAACGAGAACCCCGTGGGCTCGGGCCCGATGACCGAGGTGACCCGGTTCACCCCGCAGGTCTACGAGCAGTGCCGCAACCCGCACTACTGGGATGCCGAGAACCTTGCCGTCGACTGCATGCGGATGCCGCAGCTCGCCGACAACCCGCAGGTGCTGGCGGCGCTGGCCGAAGGCACCCTCGACTGGGCGACCAGCTTCATCCCCGACATCGACAACACCTTCGTCGCCAAGGACCCGGAACACCACAAGTACTGGTTCACCCCGTCGAGCCTGGTGTCGCTCCAGATGAGCCAGGTGGCGCCGGACGAGAACAACCGGAAGGCCTTCACCGACGTGAACTTCCGCCGCGCCGTCAGCATGCTGATCGACCGGCAGACCATCGTCGACATCGCGGGCTACGGCTATCCGCTGGTCAATGAGGACCCGTCCATGCTGGGCGAGCTCTACGCTTCGTTCTCGAACCCCGAGGTCGAGGCGCAGTTCGGCCAGTACGGCAAGTTCGACTTCGACGCCGGCGTGGCGCTGCTCGACGAGGCCGGCTATGTCGATGCCGACGGCGATGGCTTCCGCGACAATCCGGATGGCACCCCGATCACCATCGACTTCATGGTCCCGAACGGCTGGACCGACTGGATCGATGCGGTGCAGATCTCCATGGAGACGCTGACCGAGGCCGGGCTCAACATCCAGATGTCGACCCCCGAGGCGGCAGTGTGGACCTCCGGCCTGATCGCGGGCGAGTACTCGATGACCCTGAACGCCCTGGCGTCGGCGGCCAACCCGTACTTCCCCTATATCCGCAGCTTCAACCCGGATGACTTCGGCAAGAGCCGCTTCACCGCCCCGCATTGGGAAAATGCCGAGGTGATGGACCTGCTGAACCAGTACACCCAGGTGAAGGACGCCGACGAGCAGAAGGCGATCATGGACCAGATCCAGCTGATCGTTGCCGAGGCGCTGCCGGTGATCCCGCTCTACAACAGCCCCTCGTTCTACGAGTACAACACCAGCCGCTTCACCGGCTGGGCCAATGCCGACGATCCGAAGTACTCGCCGGTGGTGTCCAACGCCAATCCGTCGCGCCTGCTGCAGCTGCTCGACCTCGAGCCTGTGACAGAATGACCTCGCGCCCGGCGACAGCGCACCCTTGCGCTGCCGCCGGGCACCCCTTCAGGTAACAAGGACACGCCCGTGTCT
>JAEZHZ010000280.1 GCA_023436745.1 Pseudomonadota bacterium | reverse complement strand
TCTGCGTGATTGTCGTGCTGATCTTTGACGGTGCCATGCCGAGGCGCCTGGCCGCGGCACGGAAGCCGCGCTCCTGAACCACTGCCAAAAAGATGCGCAGGTCGTCCGCGGACACGTTGTTCTTCACTGAGAACACCCCATTCGAATTTGCGCCGATTATCACGCGGAGGAAGAACAGCCACAACTTGGCAGATGGCGGCACGGATGCCGCCAACGGATCTTCAGGAGGAACGCGCGTGATAATTGTAACCGGGGCCACAGGCCTCCTCGGCAAAGGCATAGTCGAGAACCTGCTCAACCTCCTTCCGCCAAGCGAGATTGGAGTCAGTGTCCGCAGCCCTGAAAGAGCCGCGGACCTGGCAAAGCGTGGCGTCCAGGTCCGTCAGGGCGACTACGACGATGCAGACTTGGCGAGGAGCTTTGAAGGAGCGGCCAGCTTGTTGCTGATTTCCAGCTCCAGGCATGGAGAAGAAGCCCTGCGTCAGCATGCCAATGCCATCCGCGCTGCGACGGCAGCTGGCGTCGAGCGGATCGTCTACACCAGTCATATGGGTGCAGGCCCGCATTCCCATTTCGCAGCCATGCGCGACCATGCCGCTACCGAGCAGATGCTGATGGATTCCGGGCTCGCCTTTACCTCGTTGCGCAACGGGTTCTATGCCGCTTCGGCGCTGACGTTCATGCGCGGCGCCCTGGAAAGCGGAAGCATATTTGCCCCGGCCGATGGCCCGATTTCCTGGGCGACGCACGCCGACCTGGCTGAGGTCGCCGCCCTCACCCTGACGCGGCCCACCGTCAACGGTGTGACCCCACCATTGACGGGCAGCGAGGCGCTGAGCCTGGTCGACCTTGCGGCAGTCACCTCCGAAGTCACCGGCCGGACGATCACCCGCGTTACCGTCAGCGATGAGGACTACCTTGGCACGCTCGTGTCCTACGGAATGCCCAGAGAACAGGCCGAGTTTCTGCTGGGTGTATTCTTCGCCAGTCGCGCCGGAGAGTTTGCGGCCGTCGACCCGACGCTCGGGCTCACTCTGGGCCGGCCGCCTGTCGCCATGCGAGAGGTTGTGGCTCAATGGGTCCACAACCAGGGCTGAACCCGCTTAATGTTCGCTGCCGAACTAGCTGCCGAGCATCTGCCGGCGCAGCGTTGCGGGTGGTGAACCGAACAGGCGAGTGATGAAGCGGGTGAAATAGGCGGGATCGTCGTAGCCGAGCTGCGCGCCGATCTGCTTGACGGAGAGCGTGGTGAACAGCAGCTGACGGCGCGCCTCGAGCGCAACGCGCTGCTCGATCAGGGCGAGCGGCGGCTGGCGGAAGACCTCCCTGCAGATGCGGTTGAGGTGGGTGTGGCTGATCCCCAACTCTGCCGCATAGTCCGAGACCCGCCGTGACGTCCTGAAGCGCTGCTCGACCAGTTCGCGAAATTGCCCGGCGATCTGCCGGCTTCGAATGGCTCCCTGCTCCGCAAAACCAGTCTTCACCACGCGGCGCAATGCGACGAGCAGCAACATCAGGTGGGCGCGCATGGCCACGTCATGTCCCGCCCCCGGACGGTCCGCCTCACCGGTGAGCCGCTTCAAGGCCGCGCCGACCTCTCCGCAGTCCCCCACCACGGCTGTAGCCTCCGGACGCGGCAGACCGAGCCCTTCCAGGTCCCGTTCGATCAGGGTGACGACCACGCCGCGCACATCCCTGCTGAAACTGTAGCCATGGACGGTGCCGGTGGGCACGATGACTACACTGTCGGGACGCAGCGCCGTGCGCCGGCCGTCGAGGACCACCTCGCCCTCCCCGGCAACCAGGTGCAGAACCTGCATGAAGCGCTCATGCCGGTGTGGCGCGATGCGATAATCGTGCAGTCGGCTTCGGGCCTGGATCGTCTCCCAGTGCAGCCAGTCCTGCTGCCGCTCGCCCGCCGCCTCGCCGTACAGGGCGTATGTCGGAATTTCCTGCATGTTCGGATAGTGCAAGATATTGGGCACCGAGTCCATTCAACGCCGCTGCTGTCCGTCGCATGTTTCCGGCCGAACGTGGAGGAAAGTATGCGTACACAGGTGGCCATCATTGGATCTGGTCCGGCGGGACTCATGCTGGGGCAATTGCTGACGCTGGCCGGAATCGACAACGTCATCCTGGAACGCAAGAGCGCCGACTATGTGCTGGGCCGTATTCGCGCCGGTGTTCTGGAGCAGGGATCGGTCGATCTTCTCGAGCGCGCTGGCGTTGCGGAACGCCTGCACCGCGAAGGGCTTGCCCATCATGGCACCGACCTGAGCTTCGACGGAGACCGCCTGCGCATCGACTTCACGGGCCTCGTGGGGCGCCACGTGACCGTCTACGGGCAGACCGAGGTGACACGCGACCTGATGGCGGCGCGGACAGGCACTTCGATCTACGAGGCCGAGGACGTGCAACTGCACGACTTCGACGGCTTGCCCCATGTCACCTGGACGAAGGACGGGGTTCGCCACCGCCTCGACTGCGACTTCATCGCGGGCTGCGACGGTTACCACGGGGCAAGCCGCGCCAGCGTTCCGGAGGCGGCGCTGACGACCTTCGAACGGGTGTACCCATTCGGCTGGCTCGGCGTGCTGGTCGACAAACCGCCGGTAGCCGACGAGCTGATCTATGCCCACCACGAGCGGGGATTTGCCCTTTGCTCCCAGAGGTCCCGGACACGAAGCCGCTATTATGTGCAGGTCGCAGCCGACGAGAAGGTGGAAAGCTGGAGTGATGATCGCTTCTGGGACGAACTGCGCAGGCGACTCGATGCAGAGAGTGCCGAAGCGCTACAGACGGGTCCGTCCATCGAGAAATCCATCGCGCCGTTGCGCAGTTTCGTCGCGGAACCGCTGCGGTTCGGCAAGCTGTTCCTTGCGGGCGATGCCGCCCACATCGTGCCTCCAACAGGCGCCAAGGGGCTCAACCTGGCGATGAGCGATGTAGCCATGCTGGCCGAGGCGCTCACCGAGTTCTATGGCGAACGTTCTCCCGCTGGGCTCGACAATTACTCTGCCCGGGCTCTCTCGCGGATCTGGAAGGCGGAACGATTCAGCTGGTGGATGACCTCCCTGCTGCACACCTTCCCGGAACACGGACCCTTCGGCCGCCGAATCCAGAGGGCAGAATTCGACTACCTCGCCGGTTCTGTCGCGGCCCAGCAGAGCCTTGCGGAGAACTACACGGGGTTGCCCAACTGACGGATGCCGGGCCGACGCTCACCCTCTAGGCTCCTCCCCCACATAATGTTATGCTTCATAGCAATGTGAGGGAGGAGATCACATGGAGAGCCCGAATTACCCGCTGAACGTGTGGTATGCCGCTGCGTGGGATGTCGAAGTCAAGCGCAGCCTTCTGCCGCGGACCATCTGCAGCAAGCCTGTCGTCCTGTACCGCAAGCAGGACGGCACGGCCGTCGCACTGGCCGATGCTTGCTGGCACCGGCTGCTCCCGCTTTCGATGGGCGAGTTGCACGGTGACAACGTGATCTGCGGCTATCACGGTCTCGAGTTCGACGACACCGGACGCTGCGTCTACATGCCGTCCCAGGACACCATCAATCCTTCGGCCTGCGTCAAATCCTACCCGATCGTGGAGCGTCACCGCTTCATCTGGATCTGGATGGGAGACCCTGCCCTCGCCGATCCCGCTCTGGTGCCGGACCTGCACTGGAACAAGGACCCGGCGTGGGCCGCGGATGGCAAATACATCCATGCCAAGTGCGACTACCGCCTCGTTGTCGACAACCTGATGGACCTCACGCACGAGACCTATGTGCATGGCTCCTCCATCGGTAATCGCGCAGTGGCCGAGGCACCATTCGAGGTCACCCACACGGACACGACTGCTACCGTCACCCGCTGGATGATCGACATCGACGCTCCCCCGTTCTGGCGCGGCCAGCTGGGAAAGCCCGGCAATGTGGACCGATGGCAGATCATCAATTTCGAGGCGCCCTCGACTATTGCCATCGACGTGGGCGTGGCACCCACCGGAACCGGCGCACCGCAGGGCGACCGAAGCCAGGGGGTCAATGGCATGGTGCTGAACACCATGACTCCCGAGACCGACAAGACCTGCCACTACTTCTGGGCCTTTGCCCGCAACTACAAAATCGACGAGCAGGCGCGGACGCACAACCTTCGCGAAGGAGTCTACGCGATCTTCGGAGAGGACGAGATCATCCTCGAGGCGCAGCAAAAGGCGATCGACGCCAACCCCGACCACGTCATCTACAACCTCAACATCGATGCGGGCTCCATGTGGGCACGGCGGCTGATCGATCGCATGATTGCCGAGGAGAACACGATGCGGAGCGCGGCCGAATGATTGCCGCGGTCGTGGAGGGGCGCTGACGAATGCGCAATAGAGTAGTCTGGCGCGACGCGCGCGTATCGGAAATCCGCGCCGTAGCGGACGATGTGCGGCGCATCGCCTTCGCCGTCGACGGCGCCCTGCCCCGGTTCGACCCGGGCTCGCACACCAACATCCGTGTCGAGATCGGCGGAGAGGCTGCCAACAGAACCTACACCGTCGTGCCGTCCTCCGAGTCCGAGATCGCTGTGGCGGTGAAGCTTCATCCTCAGAGCCGTGGGGGCTCCCGGTACATGTGGAGCCTCGAACCCGGGCAGCAGGTTCGCCTTACGGTGCCGGAGAACCGGTTCGAGCTCAGCTTCCGGGCAAGCCACTACCTGCTGCTCGCAGGCGGCATCGGCATCACGCCCATTTTCGGCATGGCCGCCGCCCTTGCCTCCCGCGGCTCGGCGCTGCGAGTTGTCTATGGCGCACGCTCGCGTGGGCACATGGCCTTCGCCGAAGAGATGAAGGACCTGCTGGGTAATCGCCTGGTGCTACGCGACAATTCCGTGGGCGAGCACATCGACCTTGCGGCCGAGTTCGCCAACCTGCCGCCCGACGCCGAGTGCTACCTCTGCGGACCGATCGGGATGCTGGAAGCAGCCAAGGCCGCATGGGCGGCGGCGGGTCGCTCAACCAGTCGCCTGAGATACGAAGTCTTCGGCGACAGCGGGTTGTTTGCGGAAGAAGCGTTCACCGTCGACGTGCTCAACCGCAACGTCTCCGTGTCGGTGCGGCCGGACCAGACACTGCTCGAGGCGCTTATGTCGGCCGGTGTCGAGATGATTTACGACTGTCAGCGGGGCGAGTGTGGCCTGTGCGCGGTGAAGGTGCTGGAGACCAGTGCCACGATCGATCATCGCGACGTCTTCTTCAGCAGCGAGGAGAAGGGGCATGGTGACCGGCTCTGCGCCTGCGTGTCCAGGCTGGCCGGTGGGCGGGCACTGATCGACGTCGGCTACCGTTCCTGATGTGCCCATAGCACGTCAGGACATCAGGTGAGGCGCTCAAGCAGCTCCAGCAATTGATCCCGCTGCGCGCGTCCACCCAGGCGCTCCACGAACTCGCTTTCAAGCTGGTCATGGAGCGCCCGTGCCTTTGCCAGGAAGCTGCGGCCCGCGGGCGTCAGATGCAGCGCGTTGGCGCGGCGATCGCTTTCGATGTTCAGGCGCTCGATCAGACCGCGCGCTTCCAGCCCCTGGGCGAGGGCGACGAAGTTTGCTCGCTTGATGCCGAGCGCCGCTGCGATTTCGCTCTGCTTGCGACCGGGAGAATCGTCCACCAGCACCAGTACGGAATATTCCGCCGGTCGGATCGCGAGCGTCTCGAAGACCATCGTGAACCGCTGGAAAACGCTGAGCTGGGCCCGGCGCAACCGGTAACCGATCATGCCGAGGCTCGCCTCGAGAGGCGCGCCATCCTCCTCGGTTAGTCTTGCAGCTGCAGTCGCTGTCGGCATGCTGTTCTCCGATTTTGTGACTGCTTGCTGCAATCTCACGGCGTTGTTATACAACATAACAGTTCAGGGGCTGGTGTCATCAGCAAGAGGTCGACGGAACGAACGACCTCACCCGAGACAGCGTGGCATGCGGATGCGGAAGCCCTGCAGCCATGACCAACGATCTGGCACGCCGAGGAGGATTTGGTGTGCACGATGTCAGGACCGGGTCTGCCCGGTCACCCATAGGGAGGAAACTATGAAAAAGTTCAGTCTAGTACTAGGTGCGCTGGCCGCAATTGCCATGTCCACCACCGTCTTTGCCCAGGAAGTCACCCTGCGCATCCACCAGATGCTGCCATCACAGGCAACCATACCTGCCCAGGCCATTACCCCCTGGGCGGAAATGGTGACCAAGGCCTCGGATGGCCGAATTGCCTTCGAGCACTACCCTGCCATGCAGCTCGGCGGCGTTCCGGCCGACCTCTATGATCAGGCCAAGGATGGTGTCGTCGACATCGTGTGGACCATCCTGGGCTACACGCCCGGCCGGTTCCCGAAGTCCGAGGTATTCGAACTCCCATTCATGCTGACCAGCGGTGAACAGTCCTCGGCCGCCTTCTACAAGTACGTGATGGAACACGCCGCCGACGAAGTCGCCGGGGTCAAGGTGCTGGCGCTGCACACCCATGGCCCGGGCCTGTTCCACTCGCAGGAGCCGATCACCTCGCTCGAAGACCTTCAGGGCATGAAGGTACGTGGCGGCTCTCGCATCATCTCCAACATGCTGCAGCTGCTCGGTGCCGAGCCGGTCGGCATGCCGGTGACGCAGACCCCCGAGGCCCTGTCAAAGGGCGTGATCGAGGCGACCACCGTGCCGTGGGAAGTGACGCCTTCGCTGCGCATTGCGGAACTGGTCCGGAACCACACCGGCTTCACCAGTGATCGCGGTCTCTACAGCCAGACCTTCGGCATGTTCATGAACATGGACAGCTACAACAACCTGCCTGACGACCTGAAGGCGATCATCGACCAGAACTCCGGTCTTGAACTCTCACGCCAGTTCGGCCGGGTGATGGACACCGGCGATGCCACCGGCCTCAGCCTCGCCATGCAGGCCGGCAACAACATCGTCCAGCTCGATGCCGACGAGACCGCCCGCTGGATCGCCGCCGCCGAGCCCGCCTACGACGCGTGGTACAAGGAGATGGAAGCGATCGGTGTCGATGGCCCTGCCCTGGTCGAGGCAGCCCGCGCAGCCATCGCCGCGGAATCCAACTAACAGCTTTCGGATGGTCCCGCCTTGGTGGCGGGGCCATCCACCTCGGCGCCCGAAGGCTGCCGGACTACGCCGCCCAGTTCGGCGCAAAGCGCGCTCAGGCCTCGGACCTGAGCAGTGCCAGCCCCGCGCCCCCTGCCACCAGCAATACGCAGAAACCGGCCACTACGGGCACGTAGGAGCCGGTGAAGTCATGGACATATCCGGCCACGATGGGTGCAAGCATGGTGCCGGGAACCTGCACCATCATCAGGTTGCCCTGCACGGTCGCGAAGCCCGAGCGCCCAAACAGTTCAGCGCACAGCACCAGAACCAGCACCATGGGGGCCCCGGCCGCGACGCCGAGCGCGCCGATGACGACCAGCATGGTGGCAAAGCTGGGGCTCAGGGCGAAGCTGCCGATGGCCATCCCCTCGAGGATAAGAAGAGCGCCGAGGACGGCCGGCAGCAGCGATGGCCGGACATGGTCGGCGATATAGCCGGCCAGAAGGCGGACGGGCACGGTGAGCAGCACCATTCCGCCGAACAGCGTCGCCGCGAAGACAGCATCGAGCCCGAAGTCGGTCATCAGCGGAACCAGATGGACGGAGAGCCCAGTGGTCACCGAAGCCTGCGCCGTCAGCCCCGCAGCAATGATCCAGAACGCCGGCTGACGCAGGACCGTTCTCGCGGGCGCATCCGCTGCCTTGCTCCTGGGAGCACCACCAGAGGGCGAAGGCGACACCCCGAAGAACAGGTAGGGGATCGGAACCAGTAGCAGGATGATCCCACCCCAAACGACACAGGTCTGTCTCCAGCCGATGTGCTCGATCATGGTGGTGACCAGTGGCACGATCAGGGTTGCGACCACCGCCGATATCGAGAATCTCACGGCCAGAGCCATGCCGCCCTTTTCGGCCGCGGTCGCAACCACGAGCTTGTCAAGTGCCACCGTGAAGCCCGCGGCTATGCCGACAGAGAAGACCAGCGACCACACAAGATAGAGTTCGATTTCGGATCGAACGACGGACAGCATGAACAGCCCGATCGCCGACAGCACCATGCCGGCGATCACGATGAGTCGGGTGCCGTAGGCATCGGTAAACCGGCCGATCGATGGAGACGCCATCCCGGCAACGAACCGGCCAAGGCCGATGGCCGTCGAGATCGCACCTCGCCCTGTGTCCAGGTCGAGCGCCATGGGCTTGAGCAGGGCAGAGACCGCGAAAGCTGCGAAGCCGTGCCCGAAACCGGTGAGCACCCCGGAGGTCGAAACCAGCCCCCAGCGCGCCCGTGCGGATGTCTTCATAGATTGGGCAACCACAGGACCAGGATCGGGAAAGCGATCAGCATGGCCACATGCAGGACGTCGGCTCCGACAAAGGGCAAGGCGCCGCGGAACATCGTCGTCAACGGGATGTCCTTGGCAATGCCCGATAGAACATACACGTTCATCCCGACAGGCGGCGTCAGAAGCGCGATCTCCGTCATGCGCACGACCAGCACCCCGAACAGGATGGCGTCGAAACCCAGCGTGGTTACGAGCGGGAAGAACAGCGGGATCGTCAGCGTCATCATCGCGGAGGCGTCGAGAACCATCCCGAGCAGGAAGTAGACGCCGAGGATCATCAAAAGGACCACCATCGGCGGGAAGCCGCCCTCGGTGACGAAGTTGACGATGTGCAGCGGGATGGTACTGGCCGTGATGAAGCTGTTGAACACCATGGCCCCGAACAGGATCCCGAAGATCATCCCCGTGGTCTTCAACGTCGAGTAGATCGCCGTCTTGGCGCTCTCGACCGTGAGGCGCCTGCGGACGATCGCGATCAGCAGTGCGCCAGCGGCCCCTATGGCCCCAGCCTCAGTCGGCGTGAACCAGCCCGCGATGATTCCACCCATCACCAGCGCGAAAAGTGCAACCACCTCGCCTATCTGGAAGAAACTCTTCATCTTCTCGGCGAAGCTGTACTTAGGGCCGCGGGGCCCGGCCTCGGGGTTAATGCGGCACCAGATGGCGATGGCGGTCATGTAGAAGAGTGCCAGGAGAATTCCCGGGATGATGCCCGCGGCGAACAGCTTGCCAATCGAGGTCTCGGTCAGAATCCCGTAGATGATGAACATCCCCGAGGGCGGGATCAGCGATCCGATAGTGCCGCCGGCCACGACACTGCCTGAGGACATCGCATTGTCGTAGCCGTGCTTGCGCATCTCCGGCAACGCCACGAGCCCCATGGTGGCGGTTGTGGCAAGGCTGGACGCGTTGACCGATGCGAACCCGGCGGAGGCGCCGATTGTCGCCATGGCGAGCCCGCCGCGGCGGCGTCCCACCCACTTGGACGCGAAATCGAACAGATCCTTGCCTATGCCGGCCGCAAAGAGCAGGTGGGCCATGAACAGGAACAACGGTACCGTACCAATGGCGTGGTTGGTGGCAAGGCTGAACGTGGTGACGCCTACGCGCACGATGGCGGCGTCGAAGCTGACCAGCAGGGCGAAGCCGGCGGCACCGATCAGGCCCATGGCAAATCCGATCGGCATGCCTAGGCCGATCAAGGTGAAGAGAACGGCCAGGCCCGCAAACCCGATGGTGACGGAGTTCATGTTGAGGTGTCCAGGTTTTCCTGCTCGTCCTCGGTCGGGATGCCACGCAGCAGCTTATAGCCCTGCCACACCAGCACGACGCAAAGGAGAACGACTGCGGCAGCCATGCTCCAGCGGAACGGCGCTACAGGAATGTTGATGATGGGGGAGAGCTCGTTCTGAGCTCCGCGCCGAATGGCTTCCCTTATGGTGGCCCAGGCGACGATGACCCAGAACAGCGATCCGAGCAGGAGCATCGTCCCGTGGATGCCCCTGCGCAGGCGATCATTCTTGATGAGGTCCACGAACAGCACCGCGCGCGTGTGCTCATTGTGCATCGCAGCATAGGCAAGCGAGATGCTGACTGCCGGGATGAGCAGGAGCTCGGCGATCGAGTACGTACCCGGAAAGGCGATGTGCGCCGCACGGAAGACGACGGTGACTACCGTGAGCAGCATCAGGCTCAGGATGGCCAGCACCCCCAGGATGCCCGCGGCGTCGCAGATGCGGCGCAGAATGCGGTCGACAACTTGCATGGATTGCCCCTAATTGCGGCTCCCCGCCACCATGACGGCGGCGGGGGCCGTGTGGTGATGGCTACTGCTGGTGGGCGGCACGGACCCGATCGAGAATCTCGGTCCCCGGCAGGCCGGCGCTATCCAGCTT
>JAEZHZ010000235.1 GCA_023436745.1 Pseudomonadota bacterium | reverse complement strand
GCAGTTGCAACATGCATCATCACGGGATGGGCCACGCCGAGCCACGGGAACAGATAGATGAAAATCGGCATGCGGATGGTGCCTCCGCCGATCCCGAACAGGCCTGCGACGAAACCGGATGCCAAGCCAACCACTGCGAAAACGGTGATGCGTAGAAGGAGGTCGTCCATGGCGGGGTGCCTCTGCTCGCGCCAGGAGGCGCGCGGGTCCTAGGATGTCTGAGGCTGTTCTTGCGACAAACGGTGGTGGATCAAGGCTCCGTGGTTGGATTACGTCTGCACGGACATCGGAGGGTGACTGTTCGAGGCGTCGCGGCAGGGACACGCTCTCTGTCGTGGCAGCGATGCGAGCGAGCAGATCCATTGGCTCTGTCTCGCCCGCATTACGGGACTTACTCGTCGCGGAAACACGCAATGTGAAAGGAACGGCGGGCAGGCTTGCCGCTCACGTCGTACGTGTGCACCTGCATCTGATTTGGATCAGCAGTCAGCCCCACGGTGATGAAGCCGGGCTGGACATTCTCTTCCAAAGCGCTGCCGATCGTGCCGGCGAAGTTCGTCTTGGCTTCGCCCTGGAGCGGGATCTTCCAGGTAATCAGATACCCGTTCTCACCCTTCAGCTCGCAGGTGTCGATCATGTAGCCACGGGCGATGGTACCATCCGACTTGATGACACAGGCCAGCCGGTTCTCGAACTTTGTCATAGTATTCTCCTGTTAGTCCGGGGTTTCACAGTAAAGGAGGCTGCCAGAGGCATTCTCCGGCGAACTCATTTCTCCTGGTCGAAGCTTTCGTTCAGGCAAGGTGCTTCCGCTAGTGCGCGCCGGACATCCCGGCTCGTGAGATGGAAGTTCCGGTCCCTCGCCACGCCGGCCCTCCTTATCTTTGTCCAGGCCGCTTGCTCGAAGGCCTGCCTGTGAACCCGAAAAAAGGTCTCGCATTCTTCGTGCCCCACCCCGCCGCGCATGGACCGGAAGGCCAGGCGGTGGATGAAGCAGGAGCCCTCATGCCCCTTGGGCCGGAACACCAAGGCGTCTATGTCGTGCCGCCATGTCAGATCATTGGTTGGCATGACGGCCTTCTAGGCGCAGGCGGGCGGGTTACGCCTGCTCACGGCGACGCTTTCACGCGTGCCCGCGCGTACCCGGCAACGCCGCCGAGGACGATCCAGAAAACGAAGCTCGCCAAGGATGCCACAGCGATGAAGGCCTGGGTCAGGGAGGCGGGGACGGGAGAGTCAAAGGTTGCGGGTTGTGGCGCGCCCACAAGGTGCGGGACCACGAGGAGTGCGACCCCAAGGATGGCGAGCGGCAAGGACCGCTGGAAGACCAGGAGGGCAAGGCCAATGCCGGTCGACAAGGCCGTCGCAGCCCACCAGATCTGGCGTTGCTCCAGATCCGCAGCTGGCACAGCCGGCAGCTCGGGGGGTAAGCCCAGGCCCGGTGCTAGCGTGAACACCGCGAAACCTGCCAAGCCCCAGAAAACGCCCTGGCGCCAGCCGGTCAGGCCGCCCTTCAGCTCCGACGCTGCCACGAGCAGCAGCGCGAATCCCATCGCGGTCACGATGTTGGCGACGGCCGTATACGCCGAACGCTCGAGGCCATCCTGGGGAGCCCAAGCGCCCTCGTCGTGTTCGTGAGTTTGGGCCGCAACCGTCGAGCCCGAGCCGGTGGCATGATCATGGGCAGCGTGATCATGAGCAGGCTCAGCGCCCTCGAACGTTTCGGCCGCCATGATCATGGGGACGGTGCCGACATATTGCATTGCGGTCATGGCCAGACCCGCCACCAGTCCTGCAAGCGCGGCGATGAACACGATATTGCGGAAGGTTGCCATCGTGGGAATCCTTAGTGGCAGGGGAAGCCGAGCGAGTGGCGTACATCATGCGCCGCGTTATGGACGGCCTCGATAGGCGAAAAGCCGGCGCCAACCACGAGGAAGAGGCCGAGGAAGGCGGCGAAGCCAATCTGGATGAACCGGGAAGAAATGGCCGATGATTGGACTGGCAGTGAGGTCTGATGAGTGGTCATGACATGTCCTTGCTTATGCTCTGTTCCTCAACATGAGGACTTGATGGCGGGGAGGCAGCACGCGCATCCGGTGACGCGGATGACTGCCTCCCTGGTTCCTAGACGGCTTCGAGCCGGGCTCGTACTTTACTGAGGCGCAGGGCAAGCTCCTCCTCGGTCAGCAGCCCGCGACTGATCATGATGTGCGCGAGTGCGAGAAGCTGACGTTCCGGGTTCGGTATCGTGCTGTACACTGTCTCGAGTTCATCCTCGGCGTGACGCCGTTCCAAGGAGTCGAGCGTCCCGCCCGCCGAAAGGGCATCGCAGGTGGCGTCGAGGCAGACCTGCCATGGCGGGTCCGGGTTGGTGACGCACCAGCGCGGTGCGAGATTGGCCCAGGTTTGCTCCTCGTTCCGCAGAGACTCGAGCAACTCGATACGGCGAGGATCGACGTACTGACCTGGCGCCTGCTCCTGGATATCGACACTGCTCGCGCTCATGGTGCGGCCTCCCTCGGCCGACCGCCGCTGTGAACGGGACGGCTGGCCTTGTGGATCGGACGGGGCCCATCTGATGTGCGGCCGGGCTTCGGCATGGCAATGCCGATCATGGTGTCGCGGGTGACGATTTCCGCAAGTTGGTCCTCCGTCCAGCCATCGGTGCCTTCGGGCCTCACGGGAAGGACCATGAAGCGGCTCTTGGCGTTGGAGTCCTCCACCCGCACCTCAACTTCCGGCGGCAGCACCAGGCCGAATTCGGCCAGCACCTCGCGCGGCCAGCGCACGATCCGGCGGCGATAGTTGGGCGCGCGGTACCAGTACGGCGAGTGCCCGAGTATCGGCCGCGGATAGCATGAGCAGAGCGTGCACACGATCACATGGTGCAGGGTCGGCGTATCCTCGAGCACGGTCATGTGCATGTAGTCGCTTGTGGTGCCGAACCCGGACGGCTCGCTCCAGTCGACGCCGACCTCTTTGCTGGCGGAAAGGGGATCTTCGAAGACCCGGGCCCTGTACGCCGGATCGGTCCAGGCCTTTGCCACCATGCGCGAGCCTGCGGCCGGCGACCTTGCGTCATTCCATTCGGAAAACGCCCGGTGATCTTCGGCGGTGAAAAGGCCCTTTTCGATAGACAGTTCACGAACGGCCAGTTCCAGAACTTCGAAGTCGGAGATCTCGTCGACCATCGGCGCCGCCGGATGCTCGTGGCCGCCGTCCGAATGATCGTGGCCGTCGTGGTTATGTGTATTTGCCATGTTCAGCTCCTGTGGCTGGCGTGGGGCTTTGGTCAGTCGACGGGTTCGAGCCACATGTCCGGGTATTCGCTCTGCAGCGTGTCGTTTTCGAACGGATACTCCGCCCAAAGATCCTTCTGCTGAAAGCGGACGATGTAGTACTGCTCCTGCGGGGCGTCGTACCGGTCCCAGGCCTCGTCGGCTGGAACGAGGTCCGGATATGTCAGGGCAGCGATCGTGCCGGTCATGTTCCGGACATACATCTGGGTCCGGGTGTAGAAGATTGCCGGCAGGTCCTTGACCCGAACGCGGTCGCCGACCTTGAAGCGGGCAGGCTGGACTCCGCCAGTGGGCTCCCATGGAGGGGTCGGGCCATAGTCGATGTACTTGCCCGAGGTCGATTTATCGGTGTTGGTGTGGATGCCAGTCGTATCGCCGTGGTTGATGTTTGACGGCGCGTGACCGCGGCGGTTGGAATTGACGCCAAGTCTTTCCCTGACCTCCGCAATCTTGGTCTGCAGCTCGAGCAGCGACACATAGTTCTTGTCGACCAGCATTTTTGCGGCGCCCCAAATCCAGCGGGCGTTGTAAGGGAAGGTGTAGTAGAGGGTCAGACCGATATCGTTGGCATAGCGGCGCCGCCTTTCTTCGGCGTTCCACATGCCCCTGAAACCGAGGACCTCGCAGGTGATGTAGACGTTGTTCTCCCACTCCTCGTCCTCTTTCTCTTCGAATATCTGGGGCGCATAGGGCTGCCCACCGACATCGTGGGTGGGCCATATGAGGGCCTCGTACAGGTTGTGAGGGACCTCGTAAGGCCAGTCCTGGGCCTCATGTATTGCCGGCATCAACTGGGAACCGGTTGCGTAAATCTTGCGCGTTTCGCTCGGTGACGGCATCAGGCCTTCTCCTTTTATTTCGCGTCTAGACAGGGGTGGCTCGGCATTCACGTAAATGATTGAGGATAAGTACAGGTCTTGATGCCTTTGCATTGGCCTGTGACAGTATTAACCCTGTTCGCGAAGTGGGTGTTCTAAATGTACTGCATCTGACTATGTGCTGGCGCTGTACCTGGGCATTGAAGCACCCGCGGAGGATCGCTCCTTGATTTTTTGCAAGTTCCCGGCTTTTGTCGTGCCCGGAATCTGCCAGCCCTTCGTCTCGCGATGGTGATGGTATGTGTGCGCTCGCCCGGTGCCGGCGCAGGATGGGTAGGGGACCTGCGGAGGCACTTGCCGTAGCTGCCGCTGCCGTCGACTGGCATCAACACTTCGGCAGGCCAGATAGTTGACCAACTGCGGGCACACATAGCGGCTCGTAGCGAGGCGGACGTCAGCGTCAGGGCTCACGCTTCTCGCTTGTCTCCTGCGGAGGACTGTCGGTGGCTTCGCCTCTTGCTTCCGGGCGAGGACGTCCATCCTCGCTGCCGCATGCTCACCTTCGCCTAGCAAAGCCAACTTGCGCTGTGAAATATCTGCAGATGGAGACAGAGTGAGCGGCTAAGGCGATTGTTGCAGCGGAGAATGTTGGAAGGAGGTTCTTCTTCCTCCGCCAGTCCTCCAGCAGCGAACATTCTCTCGGCCGCAGGGCAGGGGTGAGAAGCCCAGCTTCCGCGGGGCTTTGCGGCTTCACCTGTTGACCTCGAAATCGGTCCAGCGGAGATCATGCGCTCTCTAGCTGGCGTATTCTCTGAAGCTGGTGACTGCCGCGTTTTGGTCCTCAGGTGCTAAATCGTGCTGTCGCGGGCATTTACGCGAGAGGATGGGTCCGGGTTGGAGAACCAGAACTTGGCTGTCCGCAAGAGCCTGGTGTCGAATCTTGCCTAACAGGACCATGGGATTTTGGTGGCCGCATTGCGCCCCATGCACGAACCCGCTTCGCGGGAGGGGTGCCCGCGGCTGGTTCAGCGTCATCATTTAAGCCTTTGAGCGGCTGAGGTCGCAGTCTGACCATGGAGTTTCTTTCAACGAGAGGAACTTCCCATGGTTATGTCGCCGACCGACGCGCCCGCCACGCCGCTCCGCCAACGCATGCAGCAGGACATGCTGATGCGCGGCCTGGGCGTGCACACCCAGCACGATTATGTGCGTCACGTCCGGCGCTTCGCTGTTTTCCTCGGGCAGAGCCCAGACGCAGCTACGCCCGACGATATCCGCCGCTACCAATTGCACCAGCATGAGAGCGGCGTCAGCCCCTCCACGATCAATGGTGCGGTCTCGGCACTGCGCTTCCTGTTCGATGTGACGCTGAAGCGGCGGGATCTGTCGCGGTCCCTGGTGATCACCCGCTATCAGCGCCAGTTGCCTGACGTGCTCAGCATCGAGGAAGCGGCCCGGCTGCTTGCAGCGGCACCGGGCATCAAGTACAAGGCCGCGCTTGGGGTTGCCTATGGCGCGGGCCTGCGCGTCTCCGAGGTGGCGCACCTCAAGGTCGACGATATCGACAGCGCCCGCATGTTGATCCGGGTGGAACAGGGTAAGGGCCGCAAGGATCGCAACGCCATGCTCTCGCCCCAGCTCCTGGAGCTGCTGCGACTGTGGTGGCGCGAGGGCAAGCGGCGCGGCGTGATGCTGCCTCATGGCTGGCTGTTTCCGGGTCGCTCCCCAACCGATCCCATCTCGTCGCGGCAATTGCATCGCGCGGTGCAGGAAGCGGCCGAGGTCGCCGGCATCCGCAAACGGGTCAGCCCACACACCCTCAGGCACAGCTTTGCCACGCACCTGCTGGAGCAGGATGTCGATATCCGGGTCATCCAGGTGCTGCTCGGGCACTCCAAGCTTGAGACAACTGCGCTCTACACCAAGGTCTCGACCCGCACGATCCAGGCGGTTGCCAGCCCCCTCGACCGGCTGATGGCCCTGATGGAGGACAAGCCTCCCCCCGCCTGATCCGGTGCGCGCCACCATTGAGGTCGCCGATATCTTCCGTGCTGCCGGTCCCGCCTATCGCGCTACCCATGCCGGGCACCTGAGCCTTCCTCAACTCAAGGTCATGTCGGCGATCGAGAGCTGTCGCAGTGCAGCTCTGGGCGGTCACGTCGAAGCCTGTTCCGACTGCGGGCATCGGCGGATCGCCTACAACTCCTGCCGCAACCGGCACTGCCCGCGCTGCCAGGGCGCCGCGGCACGCACCTGGCTCGAAGCCCAGCAGGCCAATCTCCTGCCGGTTGGGTACTTCCATGTCGTCTTCACGCTGCCGGCCGAGGTCGCCGACATCGCCTTCCACAACAAGGGGCTGGTCTATGACCTGCTGTTCAAGGCAGCATCGCAGACCATGCTGACGATAGCGGCAGATCCAAAGCATCTGGGCGCCCGCATCGGCATCACCGCCGTGCTGCACACCTGGGGCTCGGCCATGACCCACCATCCGCACATCCACATGATCGTGCCCGGTGGTGGCATCACACCGGATGGACGCTGGATCTCGTCGCGACCAGCCTTCCTGCTGCCGGTGCGGGTGTTGGGCGCGCTGTTCCGGCGTCTGTTCCTCACCCGGCTACTGGAGCTTCATGACGCCAGGCGGCTCGTCTTCTTCGGCAAGATAGCAGAGCTCAGCGACCGCCGGACCTTCGTCCGTCACCTTGCACCGGTCCGCAAGAAGCGTTGGGTCGTGTATGCCAAAGCGCCCTTTGCCGGGCCTGAAGCCGTCCTCGCCTATCTCTCGCGCTACACCCATCGCGTGGCGATCTCGAACAGTCGCCTGCTCGGACTTGATGGGAATGAGGTCACCTTCCGCTACAAGAACTATCGCCGCAGCGGCGCCGAGCGGCAGCAGATCATGACCCTGGCCGCCGACGAGTTCATTCGCCGCTTCCTGATCCACGTTCTGCCGCGTGGCTTTCATCGCATCCGGCACTACGGCCTGCTCGCTAGCTCCGCCCGCAAGGATTGTCTCGCCCAGGCCCGCGACATGCTGGGGATGACGCCACCGCCGGACGAACCCGCGGCCGAGGAGACTGCCCCGGACCAACGCACGCCTTGTCCCTGCTGCGGCGGCACCATGGTGATCATCGAGACCTTTGCTGCGTGGTGCCAGCCCCGCGCGCCGCCGACCGCGAGACCACCAGTCCGGGAGACCCTTCATGACCCGGCATGATCCGCTCGATCAATCGGTCGCGCCACGTCGCGGGCCGACAGGATGGTTCGTGCCAGGCGCTCCAGCGACCATCGTCATGCACGCCAATCTCATCAACTCCGTCGTCGCTGAGCCTCAAATGCTGCGCGGACGACATCCACCTGGCCAACTCGCCACGCCATATACGGCAGTTTGCGACCGGCACTTGACCAGGCCAAATCCGAAAACCCCATAGCGCAGCGTGTGCGGACCGCGGGTTCCTGCATGGGTGGCTTTGCGACGCCAAGCGGCATCCCAAACCCTTCACCATCCCGGTCATTCCTAGCCTCGCCGCTGCTTCCCAAAAGCTGCCAATCCGCTAGTTTGATGGGATAGAGGCGGAGGTGAGATGACCGGGGTATTCTATACGTATGTCTGGGGCAGCCATGGCCGCCGCGGAAGCCCCCTAACCTTTACCAGCAAACAGCATCGTACCGTGGCTATTCGCAGCACCCGGGAAAGCGATCTGGTCTTCGGCGTTGTCAGCCGCAATCCCGGCGACCCTAGTGTTCAAATCCTCGATGAATTGAAGGGGCGCGTCATCAATGTTTGGCAGATAAGCCACAGTACTGCTGACACGGCGGAATTTGGAATCGAGGCGACAAATACGTGGGACAAGCTGGGGGACGGCAGCTATCGGTGGCCGTACGCACTTCAACCCATTCGCACGTGGATCATCCGAGATGCTCCAGAATTTCGCGACCTGACCGGCTATACGTCCACGACCCACACCCAGCGCGCCATCACTACCGTGCAGGAACTGCATGATGAGCTCGCCGCCACCCTTACCGACCTACTTGCCTCGAACGGTGAAGAGCTGGAAGTGATGACCCCGCGTTACCAAACCATGGCAGCGCGCGTGCAACAGCTTCGTCAAAAGCACCCGTTCGCCCTCAACGGCTATAGCGTCGAACCGAATCTTGAAGCGACGAACAGCATCTACATCGCCACCCTTGGAAAAGGCACCCGGGTCCTCAAAATCGGTCACGCACAAGATGCGAAACAACGCGTGAGCGAATTCAACAAATTTCGACTGTCCAACGAGCCCCAATGGGTGCTGCAAACCTCTTATCCAGATCTTCGATTCGAAGGAGCTTAGGAAAGCCTTCGACATGGTTCCTTATGTATATTTAGGGAAACCTGTAGCAGCACCCAGATGACGCCTGGTGCACCGATGCACCAGTTGCAATCGCGTGCTGAAGCCTAGCTGCGAACCGGGACGCAGCGAGGCCAGGTGCACCACAAGCTGGCCGATCGCTTCCGTGACGGCCCATTCCTGCTGGTCGGCGATGCAGCGCATGTCCACAGCCCGGCCGGCGGGCAGGGGATGAATCTGGGAGTTCGCGATGCGGAGGTGCTCGCAGCAGCGATCGGTGATTATCTTCAGCGCCCCGGCAACCAGCTCGAGGAGTACTCCGCGCTGCGCCGGGCAGCAGCACGGCAGGTGCTCGACAGAACCGACCGGCTGACGAAGGTGGCGACGCTAGGGCCCCCAGCCCTACGGTGGATACGTGACCGGGTGTTGAAAGCTGCATCGCGATCTTCCTTGGTTCGGAGACGGATCGCGGAAATGCTCGCGGGCGTGTCGTGAGAGCGCTCTCGCCGAAGCGCGGATTGGACGCCATTGCGAATACGCAGGCGCCTCCAGGACCCGGCCGCGTGTAATGCTCCGGCTGCCGGAGTGCAGCTAGATCAGCCGCACCCCGTGCGCGTCGACGACCACTTCTCCGTCTTCCTTGGTGAAGCGTCCGATGTGGGGGTTCTCCAGAATGTCGAGCACCACCTCCGATGGCCTGCAGAGGCGGGTGCCGCGCGAGGTCACGACGAAGGGGCGGTTGAGGAGGATGGGGTGTGCCTCCATGGCATCGAGCAGGTCCTCGTCAGTCTTGCCAGGCGCATCCAGTCCCAGCTCCTCGAATGGCGTCCCCTTCTTCCGAAGCGCCTCGCGCACCGTGAGGCCGGCCTCCGCGATGAGCTTCGCCAGCGTGGACCTGTCCGGCGGGGTCTTGAGGTACTCGACGATCCTGGGTTCAACGCCGCTCCGGCGGATGATTGCCAAAGCGTTCCGGGAGGTGCCGCAATCGGGGTTGTGATAGATGGTGACGCTCATTCAACGGCCCTCGTCTCCTTGCGACCACGCGGGGCAGCACGGTGTTCGTAGCAGCGCGCGCAGCGGTTCACCATCTACACGACAGTTGTGGCATCGCTGAGGAGGGAAAGCCGGTACAGACGACCGGTAGCCCCACAGCGAGACGGCGCCGCCGGAGTCTATCCGGCGAGTCCCGCCGCTTCGATGGTCTGCTCCACCAGGTCGTCGAATGCGATACTGGCTGGACGGCGCATGTAGGTGACGATCTCTTCCTTGATCAGCGGTGCGTACCAGCGCTCGGCGACGACGCCGCTGCGCTTCTGGATGCCGATGACGCAAAGGATCTGCGCCGCATTGCAGTCCACGTCGTGCCCGATCCCGCAGATGATCTCAAGCGTGCGATCGAAGTCGCCTTCGCCGAACCACAGCGCGACGACCTGCGCTGCGGCGTTCGGGTAGACATGGATCCAGTTGTACTCGACATACTCGGCATCGCACCTGGCCCAGGCCGTCTGCCAGTCCGGCGAGGTCCGGCAGGCCTCGAGCGCGAAAGCCAGCACTGCGCCATACTCCGTTTCGGTCGAGAACAGGGCACAGGTGGAAACCAGCAGTTCGCGGGTGTCCGCGAGCGTGTAGGCCCGGGCGGCCAGCACGGCGTTGAAGACTTCACCCAGGATGCCGTTGCCGGCCGCCGATACCTCGGCATCCATGTAGGCGAGGCGTGCTGCCTCGCGCGCACGGCCGGGGGCGACCATGCCGCAGATGGTGCCGCGCATCTGCCCGCCGATCCACTCGTCGAACGGATTGTCGAGCCAGCCGCTGACGGGGGGCAGGATACCGCGGCGGATGTTGTTGAGGGCGACAGCTTCTGCCGACCAGCCGAGTGGAATCATGCCGGTCCAGCGTTCGGCAATGTCCGCGCCCGTGATCGCCGGGCCCTTGTCACGATACGCCTCGAGGAAGGCCAGTTCGAAGGTGATGTCGTCGTTGTAGGTATTCGGCTCGCGCACATAGTCGCGGATCGGACCGAACACCTCGGCAATGTTCTCGGCGGTGTAGCCTTCGAGCGCAGTGCCCGCGGCAGCGCCCACCAGTTGGCCGAGCCAGGCGGCGCGGGTCTGGTCGGCGAAGTCGGCGCCGGCGACGTCGACCTTTTCATCTCCCGGCCAGGTGGTCGCCGCATCGAACTCGGCCCAGCTCTTGTAACGGAGCGTCTTCTGCGAGGGATGTTCCGGGTCCGGCTGGGCTGCCTGCATGATGGCGCGCAGGCGCATGTCGATCATGTAGAGCTGCTCGTAGTCCCCAGCCTCGAGCGCCTTCAATCCTGCGGCGAGCAGATCTTGGTAGGGAGCGAGGACATAGCCCTTGCTCTCGAGGGACTGGAGCGCACCGGCCATCAGGCACTCGGGCGCAGCGGATCCCGGCACGTTGCTCTTCCAGAACATGGCGAGCACCGCATCGCCCGCGGCCATGACGGCGCTCGCATCCCAGGTCTGTTCCTCGGCGGTGCGGACGACGGGCTTGGTGTTGCGCAGCAGGTCGCGGGTGAGTTCCCAGGCGTTCATTGTTCTTGGTCCTCGATGGTCAGGAGTGGGCGCGAGCCTTCGCCTGACGGCGGGCCGCGTAGACGGTGAGCACGATCACCGGCACGATGTAGGGGATCATCTGCATGAGCTCGTTGGGCAGTCCCAGAGCCTGCATGGTGATGGCGGTGGTTTCGGCGATGCCAAGCACGGCGGCAGCGGCAAACGTGCCCCAGGCGGTACCCATGCCCATGACCTCGGCGGCGATGGCGATGAAGCCGCGGCCAGCAGTCATGTTCTGGGCGAACCAGCTGACATAGCCCATGGACAGGTAGGCGCCTGCGGCTCCGCCAAAGACGCCGGAAAGCATCAGCGCATAGAGCTGGGTGCGATTGCGCGAGACGCCGGCAGTGGCCGCGGCCTTGGCGTCGGCGCCAACGGCCCGGATGTGGAGCCCGAAGGGCGTCCGGGCGAGCATGATTGAGACCACCGGCACGCTGAGGATAGCGGCATAGGTCAGCATGTGATGCCCGGAAAGCATGGGCCCGAGGATCGGCATGTCACGCACCAGAGGAATGTGGAGCGAGGGCAGCACACCGCTCTGCAGCGCCCCCGACATGCCCTTGTCGCCGGTTGCAAGGTAGAGTCCGAGCGTCGTAGCGGAGGCTGCCGCAAGGTTCAGCGCTATGCCGGTGATGATGAAGTGGGTGCCAAGCCCATTGATAGCGCCCGCCATCAGCGCGCCCAGCAATGCGCCGCACGCAATGGCAGCAAGGAGGCCGACGAAGGGTATGCCGGTCCAGGCGCTGGCGAGCACGCCGACAAGGGCGCCAGAGAGCATCATGCCCTCCATGCCGATGTTGAGCACTCCCGCCCTGTCGGAGATCAGGACTCCCAAGGCGGCCAGCAGCAGCGGCGTCATGACGCGCAGCACGGTGGCGAAGAGGGCGGGATCAGTCAGGTTGTTCCAGATGGCCTCGATCATGCTGCCTGCTCCTCACCCTTGATGTCGCGGATCAGACGCAGGAAGGCCGGGTGGCGGAAGATGGCGGTGGCGGTCACCGCCAGCATGATGGCTGCGGTCACGAGCCCGACCACTTCGCTCGGCACTGCCAGGTTCCGCGCCAGCATGTCCCCGCCCACCTGCAGGTACGCAAGAAAGAGCGCTGCCGGGATCACGAGGAAGGGGTTCTCGCGCGCCAGGATGGCGACCGTGATCCCGGTCCAGCCATGACCCGGCAGGGCAACCCATGAGAAGCGGTTGTAGAGCCCGAGCACCTCGATGGCGCCAGCCATACCGGCAATCAGCCCGCCGGCGATCTGGGCACGCATGATCAGCGCGGACGTGTTGAGGCCGAGGTGCTGGGCGAAGCCCGGTCCGAGACCCACGATCCGCAGGTTGAGCCCGCCGCGGGTGCCGTAGAGCCAGACCCCACCGATGACGCAGGCAGCGAAGGCAACGACCACGCCCGTATGGAGGCGCGTGCCGTACATGATCCGGTCG
>JAEZHZ010000210.1 GCA_023436745.1 Pseudomonadota bacterium | reverse complement strand
GCCCAACCCGGCGGACGGACATGAACTCGTTGCTCAATGTATTCCGGAGTGTCGTCGGCTCACGGCACGTGCTGGTGGGCGACCGTCAGACCCGCCGGTATCGCAAGGGTTACCGGTTCGGTGAGGGCAGGGTCCTCGCCGTGGTGCGTCCCGGTTCGCTCGTCGAGCAATGGCGCGTGCTCGAGGCGTGCGTCGCCAACGACGTGATCGTCATCTGCCAGGCCGCCAATACCGGCCTGACCGGCGGCTCGACGCCTTCGGGCGAGGGCTATGATCGGCCCATCGTCATCATCAATACCCTGAGGATGGATCGCATCGACCTGCTCGGGCAGGGCGAGCAGGTGATCTGCCTTCCTGGCGCCACGCTCGACAAGCTCGAGAAGCGCCTGCGTCCCATCGGTCGCGAGCCCCACTCCGTTATTGGTTCATCCTGTATCGGTGCCTCGGTGACCGGCGGCGTATGCAACAATTCCGGTGGCTCGCTGGTGCGCCGCGGTCCAGCCTATACACAGATGGCGCTGTTCGCCCAGGTTGATGCCGACGGTCGCCTGCACCTCGTCAACCATCTCGGTGTCGACCTCGGCACCAGCCGGGAGGAGATATTGGGCCGCCTCGATGGTGGGACCTATCGCCCCGACGACGTCCGCACTGATGGAAACCTCTGGGCTTCCGATCGTGCCTATTGTGATCATGTGCGGGACATCGATGCGCCGACGCCCGCACGGTTCAACGCCGATCCGCGCCGGCACTACGAAGCCTCGGGATCTGCCGGCAAGGTGGCAGTCTTCGCGCTGCGGCTGGACACCTTCCCCTCTGACGAGGACGTGACGGTCTTCTATATCGGCAGCAATGACCCTGCCGAACTGGCGGACATTCGCCGCAACGTCCTGTCAGAGTTTCGTAACCTGCCGGTTGCGGGCGAGTACATGCATCGCGGCGCCTACGACCTGGCGCACCGCTATGGCAAGGACCTGTTCCTGTTCATTCGCGCATTCGGCACAGACAATGTTCCCCGGGCCTATGCGGCAAAGAGCTGGTTCGATGGCCTGACCGAGGCTGCCGGCATTGGCGGGCATGTGAGCGACCGGCTGCTGCAGGCGGTGTCGCGCCTGTTTCCCGAGCACCTGCCGGCCAGGATGAACGCATTCCGCGGCCGCTATGCCCACCACCTGCTGCTGAAGATGGGCGGCGAGGGTGTGGCCGAAGCCCGCGAGTATCTCGCTGCCCGCTTTCCGACCACATCGGGCGACTACTTCGAGTGCACGCCGCGCGAGGGCGCGGACGCCTATCTCAACCGCTTCGTGGTGGGCGGGGCGGTGGTCCGTTACCGGGACGTCCATCCCCACCAGGTCGAGGACATTGTGGCACTCGACATCGCCCTGCCGCGCAGCACCACCGACTGGTTCGAGACGCTGCCGGAAGAGCTGCAGGCGCGCTTTGAAACCACCATGTATTGCGGCCACTTCCTCTGCCATGTTCTGCATCAGGAGTACCTGGTGAAGAAGGGTGAGGACTGCCACGCCATCGAGCAGGAACTGCTGCGCCTGCTGGACGCGCGAGGGGCGGAATACCCGGCCGAGCACAATGTCGGCCACCTCTATGAGGCCAAGCCTGCGCTGAGGGAATTCTACCGGTCGCTCGACCCCACCAACACGTTCAATCCGGGCATCGGCGCCACGTCGAAGCGGCGGCACTGGCAGGAGCCGGACGCTCCCGCGGGCCATCCGCTGGAGACCGTGCAATGAGGGTTTCCGCGGCCGAAGCGAGGGCGGTTGCCCGTGCGCTGTTGCTTGATGCCGGCACGCCGGAGCCGCATGCCGCCCTCCAGGCCGAGGTGCTCCTCGAAGGCGAACTGCGCGGCCATCCCTCCCACGGTTTGCAGCGGCTGCCCCGGCTGTTGAATCGCATCGAGCGCGGACTTGCCGATCCCCTCGCTACAGGCGCCCAGACGTGGCGCAAGACCGGCTTTCTTGATGTCGACGGCGAGGCGGGCCTTGGCCCCGTGGTTGCCATGAGCGCCATAGAGGCGCTTCTGTCGCGCGTCGGCGAAACCGGCATCGCCCTGGCCGCCGTACGCAACGCCAACCATCTCGGCATGCTCGCGGGCTATGTGGAGCACATCGCCCGAGCGGGCTGCATCGGCATCGCCTGGTCGACCAGCGAGGCTCTCGTCCATCCTCATGGCGGCACGAGGGCCATGCTCGGCACCAATCCCATCGCCGTCGCCATCCCCACGGCAGACGAGCCATTCGTCCTCGATCTGGCGACCAGCGTGGTGTCGATGGGCAAGATCCACGATCACGCATTGCGCGGTGCGGCCATACCCGGTGGCTGGGCATTGGATGGCGAGGGGTTTCCCACCACTGACGCCGAGCGCGCCAAGGGGGGTGCCATCGCGCCATTTGGCGGCCCAAAGGGGTATGCCCTCGGCCTTGCCTTCGAGTTGCTCGTCGTCACGCTGGCCGGCTCAGCCTTTGCGCCGGATGTGCACGGCACGCTCGATGCCGAGCACGAGGTGAACAAGGGCGACGTGTTCATCGTGATCGAGCCGAACGGCGCGCCGGACACTGCGGCACGCGTCAGCGCGTATCTCGATGAGCTTCGCTCCAGCCGGCCCGCGGACCCATCCCACCCGGTAACGGTGCCGGGGGACGGCGCCAGGGCTCGTCGCGAGGCCGCGCTACGCAACGGCGTGGATGTTCCTGACCGGCTCTGGGCCGATCTCCGCAGTCGCCTCCCCAAGGAAACACTGACATGAGCCTGTTCGCTGCCCTCCGGCTGCCGCGAGAGATACTGTTCGGCGCCGGCCAGCGTCACGCCCTGGGCACGGTGGCCGCCCGGCTCGGCACCCGGGCCCTGGTCTGCACCGATGCCCGGCTGGCGGGTGAGCCGGTGTTCGAGGAGATGCTGCAGCAGTTGCGGCAGGCCGGGCTGGATGTTCGCGTCGACAGCGAAGTCCTGCCGGACGTACCACGCGATTCCTGCGTCGAGGCCGCCGAGCGCGCCCGGGCCTTCGCACCCGATCTCGTAATCGGTATCGGCGGCGGCAGCTGCCTCGATCTCGCAAAGACGGTGGCCCTGCTGCTCCGTCACGGGGGTACTCCCGATCAGTACTATGGCGAAGGCAAGGTGCCGGAACCGATCTTTCCGGTCATAGCCGTGCCGACCACTGCCGGCACCGGTTCGGAGGTGACTCCGGTGGCAGTGCTGTCCGACCCCGATCGAACCATGAAGGTGGGCATCTCAAGCCCTCATCTCATTCCCTCGGCCGCCATC
>JAEZHZ010000018.1 GCA_023436745.1 Pseudomonadota bacterium | reverse complement strand
GCGGCGCCCTGATAGCTTGGACAGGTTCGTAAGGTTCAGGCCGCATGGCCCCGCAAGCAGAGACAAGGGGCCCGGCAACCCTGTCCGCACCGGGCGGAGGCGGCACCAGGCGATGCTGCGAGAGGCCAGGACGAAGCTGTTCAGCCGGGTCGCCCTCACGAGGCGATGTAGCTGCGCAACTCTTCCGCTTCGAGCTCGACTTCCTCGATCTTGAGCTTCACCACGTCCCCGATCGACACGATGCCGACGAGCTCGCCACCTTCGACCACCGGTACGTGGCGGATGCGGTGACTTGTCATGACTTCCATGATCTCGGCGATGGGGGCGGTGAGGCCGGCGGTCACGACGGCACGGCTCATGCAGTCGGCGATCCGCAGCGACAGGGCGGCGGCGGGATCGGTGCCGAGGCGGCGCACGATATCCCGCTCGGACAGGATGCCGGCAACCTTGCCTCCGGCTCCGGTGGCGACGACCGCGCCGATGTTGTGGCGGTTCAGCAGGGCGACTGCTTCGGCGAGGGTGGATGTCTCGGGCAGGGTGTGAACCAGGGTGCCCTTGGCCTTGAGGATGGTCTCGACAAACATGGTCAGTTCCTCCTTCCAGGGCAGGAGTGTGGACCCTGCTCGCGCCGAGAGCAATCAGCCTGAAGGCGGACAAGAAAAAGGCCGGCGGGGGCCGGCCAAGTCGATCAGGAGGCAAGAAGAATGGAACTCCCGCGCTAACTCTCCAGGGGAGAGAGCGGACGGCGGGAGGATTGCCGAATGACTTCGGCCGGCAGGGGACCACGGAGCGCAAAGCGCGAAACCTCGATGAGGATCGCCACCATCAGCATCGTGAGGGGCACCATGAACACCGCAATTTGGGTGTCAGGCTGGCTGGCCAGGTTCGCCGCTGTCGCCGGAGTGACGCCGGCAAACAGAGCCGCCGCTGCCCCGGCCGATGCAACGAGCCCCGAAAGGGCCGTGTAGAGCCGGAAGCGGAAGCGAGACGAGGAAGATTTGTGCATGGGATCGTCGTGCCTGACCATTGGCGAACGACGACATAGAACGTGGGGAATGCGCCGGGAGTGGGTTTGGGATGGGGCGTTTTTGTGGCCGGTCGGGGCCCGACGCCGCTGCCCGCACCCTCACCGCATGGGAGGAGGCGGGCAGGGAGCTGCCCGTCATCCGTGGATCAGGCTGGCGGGCTGCGGTGGGTTCAGGCGGCGGCGGCTGAACCAGGTGTGAGGGATCAGGGTGCCGATGGTGCGGCCCGAGGTCTTGGTGCGGGGCTCCTTGACGGGAGCGGGGGCTTCCCAGTGATCGTGGAAGTAGCCTTTGAACACATAGCTTGCCGGGATCATGGCTAATCTCCTTGAATCGGTTCAATCTCTTCACGAATGCGTTCTTGAACCGGTTCAAATATGCGTCAGGCGCCATCAGCAGTCAAGCGGAAAATTGAACCGATCCAAGAAATCTGCTATGGCTCTGAAATGACCAGAAAAGTTGCCGCCGAGGCCGGCGTGAAACTGCGTGACGTGGCCCGCGAGGCGGGGGTGTCCCAAGGCACCGCATCGAATGTCTTCAACAAGCCTGAACTTGTCCGCGAGGAGGTGCGCGAACGCGTGCTCGCGGTCGCGGAACAGCTCGGCTATGGCGGACCGAGCGTTGCGGGGCGCCTGCTGCGCGCGGGACGGGTCAACGCGGTGGGCGTCGCCGCCATCGAGCCGCTGAGCTATTTTTTCGAGGATCTTTGGGCGCGCGACCTGCTGAAGCACATCTCGGACATCTGCGATGCGCAGGGGGCCGGGGTGGCGCTGGTTTCTGCCGTCAGCGAGGACAGGGTGGACTGGAACATCCAGTCCGCCGTGGTCGACGGCTTCATCCTGCTGTGCGTGGAAGGCGGCGAGCGGCTGGTGGACGTGACGCGGGCGCGCAAGCTTCCCTATGTGGCGCTGGCGATCGGGGCGGGCGACAAGACCGTGCCTGCCATCGGCGTCGACAACATGCTGGGTGGGCGGCTCGCGGCGGACCATCTCGTGGGCCTCGGCCACCGGCGCTTCGGAATCCTGTCGACGGAACTCAGCCCGAACCACGCGGGGCGGGTCACGCCCGCCGAGATCGATGCGGCGGTGTACTCCACCTCCCGCGACCGTGCGCATGGCTACTGGCGGGCGCTGGAGGCAGCCGGAATTGGCCGGGAGACGGTTCCGGTCTTCGAGACCCAGGCCGATCCTGCGACAGTGGTGGCCGCGATGGAGAACCTGTTCGGCGGCTCCGACGAGCCGACCGCGATCCTCGCCATGTCGGACAAGATCGCCATGCTGGCCATCGACTGGCTGTTCCGGAACGGGAGGACCGTGCCGGCAGACGTTTCGGTGGTCGGCTTTGACGGTGTACCGGAATCGGCGGTGTCGACGCCGAAGCTGACCACCATCGCCCAGCCGATGGCCGAGATCGCCCGCCGGGCGGTGGACGCTGCCCTCGGTGGTGTGCAGGTGGAAGGTCGCCAGGTGCTGGCGCCGGAGCTGGTGGTGCGCGAGACGACGGCACCACCGCGCAAGTAGGAACCGTTGCCCACAGGCGGGGGAATGGATATTGCTGCGTCCCAGGATAGCGGGAGGAAGCAATGGCGTTCTTGTCGGAAGCTCTGATGCGGGTGGCGCCGTCGGCGACGGTGGCAATAACGCAGAAGGCGCGAACTCTGGCGGCCGAGGGGCGCGAAGTGATCGCGCTGTCTGCCGGCGAGCCGGATTTCGACACGCCCGAGCATGTGCGCGAGGCGGCCATCGCCGCCATCAACGCCGGCAAGACGCACTACACCAATGTCGACGGCATTGCCGAACTGAAGGAAGCCGTGGCGCAGAAGTTCCGGCGGGACAACGGGCTCGACGTGACCGCCCAGGACTGCTTCGTATCCTCAGGCGGCAAGCAGGTCATCTTCAATGCGCTGATGGCGACGTTGAACCCCGGCGACGAGGTGGTGATACCCGTGCCGTACTGGGTAAGCTATCCCGAGATCGTGCGGCTGTGCGGCGCGGAGCCGGTGCTGGCACCGGCCGATGCATCGACAGGGTTCAAGCTGACGCCTGAGGTGCTGGACGCGGCGATCACCCCGCGGACCAAGTGGCTGATCCTCAACACGCCATCGAACCCCAGCGGAGCAGCCTATACGGCGGCGGAGCTGAAGGGGCTGGCCGAGGTGCTGATGCGCCACGAGCACGTGCACATCCTCACCGACGATATCTATGAAGTGCTGGTCTATGACGGCGGCACCTTTGCCACCATCGCGCAAGTGGAGCCCGCGCTGCAGCCGCGGACGCTGACCATGAACGGGGTGTCGAAGTCGCACGCCATGACGGGCTGGCGGATCGGGTACTGCACCGGGCCGAAGCCACTGCTGGCCGCCATGCTGAAGCTGCAGAGCCAGTCGACGACCAACCCGACCTCGATCTCGCAGTGGGCGGCAGTGGCGGCGCTCAATGGACCGCAGGATTTCCTTGCCGACTGGCGTCGTACGTTCCAGGCGCGCCGCGACCTCGTGGTCGCCGGGCTCAATGCGGCGACGGGCGTGGAGTGCCTGACGCCCGAGGGCGCGTTCTACGTGTTCCCCTCATGCGCGGCCCTGCTTGGCAAGACCAGTGCGGGCGGCCGGCGCCTTGAGACCGACGAGGACTTCGTTCTCGGCCTGCTCGAGGAAACCGGGGTGGCGCTCGTGCATGGCAGCGCCTTCGGACTCTCCGGACATTTCCGGCTGAGCTATGCGGCGAGCAACGCCGAACTCGAGGCGGCGGTGAGCAGGATCCAGCAGTTCTGCAGCGGCGTGGCCTGAGCTTGTCATACGCGATCACGCTGCGTCTCGATCCTGAGAGCGAGCGTAGCGTGACCGATACATGGCGGGCCCTGGAAGCCAGCGGCATCAGCCATGACATGCTGGCACTCGGCTATGCGCCACACTTGACCCTGGCGGTGCTCGGCGGGGAGCTGCCACCAGCGCTTCCGGATGGAGCGCGGAACCTCGCGCCGCTCCCCTGCAGGATCGGAAGCGTCCATCGCTTCGTTGATACCGACATCCTGTGGCTGGCGGCAGACGCCGGGGAGGCGCTTTACCGGCTGCATGAAGAGGTGGCGTCGTCGCTTTCGACAGACTTGGTGTGGCCCCACTACCGGGTGGGCCACTGGACGCCTCACATCACCCTGCAGACCAGCGGCGACGTTGAAGGCGGGGCGCAGCTGGCCAGCGAGACCTGGCGCGACATGCGGGCCGCGCAGTTCGTCGCAATCGAAGTCGTGAGATTCCCGCCGGTGATGATTCTGGCGCGCCAGGCGTTCGCGCCTCCGGGCGAACAAAAAAAGACCCCGCCCGAGGGGATGGGCGGGGCCTAGGGGTCATTGCCGGAGCGTCTGACCTTGGAGGGACGGCATCCACGAAATGCCGCCGAAGTGGTCAAGTTGAGTATCCGGCCTCCGTCGCGCCCAGGCAAACGCGCTTTGGGAAACGCTGCCATGCAGATTCTGTCGTCCGGGCAAAAAAAGAGGCTCCAACCGAAGTTGGAGCCTTATGATAGGGCCGAAGCCAAATCGAGAGTAAGGCCCGAGTGCAGGGAGGAGGATTGCACCGGGCCGGTGAACCTAGGCCGAGGGAGGAGGATACGGCTTCGGTTCGGTGTCGCCTCACGCGGGTCCGAGGGAGGAGGATACGGAGCGGCGTTCCAGCGACAAGGAGAGATATAGATTTTGACCGCTTGGTCAGCAATGCGGTTGCGTACATGCCAGCCATGCATTGAGAACAGCGACATTCTGTCAACGCCCTGGCAGTGCGCCAAAAAAGAAAAGGCCCTGTCCGAAGACAGGGCCTTTCGAGTAGGGGGCAGAGTGCAGGAGGAGGGTGCGCTCTGCCAGTGGACCGGTGGAGGGAGGAGGTCTCAACACGGTCCGGGTGTCGCGAGACGAAACCGAGGGAGGAGGAGTTCGGAAACGCTGCAGCGACGAGGGGACATATGAACTCTAGCGGGCTGGTCGACAATAAGGTGTCTGACATGTCAGCCATGCGCTTTTCGCAGGGCGCGGGGAGCAAAAAAAGGGCCCCGCTCGGGAGAGCGGAGCCAGAGGAATGTAGAACCATGGGTTCCACAAGGGAGGGAACGCAGCGACGCGACAAGGGAGGAGGGAAGCGCGCCGCCGAGCTGAGGCCCATATAGGTATGATTCTTCTGCTCAACAACCGGGCAGGGTGCATATTCGCCATGCAACACCTGCATGTGAATTCAGCGGCAGGCGTCAGGCGGACAGCATGCCCAGAGCGGCCGGCAGGTCGCCGAGAGTTGCAATGCGCGCATAGCGCGGATGGTCCGGCTCCTCCGCCCGCTCCCACGCCCAGGTGAGCTCATGCGGCACGTATATGGCAGCCGCGCCGGCTTCGAGGGCCGGAATGATGTCGGAGCGCAGAGAATTGCCGACCATGGCGGTGTGCTCGGCGCCTTCAGTGTGGCGCTCGAAGATGCGGGCATAAGTGGCTGGCGACTTGTCGCTGACGATTTCCACCGCTGCGAAGTAGTCGGCGAGGCCGGATGCGGCGAGCTTGCGTTCCTGATCGAACACGTCGCCCTTGGTCACGAGGATCAGCCGGTAGTCCGGTTCGAGGGCGGCAAGAGCCGCATCCACATGCGGCAAGGTCTCGACAGGGTAGGTGAGCAGTTCGCGTCCCGCGGCGAGCAGTTCGGCGATCACCGTGCCGGGCACGCGGTGCTCGGTCACCTCAAGCGCCGTCTCGATCATCGACAGGGCGAACCCCTTGCTGCCGAAGCCGTAGAAGTCGAGATTGCGGGTAACGGAGGCGATCAGGCGTTCCCGCAGGTCGGGCGCATCGGTGTAACCGGCGAGCAGGGCCACGAACCGATCTTCGGTGATGCGGAAGAACTGCTCGTTCTGCCAGAGCGTATCGTCTGCATCGAAGGCAATGGTGGTGATGCGCGGCATGATGGTGCCCCGTAATCAGCGAGCCTGCCGTTCCACCGGCTCGCAATGGGTCTGCGACAGCGAGAGGTCTAGAAGCTCCACTCGCGGGCCTTGCCGACGAGGAAGTCGCGGAAGACGCCGACACGCTTGGAGTTCTTGAGGGCCGGCGGGTAGACGAAATAGGCCTCGTAGGCCGGCAGTTCGATCTCCGGCAGCACCTGAACCAGACCGTCTTCCTTCTCGGTGACGTAGGCGGGCAGCATGGCGATGCCGATGCCGGCGCGACAGGCCTGCATCATGCCGTAGATGGCATTGACCTTGAGAACGGCGCGGCGGGGGCTCGAGTCGGAGCGGCCCATGCGCTCGAGATAGTTGATGTCCCCGAGATAGGAGGGCACCGGCTCGCCGAAGCTGATGATGCGATGGTTGTCGAGATCCTCCGGCGAGGAGGGCATGCCGTGCTCCTCGACATAGGAATTGGACGCGTAGAAGTGGTTATGCACCGTGAACAGCTTGCGCTGGATCATCTCCGACTGGTTCGGGCGGTGCAGGCGGATGGCGACGTCCGCCTCGCGCATGGCGAGGTCGAGCTCGGCGTCGTTGAGGCGGATCTCGAGCTGGATCAGCGGATAGAGCTTGAGGAACTCGTCAAGCCGCGAGGAGAGCCAGGTGGAGCCGATGCCGACGGTGGTGGTGACGATCAGCGGGCCGGTCGGAACGTCCTGGGACTCCGACATCTGCGTCTCGACCTGCTGCAGTTCCCAGTGCATGCGGTGGGCGGTGCGGAACAACTGCTCGCCGACCTCGGTGAGGACCAGCCCGCGCGCGTGGCGGATGAAGAGCTTGAGCCCCAGATCGTCCTCGAGAGCGGAGATCTGGCGGGAGACCGCCGACTGGCTCATGCCCAGTTTTTCCGCGGCATGCGTGAAGCTGCCCGACTCAGCGGCCGTGTGGAAGATCCTCAGCTTGTCCCAGTCGAGCATTTCTTTGTGACGCCTTTGGTTGGGGTCTTGAGCGGTCCTACTCCGCCGCTTCTGCCAGTTCGTGTTCGGCCAGGTATCGCTCGGCCTCGAGCGCTGCCATGCAGCCCATCCCGGCTGCGGTGATGGCCTGGCGGTAGACGTCGTCGGTGACGTCGCCCGCCGCGAAGACACCGGGGACATTGGTCTGGGTGGTGCCGGGCTTCACCTGCAGGTAGCCGCCGGGCTTCATGTCGAGCTTGCCGGCGAAGATCGACGTCGCCGGGGCGTGGCCGATGGCGACGAAGACCCCATCGATCGGCTGCTCGTAGGTGCGTCCGGTGCTCAGATCGCGCAGGGTGACCGAGTTCACGGACGGGGGCATGGCTGCGCCGCCGATCTCGTCGACCTCGGTGTTCCAGCGCACTTCGATCTTTGGGTTCTTGAACAGGCGCTCCTGCAGGATGCGCTCGGCGCGGAACTCGTTGCGGCGGTGCACCAGGATCACCTTCTCGGCGAAATTGGTGAGGAACAGGGCTTCCTCGACGGCGGTGTTGCCGCCGCCGACGACCAGCACCTGCTTGCCGCGGTAGAAGAAGCCGTCGCAGGTGGCGCAGGCGGAGACGCCGAAGCCCTGGAACTTGGATTCCGAGGGGAGACCGAGCCACTTGGCCTGGGCGCCGGTCGCGATGATCAGGCTGTCGGCGGTGTAGGTATCGCCACTGTCACCGGTGAGAACGAAGGGCCGGCGATCGAAATCCACCGACACGATGATGTCGTTAACGATCCTCGTGCCGACATGCTCGGCCTGCGCCTTCATCTGGTCCATGAGCCAGGGGCCCTGGATCACGTCGGCGAAGCCGGGGTAGTTCTCGACGTCGGTGGTGATGGTCAGCTGCCCTCCGGGCTGCAGGCCCTGGATCATCACAGGCTCCAGCATGGCGCGGGCAGCGTAGATCGCAGCCGTGTAGCCGGCGGGGCCAGACCCGATGATGATGACTTTCGCGTGCATCGCGACGCTCTCCAACAAAGGCAGAACCTCTCCCTCTAACGCTAGTTAAGGGGCGAGCACTGCTACTTTCAAGGCAAACCCGCTCCCCGGCGGGCAGCAGGTTGTGGATCAGACGGATTTGTCACACCCAAAACGGGTGCCGGGCCGGCAAACGGCCGTCAGACATACCGGATCTTGAGGATTTCGTAGCTGCGGGCACCGCCGGGAGCGGCCACCTCGAACGAATCACCCACCGCCTTGCCGATCATGGCGCGGGCAATGGGGGACGAGATGGAGATGCGGCCGGCCGAAGCGTCGGCCTCGGGGTCGCCCACGACCTGATAGGTCTTCTCTTCCTCGGTGTCCTCGTCGAGGAAGGTCACGGTCGCACCGAACGTCACGGTGTCGCTCGACAGCTTGGTGACATCGATGATGTCGGCGAGCGCCAGGATGGTCTCGAGTTCCTTGATGCGGCCCTCGTTGAGGCTCTGCTGTTCCTTGGCGGCCGAATACTCGGCGTTCTCGGAAAGATCGCCATGAGCGCGCGCTTCGGCGATGGCGTCGATGATCCGACGGCGCTCATTGCTGGTGCGATGCTCAAACTCAGCGGCAAGGGCCTTGTGGCCCTGAACCGTCATGGGGATCTTGTCCATTCGTCTGCCCTCCCAGGGCCGGCAAAAACATAGCCATCTCCTCGCCAAACACGTTCGGCATCAGCTTCACGACAAGTTTTTGGGGGAGATGGACGCAAGTTGCCCGCCCGACGCGTTCCGGTCAAGCGGGGTGTATGAGTAACATGGCCCTGTCCACACGACTGTTCAAGTGTTTTGCAGAGGAGAGCGACATGCCTCGAGCCCGGATCATGCTGGCTGCCGTCACGGGAATGCTTATGGCGCCCGATCCGGCCTTGGCGCAGACGGTGGAAAGCAGTGCGGGCGTGCTGGCGGCGACGGTGGTTGCAGAGGGGTTGAACCATCCCTGGGGGCTGGGCTTCCTGCCGGACGGAGCCATGCTGGTGACCGAGCGCGACGGGCAGTTGCGGATCGTCGCAGACGGAGTGGTGGGACCTGCGATCGAGGGTGTGCCGGAGGTGGTGGCACGCGGGCAGGGAGGACTGCTCGACGTGGAACTGGCGCCGGACTTCGCGACCAGCGGGCGGCTCTATCTCAGCTATGCCGAGCCGGCGAGGGCTGCGGGCCTGCAGCGGGGCACCGGCACGGCCGTGATGGCGGCCACGCTGGTGCGCGAGGGGAATGGCGGCAGGCTGGAGGATCAGGAGGTGATCTTCCGGATGAACAACTACAGCAATTCGGACCGCCACTTCGGCTCCCGCATCGTGGTGGCTCCCGACGGCAACCTGTTCGTCACCCTCGGCGACCGCGGAGTCGCGGAGCGGGCGCAGGATCCGGGGGACCTGGCGGGCGGGGTCGTGCGCATTGGCCCTGATGGATCAGTGCCGGAGGACAATCCCAGGCTGGACGGCTGGGCGCCGGAGTTCTGGAGTATCGGTCATCGCAACCCGCAAGGGGCGGCAATCAGGCAGCAGGACGGCGCGCTGTTCACCGTGGAGCATGGCGCGCGGGGCGGTGACGAGGTCAACCGGCCGGTGGCCGGCGGGAACTATGGCTGGCCGGTCATTACCTACGGTGTCGACTATTCCGGCCTGCCGATCGGGGAGGGGACGGAGAAGGAGGGGCTCGAGCAGCCGCTCCGCCATTGGGATCCCTCCATCTCGCCCTCGGGACTGGCCTTCTATGAGGGGAGCCTGTTCCCTGAGTGGCAGGGCGACCTGCTGACCGGCGGGCTGAGCGGGCACGTGCTGGTCAGGCTCGACGTGGAGGGCGACGAGGTGGTGAACGAGGAGCGGCTGTTCTCGGGGGAACTCGGGCGCATCCGTGACGTGCAGGTCGGGCCGGACGGCGCGGTCTATGTGCTGACCGACGCAGAGAACGGCCGTCTGATCCGGATCGTGCCCGAGGATTAGGCGCTGCCAGCGCGGTCAGCGGCTGAAGGTGAGGTGGATGGTGCCGCTTTCTGCCGTTTCTGAGTGAACGGCATAGCCTCCCTCAAGGCCGCGCAGGCCATCCCACAGGCGGATACCGCTGCCGAGCAGGATCGGTGCAATGGCCACGTGCAGGCGGTCAACGAGACCGGCCCTGAGGTATTCGCGCACTACGCTCGGGCCTCCGCCGATCCGGACGTCCATGCCTCCGGCTGCGGCGGTGGCCCGGCGCAGGGCCTCTTCGGGCGAGGCCTCAATGAAGTGGAAGGTGGTGCCGCCCGCCATTTCGAGCGGTGGCCGCTGCTGGTGGGTCAGTACGAACACCGGGACCCGGAATGGCGGCTCGTCGCCCCACCAGCCCTTCCACTCCGGATCGTCCGGGTGGCTATGCAGCCCAAACATTCCGGCGCCGAGGATTTCGGCCCCGATGCCGTCGAAGTAGGCCTGTGCGTAGCGTTCATCCACTCCGGTCGTGCCGCCGCCATCGGTCTGCTTGAGCACGCGCTGACGAAAAGTCCGGGTAGAGACATAGGCCTGTGTCAGGCGCGACCAGTCCTCGCCAAAGGGATTTTCCGGGGTCTGGTCAGTGGTGGTGGCAAAGCCATCGAGGGATACCATCAAGTCAACGCGTACGGCCAAGGCGGCCTCCTGTGTTTCTAGCCTGGCCACCCGCGGTGGCCGCGATAGTAAGGCGAGTGCCTTTGTATTGATCGGCTAACACTAAGGCAAGTGCCTTATTTTCGTTGACCGGTGGGGTATGCGCGAACTAAAGGAAGCCATGCCTCATCACTCCACGCCTCTCGACCTTGCATTTCATGCCCTCAGCGATCCGACCCGCCGGGCTGTGGTGTCGCGTCTCGCCTCCGGCGAGGTCCCCGTGAGCGTGCTGGCCGAGCCCTTCGACATGGCGCTGCCTTCGTTCGCACAGCATCTGAAGGTGCTGGAGGATTGCGGGATGATCGTCAGCGAGAAACGGGGCCGCAGCCGCTGGTGCCGGCTGGTGCCGACCCGCTTCGACGAGGCGGCCGAATGGATGGAGGCGGAGCGCCGGCGCTGGAGCGCACGGCTCGACCGGCTGGAAGACTATCTGGACAAAGCCGAGAAGGACAAAGCGTCATGACCAACCTGCTGGAAGACTGGTCGATCGAGCGCGAGATCGTACTGGTCAAGCTGCTGAACCACCCCAGGCAGAAGGTGTTCGCGGCCTGGACAGACCCCCGGGCCCTTGCGCAATGGTTCGGGCCGACGGATCTGCGGATCGAGTCGCACGAGGCCGACATTCGCGAAGGCGGGATGTGGCGCTTCGACATGGTCGGCGAGTTCGAGGGAAGGGCGCAACGCTTCCCCAACCTGATCCGGTTCCTCGAGATCATTCCGGACGAACGCATCGTGATGGACCACGGCACGCCCGATCCCGGCGATCCGAACCGGTTCCGCGTTGTCGTGACCTTCGACGAGCAGTCGGACGGCAAGACCATCCTGACCATGCGCCAGTTGCACCCAAGCCGCGAGCGCCGGCAGGTGGCCATCGGCTTCGGTGCTGTCGAATACGGGCTGCAGACGCTCGACGGGTTGGAGGCCTGGCTGGCAGGCTGAGCGCACCACCCCCCGTCTGCAGCGCGGCAGGGAACCGCAACGCCAGACGGTGAGTTCACTGCTACCATGGCAGCGCAAGCGGTTGAGCAGGAAGGATTGTCGGTTCGGCTCTACGCGGCGTTCTTCGCCTGCGCGCTGATGCTCGGCAGCTGGTACCCGCGGATACCTGACGTGCAGGCGGCTGCTGGTTTGGCGGGGTGGCAACTGGGCGTGGGGCTCAGCGGCTACCCAGTCGGCATTCTGCTGCTGTTCACCTTCGGTACGCGCCATGCCGCGAAAAGCAGCTTCGCCGGCAGCTTCAGGGTGGTGACGCCGGCGCTGGGCGTGGCGCTGATCGCAGCCACGCTGTCCCCGAACCAGTGGATGCTGTTCGCGGCCCTGGCGGCGGCGGGGGCTCTGCAGGGCGTGCTGGCAGTGACCGGCAATGTAGAGGCCGACCGCATGGAGGCGCTCAGCGGACGCAAGCTGCTGGTGCGCGCCCACGGGTTCTACAGCGTTGCGACGGTGCTGGCGGGAGCCGTGGGGGCGATGTTCCGCAGCATGGGCGTGGCTCCGTGGCTCCATCTCATGCTGATGCTGCCGGTGGCGACGCTGGTCGCACTGCTGGCGACACGAGGGTTGCAGACCGTCCCCCCGCGAGAGGGGAGTGCAGCCGACAACCCGGGCAGGATCGTGCTGCCCAGCATGGCAGTGATCATCCTGTTCCTTGCCGGTGGCGCATCGCTCTATCTCGACAACGCGGCCTCGGACTGGTCCGGCATCCTGCTCAGGGATGGGTACGGTGCCGGTGCCGCAACGGTCGGCATCACCGTGGCCGTATGGGCAGCGGGCCAGGCGGCCGGAAGGATCGGCTACCCCAATCTCGTCCGCTGGTTCGGCGCGCGGCGACTGCCGGTCATCATGATGCTCGCTGCGGCTGCCGGACTCGCGGCCATGGTGCTGTCGAACCAGGTCGTCGTGGCTGTGGCCGGCCTGCTCCTGCTGGGGTTCGGTACCAGCGCGTTGTTTCCCATGGCACTATCGGTTGCCGCGCGCCTGACCGACCGCCCGCCGGCGGCGAACGTGGCCTCGCTGTCGCAACTGGCCTTTCTCGCCGGCATTGCCACGCCGCTCGTGATCGGGGGGCTGGTTCAGGTGGCGGGTATTCGCGTGGCGTTTGCCTCGGGGGCGGTTCTCCTTGTGATCGGCCTCGTCGTCCTGCTGACGCGGCACCCCTTCGACGAAGCGAAATGAACGGGACAACGAAAAGGGCGCGCTCCTCCCAGTG
>JAEZHZ010000118.1 GCA_023436745.1 Pseudomonadota bacterium | reverse complement strand
TGCAGGTGATGGTACCAGCGCCGATGTTAGTCTTCTCGCCGATCTCCGCATCACCCAGATAGCTGAGGTGCCCTGCCTTGGTGCCGGCGCCGAGCCTCGACTTCTTCACCTCGACGAAGTTGCCGAGATGGACGTTCGCGCCGAGCTCGGCCCCACCGCGGATACGCGCAAACGGACCGATGCTGGCGCCTTCGCCGATCACCGCATCCTCGATATCACAGAAGGCGCGGATCTCGACATTGTCGGCGATCTTCACCCCGGGCCCGAAGACCACGTTGGGAAAGATGGTCACGTCACGGCCGATCTCGGTATCCCAGGAGAACCACACGCTCTCCGGGTCGCGCAGCGTCACGCCGTTCTGCATGAATTCCGTCCGGCGAAACTGCTGGAACAACGCCTCGGCTCGCGCGAGCTGACTGCGATCGTTGACGCCCATCACGTCGTTCTCGGGCGCGATTCCGTACCCGACCTTCTTGCCCGCCTCATTCGCGAGACCGACCAGATCGCCGAGATAGTACTCACCCTGGCTGTTCTCGTTCCCCACCTTGTCGATCAGGTCGCGGAACACTTCGGCCCTGAAGGCCAGTATGCAGGCATTGCAAAGGCTGATCCGGCGCTCCGCCTCCGTGGCATCCTTGTGCTCACGGATGGCCAGCAGCCGGTCACCCTCCGTGATGAACCGGCCGTAGCCCGTGGGATCCCGCGGCTCGAAGCCGAGGATTGCCACATCGAGCCCCGCGTCCAACCGGTCCAGCACGGCTCGGAAGTTCACGCCCCTCAGCAGAGGATGGTCGCCATAGACCACTGCGATGTAGCCGGTAGCATTGGCGAAAAGATCCCGCGCCATGGATGCGGCATGCGCAGTGCCCTTCGCCTCCATCTGCTGGAAATGAACCACATCTGGGTGGAGCGAGGAGACCGTGTCGCGGATTTCCTGGTGCCGCGGCCCCGTCACCAGCGCGACGGTAGTGGACCCTGCATCGCGCGCCGCCTGGACGACGTGGCCGACTATAGGCATGCCTCCGACGGGGTGCAGGACCTTTGGAGTCGCCGATTTCATGCGCGTGCCCTCGCCCGCGGCAAGAATGATCGACAACAGTTCGGCCATGGATCGTCTCCGCTCGGTGGCAAGCTCGCGCCCGCATATACACAAATTTATGGCAGGACATGGTTGGCGAAGCGCTAACCGCGGCCCCATTGTTTCCCGACAGGCTTGATTCGAGCCTCATTGAGAGCAGCACATTGGCTAGAGCATCCGAGCAGTTCCGGCAATCGGACGTGGCCCTGTGGGGCATGGTTGCGCTCGTCATGGGGGCCACAGCGGTCCTGGGAGCGAATGTCTCAGCGCTGCTGCCACACGGCACGCTCGACATGCTGCACCAATCCCGTCTCGAAGGCCCGACACTCGAGCAACTGAGGCGACAGGTTGCAGAACTCCGCGAGCAGACCCTCGCGCTCAAGCGCGAGAATGGCCTGCTCGCTGCCCGCTTCGCGCTCAACGAACAACAGGGTGGCGACGTACTGCGCCGGGTGGGCGCCCTTGAAATCAGCATCCCAAGGCTGCTGGAGGTGGTGCCCGATACCACCCTCATCGACCGCAACAATCTCACGGCGGCAATCAGCGAGGGCGACGCAACCGTATTCGAGGCGGAGGGCGGCACGGTGATGGTACGCCAGCGGCCAATGCCGCAGGTAGCGGCTCAACCGGTGCCCCAGCCCTTGCCTGACCTCCCTCAAGCGGCAGAAGCGGCAGCGGTGGTGTCTCCCCGCGATGCATCCCATGGCGTGGCCATCGGTCCGCCGGTAACCTCGAGCCAGGTCGTAGCCACATGGGAAGATCTCACACTCAAGCTCGGCCCCGTGCTGTTCGGACTGGCGCCGCTGGTGGATGGCGAGGGCGACAGGCAGCGCATCGTCGTCGGCCCCATTGCCCAGATGGCGGACGCAACAGCGCTCTGTCAGCGCCTCGAGAGTGTGGCAATTGCCTGCACACCCCAATCTTACGATGGATTGCCTCTTGCCGGTGAGTGAAACGGCGCCATGGCGGTTGACTCGCCCGGCGATGGAGAAGATATGTTCCGCCGCGACGCCAAGGCGTCCACACAGGCGCCGGTAGCTCAGTGGTAGAGCATTCGACTTTTAATCGAATGGTCGAGGGTTCGACCCCCTCCCGGCGTACCATCCCCCCTCTCATGCGACACTTGGTTCCGGCCCGAAAACGCAGGGCTGCTGCCCGACGGCATTGCTTGACGCTGAAGGTCGCAATCAGGGATAGGCAGGGTTTGTTACCTGTCCCAGTTCGATGCCGCAGACCTTTTACGACCCCGACCCCTATGCTGAGCTCGACAATCGGGCCGACGCCGGCGAACTCTCCGAGGAGTTTCGCAAGCCCGTCCGCGTGCGCCGCAGCCTGGGGATCGGGCTGCAGCCGCGCAGCCGCGTGCGGGAGGCCCTGCGCTAGGAGAATCGCCGCGCCACGGCCATAAGTGCTGCGGAACAGAGCCGGCGAACGGGGGCGAGAGCCAGTGTCACAGGATACGATCGACCTGCTGAAGGTCCTGGTGGCGACTGCACTGGTGTTCGCCGCTGGCACGCTGGCCATGCTCTACGTTATCTTCCTGCTGGCCCATTATGGAGCAAACCTGCCGATGATCGGCGCCCTGCCCCTGCAGGCGCCACCGGAACTGGTCCCCCTGCTGGTGGACAGCCGCGTGTTCCCCACGCTTGCCGCGGTCCACGTCACCGCCACGGGGCTCGCACTGCTGCTGACCAGCCATACCGTCGACAGTGCGCTGCTGATCGCTGCCAAGGCCGTGGCGGTGGTGATCGCTGCGCTGATCGGCTTCGCCGGCGGGCACATGCTCTACCTGCAGCTCAACGAGAACACGTCACTCGGCGTGAACGCGCTGGTCCCGGCGCTGATTGCGCTTGCGGGATTCTTCATCCTGTCGACGTGGCTGAGCGTCCGCAACCTGCGGCAACTGGGCAATCTGCGCTTCGTCGCGGCTGTCGCCGCCATTCTGCTGGGGCCGGTGCTGCTGGTGTGGCTCTAGGCCGCCGCCAGCGTCACCACCACGGCACCGCGTGGCGTTGCCACCACGGTGTGCTCGTACTGCACGCAGGGCGCCGGAGGGCGGGCCACCAGCGTCCACTCGTCATCATCGGATTTCTGGTCCGCCATGCGGCCGCCGAGCGACAGGAATGGCTCAATGGTGAAGACCAGGCCGTTACCCATGCGGCGACGCTCCGAGCGGTC
>JAEZHZ010000049.1 GCA_023436745.1 Pseudomonadota bacterium | reverse complement strand
CGGCGATACTGTGGAACGATGGCCGCTCCGAGCAGGAATGTCTGGAGCTGGAGGCGAGCACGCCCGGCTTGCGCCAGATCACCGGCAACATCGCGATGCCCGGCTTCACCGCCCCCAAGCTGTTGTGGGTGAGGAAGCACGAACCCTCCGTCTTCGCGCAGGTGCGAACCGTGCTGCTGCCCAAGGACTATGTGCGGCTGCGGATGACCGGCGAGAAGGCCTCCGACCTGTCGGACGCCGCAGGCACCTTGTGGGTCGATGTCGCCGCCCGTCGCTGGAGCGATGCGATGCTCGCCGCGACCGGGCTTGATGAAGGCGCGATGCCGCGTCTGTTCGAGGGCACTGAACAGACCGGCAGGCTGCGCGCCGAGGTTGCCGACGAATGGGGCGTCCCCGCCGTCCCGGTCGCGGCAGGCGGCGGCGACAATGCCGCGGGCGCCGCGGGCATCGGCGTGGTGCGCGCGGGCGACGCGCTGCTGTCGCTCGGCACGTCGGGCGTGATCTTCGTCGCGACCGATCGGTTCCGCCCTAATCCGGCGCGGGCGGTTCACGCCTTCTGCCACTGCCTGCCCGGGCTATGGCACCAGATGAGCGTCCATCTGTCGGCAGCGTCGTGCATCGACTGGGCCGCGCGGCTGACCGGCGCGAGCGGCGCTGCCGAACTGTTCGCGCGCGCCGAAAGCGCCGGGCCGGGCGAGCGCGGCGAGATCTTCCTCCCCTATCTTTCGGGCGAGCGGACGCCGCACAATGATGCGCGCGTGCGCGGCGCCTTCCTCGGTCTCGACAATGACACCGATGCCGCGACGCTGGCGCAGGCGGTGCTCGAAGGCGTCGCCTTCGCCCTCGCCGACGGGCTCGATGCACTGCGCGATGCCGGCACGCATGTCGATCGCCTGTCGGTGATCGGCGGCGGCGCCCGCTCGGGTTACTGGGGCCGGATCATCGCCGCCGCGTTCGAGGTACCGCTCGTCTACCTCCACGGCGGGGAGGTCGGGCCGGCGCTCGGCGCCGCGCGGCTCGCGCAACTGGCGGTCGACGGCGGCACCCCCGCCGAGATCTGCGTCGCGCCGCCCGTCGCGCACCAGATCGATCCCGAACCGCTGCTGATCGAGCGCCTCGCCCCGCGCAAGGCGGCGTTCCGCAGTGCCTATGCCCGTATCACTCCGAAGAAAGAGCTCTGATGGCATCCGCTAACGATCCGTTCGCCGCCCTCCCCTCGATCGCCTTTGAGGGGCCGGACACCGAGAACGAACTCGCCTATCGCTATTACGACAAGAACCGCCTCGTGCTCGGCAAGACGATGGCCGAGCATCTGCGCTTCGCGGTATGCATGTGGCACACCTTCTGCTGGCCGGGCTCCGACGTGTTCGGCGCCGGCACCTTCGACCGCCCGTGGCTGAGCCACCCCGACGCGGCCGAGGCAGCGGCAATGAAGCGCGCGGCGGCCTTTTCGTTCGTGCGCAAGCTCGACCTGCCCTTCTACTGCTTCCACGATGTCGACGTGATGGAGCCGGCGGCCAATGTCCGCGACTATCAGCGCCGCTTTGCCGCGGCGGTCGACCATCTCGAGCAGCTGCAGGGCGAAAGCGGGATCCGGCTGCTGTGGGGCACCGCCAACCTATTCTCCGATCCGCGCTACGCCGCCGGCGCGGCGACCAGCCCGGATCCCGAGGTGTTCGCCTGGGGCGCGCTTCAGGTCCGCTCCGCGCTCGAGGCGACGCACCGGCTCGGCGGCGCCAATTACGTGCTGTGGGGCGGGCGCGAAGGCTATGAGACGCTGATCAACACCAACCTCGGCCGCGAACTCGACAATTTCGCGCGCTTCCTCACCCTGGTGGTCGAACACAAGCACAAGATCGGCTTCGGCGGCACGATCCTGATCGAGCCAAAGCCGTTCGAGCCGACCAAGCACCAGTACGATTTCGACACCGCCACCGTGTACGGCTTCCTGCGTCGCTACGGGCTGGAGAACGAGGTCAAGGTCAACATCGAGGCAAACCACGCCACGCTGGCGAGCCACACCTTCGAGCATGAGATCGCCACCGCCGCCGCGCTCGGCATCTTCGGGTCGATCGACGCCAATCGCGGCGATCCGCAGAACGGCTGGGACACCGATCAATTCCCCAATTCGGTGCCCGATCTGACGCTGGCGATGATCGAGATCATCCGCGCCGGCGGCTTCACCACCGGCGGCTTCAACTTCGATGCCAAGGTTCGGCGCCAGTCGGTCGACGCCGAGGATCTATTGTACGGGCATATCGGCGGCGTCGACGTGATCGCCAAGGCGCTGCTCAATGCCGAGCGGATCATCACGGACGGCCGCCTCGATCAGTTCCGCGCCCAGCGCTACGCCGGCTGGGATGGCGAACTGGGCCAGCTGATCCATCGCGAGGGCACCAGCCTTGCCGATATCGCCGATCTGGCGGTGGAGCGGGATCTCAACCCCAGGCACCGCTCGGGCAAGCAGGAGCGGCTGGAAAACCTCATCAACCGCTACGTCTGACG